>JBEKCU010000124.1:0-20642 GCA_050014735.1 Candidatus Acidiferrales bacterium | reverse complement strand
TCGGCTGCAACATCCGCTGCTTCAACCGCCTCTGCCGAGGCTTCTGCTTGCTCGGCAGCATCTTCCGCGGATTCCACGTCCGCCAGCGCCTCGATCGATTCCGTTTCCGCCTCCGGATTTTCAAGAGACTGAAAATACGCGGCTACCGATAACTGAATCTTTTCGACCATCTTCTCGCCGATTCCCGGAATCTCCGTGAGTTGTTCCGGCGTCATGTCGGCCAGCTTTTCAATTGTGGTAATGCCGTGAGTTTCAATTCGTTCGACGGTTTTCGGTCCGACGCCTTTCAATTCCGAAAGCGGTGTTCCCGGCGCGGTGAGGGCGGACATCTGCGCCTCGATTTCCTGGCGCTTTTCTTCCTCGCTTTTGATGTCCACGTTCCAGCCGATCAGCTTGCTGGCCAGACGGACGTTCTGCCCCTTCTTTCCGATCGCGAGCGAAAGCTGAGTGTCTTCGACGATGATTTCCAGATGGCGCGTCTCGGGATCGATAATTTGAACGCGCGTGACCTTCGCGGGAGAAAGCGCCTTCTGCGCAAACGTGACGGTATCCTCGGAATAAGGAATGATGTCGATCTTTTCGCCGCGCAATTCGCGGATGATCGACTGCACGCGCATTCCCTTCATGCCCACGCATGCGCCCACAGGGTCCACATCCTTGTCGCGGCTCTGCACGGCGATCTTAGTGCGTTCGCCGGCTTCGCGCGCGGCCGCGCGAATTTGCACGGTGCCATCGTAAATTTCCGGAACTTCCATCTCGAAAAGCCGCTGAACCAGAATAGGATCGGCGCGCGATACGATCACCTGCGGTCCCTTCGCGGAGCGATCCACTGCCCGAATCACGACGCGCAGCCTGTCGCCGATGTTGTACGTTTCCAGGCGCGACTGTTCGCGCTTGGGCATGCGGGCTTCGGCCCGCCCCAGATCGACGATGACGTCGGGCCCCTCCGTGCGTTTGACGACGCAATTGACTAATTCGCCGACGCGGCCATTGTACTCGTTGTAGATTGTGTCGCGTTCCGCCTCGCGCACCTTCTGCATGATCACTTGCTTGGCGGTTTGTGCGGCGATGCGGCCAAGCACATCGGTTGGTTTGGGAATTACAATCTCGCCGCCCACTTGCGCGTTCGGATCGAATTTCTTCGCTTCCGCCAGCGTGAATTCCTTCTTGGGGTCGGTGACTTCGTCGACCACCGGACGCACGGCGAATACATCGACCTGCCCGGAGTCCGGATTGAACTTGGCGCGGAGATCTTCCTCGGTCTTGTAATACTTCCGCGCGGCAACGATCATCGCGTCTTCAATCGCGGCGACGATCACTTCCGGTTCAATATGCTTTTCCCGGCTGATCTGCTCGATTGTCTGATACAGCAGATTGGCCATCTGTCCCTCACCTTAGAATTCAACAACCAGGTTCGCCTTGCGAATTCCTTCCATCGGCAAAGCAATCACCCGGCCCTTCACTTCGATCTGTACCTTGCCGTCGGCGAAACCCGCCAGACGGCCTTCAAAAAATTTCTGGTTCTCCACCGGTTCGATGGTGGAGATTCTTGCCAGCCGTCCCACGAACCGCGTGAACTCAGCCGGCTTAGTCAATTTGCGATCCAGCCCCGGCGAACTGACTTCAAGAATATAGTGAGGTCCGGGAACCAAGTCCTCCGCGTCCAGAATGACGCTGAACTGATTGCTCACGGCTTCGCAATCGTTGTGGCTGATGCCTTCGGGCTTATCGATGTAGACGCGGAGGAAGCGCTGCTTGCCGACCTTCCATTCAACGTCAACCACTTCCATGCCCAGCGAGCCCGCCACGCGCTCGGCCGCCTCGCGGATGCGCTCCAGATCCATCTCCAGCTTCCCGCAGTCCACCGGAACGGACTTGCTAACCGAAAAAAGCCCGGCGATTTGCGCTCCGGCTCGCGCTCAATAAAAAAGTGGGCTCTCGCCCACTGAGAAATGCGACCCGCTCAGGCACTGCACAGTATAGTCAGCCGCCCCCCCAAAAGCAAGCCACAGACAATCTAGAGTAGGGCGCTGTCCGGACAATTTGAAAAGAGGCAATAAAAAAAGCCAGGGGCTGCCAAATTCGCCCCTGGCTTCAGGACTATGGCTCGATTCTAAACCGCGAATTTCGTTACTGGGCCGGTTTGGGAGCTGCCGGCTTCGGAGCAGTCGCTGCGCCAGCTGGAGTCGCCGGTTTTGGCGCCGGGGCCGCTGCTGCCGGTGCGCCAGCCTTTATGGGATATGCCTGGTCGTAAAGCCGCACGATGTCCTGCGTGACATCGGACGTCGACGATCCATAGACAACAGGGCTGCCCTGAGCGGAAGTGTCCAGGACAACAGTGTAGCCATTCTCCCGGGAATAGCGATCCAATACCTCAAGCATTTTGCGGCCAATGCCATCAACGATTTCACTTTGCGCCGCGTTCAATTCCTCGTTCAGGTCGTCGTTGCCGCGCTGCAGGCGGCGCGTGAGCAGTTCGCCCTGACGCTGCAGTTTTCCCTTTTCGTCGTCGCTGAGCGTGCGGGCCCCCTCATTCATCCGGCGCTGGATCTCTTCGATTTGCTTCTGCGTGTTCTGCAAGTCGTTTTGTTTTGGCGCGAATTGCGATTGCAATTGAGCCTGCGCTAGTTTTCCTTCCGCAGTGGCAACAATTGCGTTCCGAACATTGATCAAGGCGATCTTAGCTGGCGCTGCTGCTGGTGCCGCGCCCTGCGCCCTGACGGCGGGAGCTGGGGCCAAACACAAGACGAACAATGCCGCAAAAAGGCCTTTGAGACGTAAATTGACTTTCATCCTCACTCCTTATCATTTATACCAAAATCACAAATCGCGGATTATAGCGGCCCAAATTCACGGGAGTCAATCAGAAATACATCCAACCCGTCCGACCCCGCCCCACTCTGCCTTTCCTGCGCACATGTACCGATGCGCCGGGATGCCCACCGAGTTGGCTGACCCCCGATCCGATTCTTAAAGCCCAATTCCAATTAGTACGGTATCGGCACAAACAGGACGCGCCCGTTCGCCGTATCCGCGATTACGACTAGATTCGTCAACGGATGGATATCCAAGGCGAATTGCAATGAGCCGACAATCGACAGATTCGATATCACTGGCGCCGGAGGCAAGGTTAACACCGCGCGAGGCTTTTTGCCGAGGAAATCGGCCACCGTAATCGTATGGCTCGATGTATTGGTCGTCACCAGGGTGCTCGTCAGATAATTATATGCAATAGCCGTCGGATTGATCCCGACGGCAAACGAATTGGTCTGCTGCGAAATTGGATCGACGACCTCCACCGAGTTGGTTCCGCTCCCGGTGACGATAAAGCAGCCATAGGTATTGTTGGTGCCGCAGTCCGCCGGCACTGGATCGTAAACCACTGCCGTCGGTTCGTTCACGGTGAACGACTGCGTCGTGCTACTTGCCGCGCCGTCCGCCACGGCGAATGTATTGCTCCCCGTCGTGGCGATTCCCACTTGGTGATCTTGATAGTTGAATCCGACCGCGACCGGCCGCTGGCCCGTGGAAATACTGTTGGTCGAGCCGCTGATGACGTTCAGCACGGTCACAGTATTCGCCGTGCTGTTTGCCACCGCAGCCTCTTGCGTGTCTTGATCGACCGCCACACCAAAGGAGCCTGAACCTGTTGTGACCAGTTGCGTTACCGATTGGCCGAGTTCATCCACCACCGACGCGGTTCCATCCGCATTATTGGCTACGACGGCGAGGTGCAACGAGGGCAGGACGGCGACCCCGATAGGATTGTTGCCCACCGCGACTGTGTTTCCCGTGCCAGTTGCAAGACTAATCAGGGCCAGGCTATTGCAGCCATTGAGGGTGACAGCGACTAGATTCTGTTGCGGGTCGATCGCCACGCCCGATGGATACGGCGTAGCTGAGCATCCTGTCACATCCACGCTCTGCTCGACGGTGAAGTCTTCCGCGTTGGTGATGGCCCCGCCGGAATTTTGGACGTCGAGGGCGAACCGGTGCGCCCTCGACAGCAGCGATGGCGGAGCAATGGCGGTCAACTGACGGTTACTGATATAGGTTGTTTGCAGTCCCACTCCGTCAAGGCGCACCACGGATCCGTTCACAAAACCCATGCCCTGAACGGTGAGGGTAACCGCGGAAGGCGAAGCGGCGCTTGTGAGCGTCGAGTTCGCTACGAATGTCTTCGGACTTGTTTCCGTGATCGAAAACGGCTGAATCGCGCCGAGATTTAGAACCATCACGCTGTTGTTTCCCTGGTTGACAATGACGGCGACGTTGGTGCCCGGGTCGATTGCGACAGCGACCGGGCTGCTCAGGACCTGCCCGGACTGTAAGAGGCGACTTGGCGTCGTTGGATTGATTATCGAATAGGTGTTGTCGAAATTATTTACGGTAACGATCGTATTCGTCAGTGGGTTGTAGGCGGCGGCGATTGGACCCGTTGCCTCATTACTTCCGGTCGTTGTCGTAAGCTGGAACGGCGAAGTCGTTTGATCGATCAGACTGAAAAAAGATATTACGCCGTTGGCGCCTGGGTCGACGATCACCGCTTGTTGAGTTTGCGGGTTGATCGCGATTCCCTGATCGGACGGGACGATGGAGTTGGTCGCCACAAAATGCGCATAGTTTACAGTTCCCGGGCTCGTGAACGGGGTAGTGATGTCGGGCAGAGCGTTTCCGGGCTGAGTGTAGCTGAATTGCGAGCCGCCCGGACCTACGCCCGTCACGGAATAAATACCATCGAAGCTTGGGTCCGACGCATTCTGGATAAGAACAGCGTCGTTGAGTTGCACTGCCAGGGGCGGCTGCGGAGCCGCCGCCGTCGGAGCCTGGACCGTCACGGTGACGACGTTCGTAGTCCGACTGAGCGTAGTAATGTTGTTCACGGTCTGGGCGTTCAAATCCACAATTCCGACCGTGCCGGCGCCGCCTGGCGTGGCAATCGCCCAGTTGAGATGGGGTTCGACCGCCACACGTGTCTTGGGACCTGTGCTGATTGTCACGACGCCTATAATCGCTGGAGGATTCTGTGTCAAGTCCATCAGCATGCCGTAGCCTTGTTGTTGCATCGCGACCAGCGCGCGGCCCGTGACTGGATTGATGCCGACCGCTCCTGGAATATTCTGGAAGGCTGGAGTCACGTAACTGACGGCCTGGTTATTCAGATCCACGACCGCAACCGTGCTGGTGGCCGAGTTCACAACCAGGGCAATATTTCGCACGTAGTCCACGGCGACGCTCGAGGGGCCTGAAGACGGGCACGGGGCCGCTGCACCAACCGAAGCCGTGCAGATCGTGGCGACGGGCGCGGCCGAACTGCCGGTAAGCTGGATTAAAGACACGCTATTCGATCCCATGTTTGCGACCACAGCCATTCCAGTCGCCGGGTTAATCGCTACATCGCTGGGCAAACTGCCAACCGGCAGTTGCGCGGCCACGGTACTGATCGAAGAAAAAAGGTAATTCGGCTGGACGGCCAGATTGGTGACCGCAAATTTTGCCGGGTTCGTGGCGTTCCGAATAGCGATTGGGTAAAGGCCGGGAGTCGCGAGATCTGTGTTCGAACCGCCCCCAAGGTTGACGGTCAGTTGGCGTGTACTATTCGTGGAACCGCTGGTAGGAACCTGAATCGCCCGGAGTTGGCCGGCATACGTAGCACTGACCGCTGGATTTGTCGCCGTGCCAAAGAACCCGCCGTCTACGTTGAAGGGGATGACAGTCGTGCTGCCCTGAGTGATCGTATCGGGAGAGGGTCCCACGACTCCGGGCCGTACGCCCACGATTGCAATCTGGCACTGTGAAGCATCGGCGCACGTCTGCGGCGGGCCAACCTGCTGTGACACGCTCACCTGCAGAATTCCCGATGCGGGTGGCGCAGCCAACGTGAAATCCGAAATCCGCCCACGGATCACCGAACTCGATACGTCAGCCACATTGGCAGCGTCGAGTTGCACGCCGTTGACGAATACATTGTTCGTCGAAATAAAATTCGTCCCCGTAATGTAGAAATCCTGGAACACTCCGCCCAATCCCATCGTGTTGGGAGTAACCGAAGTCACTGTGGGGAGCGTTGACGTCACGACGTTCACCACGGCAGTTGCCGTAACCGACGTGTCGGAGACCGATGTTGCCGTGACCGTGACGGCGCTGGGTGATGGAACGGTCGCGGGCGCGGTATACGTGCCAAGATTGGGGTCGATCGTCCCAATCCCGGTGAGAGTGGTGGAAAGCGACCACGTTACGTTAAGGCAAGTCGTATTCGAGGTGGTGTTGCAGCCGGGATTACTCACAGTGGCGGAGAAAGTGAAATGTTCTCCCGTACCGATCGTTGCCGAAGCTGGTGTGATCGAAATGCTGATCCCCGTGATGATTGTCACTGTGGCAGTCTCAACTTTTGTAGTATCGGCTTGAGACGTGCCCGTGATCGTCACCGTGGGCGCAATCACAGTGGTTCCGTTGGACGTCGTCGTGGGGACCGTGGCAGGCGCGGTGTACAGGCCAGCCGAGTTGATCGTGCCGCAAGTATTCGCCGTGACCCCGGTGGCGCAGGTGAGGGCCCATGTGACGTTCGTGTTGCTGGAACCGGAAACCGTGGCGGTAAATTGCTCGGTCGTATTGGTGACCACGCTGGAAGTTGTGGGCGAGATCGTTAGCGTCACACTCGTTGGGCTACTTCCTCCGCACCCAAACGTGCCAAGCGCCATCGCTAGAGCGACTACTGAATATAACTTCCACCGCCTCATCCCTGTCCTCCCCCGCATTTGTCGACATTCGATCCAGCAGCACAGGCTTCAGCCTGGGTATTTGTTATCACCTTCACGACGAAGCGTCACGCCGCCTGAAGGCGGGCGCTACGGAAGTTCTCGAATTCCGGTTGCCACACAGACTTTGTAGCCTGTGCCACTTTAGCGATTGGCACGAAAATTCCCATCAGAACGTCCGGCTTACCGTGAACCGGAAGGTGCGCACGGGATCGAAAAAGTTCGTCCGTTGCGGATTGTTAAATGTATTTATAATCTGCGGCACCACCTGCGAGTTCCAAATCTCCGGAAGCGGCGCCTGCGCTCGATACGGATCCCAGGCTGTATAGTTCGGATTGTTCGTCGTCAACTGGCTGATGGCTCCGGGAAACTGGTCCTGCGGCGCCGTAATGATTTGCGACATACGTTCGAGGTTATAGGCCCAAAAAATGCGGAACGGTGCTTGCACGATGGGCAACTGTATGACCAGCTCGACTCCTACCGAGGTGCGAAGCTTGAAATTCGTTCCCGGCTGAAATGGAAGCTGCTGGCTGACGTTCGAATAGGGAAACTGCTGTTGCAACGAAGTGAAATCCGTCGAATTCAGCTGGAGCTGATCGTGCCGTATCACGCCCGTAGCGCCGGCGTCGCCGAATAAGGAAACGCTGACATGAGGCGCGACAGGAATTCGATATTCGAAATTGGTTACTAGCTCGGTGTCGCCGCCGGGGAACGAAGTCTGATAACTGAGCGTCGGGATGTTGATTGTACCGGTTGTCGGATTCCCGTTCGAGAGAACCGTGGGATTTGTAAAGGTGACCGCGGTCGTAGTGAGTTGCGGAATAAAAACGACAGGAGAAACAGTTCGAACATCGAATCCGCGCAAGTCGGTTTCACCACCCAGGTAGAAGCGGCTGTAGGGAGCAACCACCTTCCCGTCGTATCCCGTGATGAACGCACCCGTAACACGCATGGCGATTACATTGCGCCGGTGATAGTTCGGTCGAAAATACTTGCCTTCCACGATCTGGGTGATGCTGTTGACGTTGCCGCCCAGGGGACCGCCCTCCAGCGCAAACGAAGTGAAGAAGCTCTTGCCGTGAGTCGGGTTCACGGGGTTATCGACCGTGTTGTAGGTCAGGCTCGGTGTGATCTTGCTCGAGTGAATACCCGTTAAAGAAGACGGCCCGGCAAGCGCCTGGAATTGCAGAACGGTGAACAGAGCCGTTGCCGCCGTGCTCGCCGATTTGATGCTTGTGGCGGTCAAACCATACGTCAAACCAACGCGAGCGAAACCGAACTTCTTCATCGGGTAGCTGGAAAAAATCGTGAAGCCGTCGCTGTCCTGCACGTAGTTCTGCACGGTGTTCGGGTTCAATTGCACCTGATATCCCAGCGCCAGCGAACTTTGCGTATTCTGGTTGAAATTATAGCGGCTTGTGAAGACAGTGAAGCCGGTGCTGATCGGGCGGTCGAACAGATAGGGCTCGGTGAAGCCGAACGAAACGGTGCGCTGCAAGGTGCCAACGTTTGCGCCCACAGTAAGTGTTTCGCCGAGTCCCAGGAAATTGTTCGTCTGATAGGTCAGCCCTATATAGCTTCCAGCAATACCGCTGACTCCGCCTGTCAAGCTGATGGACTGCTTGCCCTTCTCCTTGAGTTTGAGGAGGATATCCACGGTGCCTTGTCGGCGAATTACTTTATCGCGCGTCCCTGTATTGCCGCTGAAATCGATGCGCCGCACGAAGAATTGCTTTTGCTGGTCGAAGGCGAACGTCAGATCGATCGTCTTTGTGTCTTCGTGCACGTTTGTGTCCGGCACGGCGGTGAAATCGATGAACCCGTAATTTCCGTAGAGCTTCGTGTAATCCTCGATCGCCTTGCGGACTTTTGCCACGCTGAAAATTTCGCCCTTCTTAACCGGGAAAATCGACTCCAGAAATTCCGTCTTGAAGAACAGGCCCTCGTCCGGATTCGCGTTGCGCACGTGAAGCGTTCCCATGCGATACCGCGCTCCCTCTTCGATCGGAATCGTGATGTTCGTCTCCTTGCCTTGCTTTTGTCCGACGAGTGGCATGTTGCCGGGAAGCAGTCCGTGGGTCACGGTGACGTTTTCGATGATCGGATCTTTCACCAGCACCTTGAAATAGCCGTTATCCTGATAAATGCCGCGGATTCCGATCTCCATGTCTTCATCCAGTTTCGGACGATCGAATGTCTTGGATATCACATTCATGTATCCCAAGGGTCCTAGTGGAATTGCGTACGGCCGGGAGTTGTGCATGGTGCGGATAATCTTGCGGCCCGAGAATGCGGTGTTCCCCGTGATGAGGATCTTGCCGACTTTTACCTTCGGTCCTTCATCGATATTAAACGTGAGCGTTACCGCGTTCGTGCCCGGTACTCGCTCGAAGGTGGGTTTGATGGTGGCGAACTGACGCCCGTGTTCCGCCAGCAGTTCCTTCAATACCACTTCCGCCTTCTTAATGCGCGTGGGATCGAACTGGCTTTCGATCGAAAGCCCGACCTTGCGGTCCTTGAACCTGTCCAGGATGTCGGATTCGGAAACTGATTTATTGCCTTTGTAGACGATGCGACGGATGACCGGGCGTTCCGTGACGTAAAAGATGACAATCTTTTGGTTTGGCTTGTCCGGACTATCCTGAATTTCGAGACGCATGTCCTCGAAATACTGAGTATTCCACAAGGCGTGAAAGTCGCGCCGAAGCGCTTCTTCGTTTACTGGATCGCCTGGGCGGGAAAAGATGCGGGCTCGAAGCGTCTCGCTGCGGATTCTCCGATTGCCCTGGAATTCGATCCGCTCGATGGTTGGCGTATTTGCTGCATTTACAGTGCCCGCCGGCTGCCGTTGCTGTCCGGGCGGCGGGAAAGCCCACGCACCCGGAACAAGGCACACCAACGCGGCAATGCACACCAGGTGTGCTCGCAGCCGAGACACAAAACACAAATGCTTGCTTGCGGCCTGAACACAGATCAAGGCCGCTTCCCCCGAAACAAGATTGTACGCTCCCCCAGCCGACTCAGACGAGAGTGCGGCCTGCGCGCGTAGGATTCGCTAGTGGGATACCGGGGTTGCTTCGACCACCGGTCGGAAGCCGAGCCCGTCGCTTGAGACGTAGACTTCCAGTGTCGCCGGGCGCTGCAGGCCGCCCTGAATCAACGCTTCCGACAACGGATCTTCGACGTACTTTTGCAATGCTCGCCGCAATGGCCGCGCGCCATAACTGCGATCCCCGCATGTCTTCTCAAGGACCCACTGGCGTGCTTCCTGCGTCAGAACAATCTGCACCTGGCGGTGGATCAAAGTGTCGTTGATCTGGCCGACCAGCAAATCGATGATGCGGAGCAGTTCTTCGTCACCCAGCGGGTTAAACAAAATAATCTCATCTAACCGATTCAGGAATTCCGGATTGAAGACACGCTTCACTTCACTTAGTACAAGTTCGTCCAGGCTCTTGATATTGCCTTCTTCGGCGGCGGATTGGAATCCCATCGTCGACCGCTTCTGAAGGTGCCGAGCGCCCAGGTTGGATGTCATGATCACGATCGTGTTCCGGAAATCCACTGTATTGCCCAAGCCGTCCGTCAATTGCCCATCTTCGAAGACTTGGAGCAGGATATTGTACACGTCCGGGTGCGCCTTTTCGACTTCATCCAACAAAATAACTGAATACGGCGTTCGACGGACCCGCTCGGTCAGTTGGCCGCCCTCTTCATATCCCACATATCCTGGAGGCGCTCCGATCAACTTCGATACGGAATGTTTCTCCATGTACTCGGACATGTCAAACCGGATCAGCGACTTTTCGCTGCCAAACATGAATTCCGAGAGACGCCGTGCGACCTCGGTCTTGCCAACGCCCGTCGGACCGAGGAACAGAAAGCAGCCCACCGGACGCCCCGGAGCCTTGAGTCCGGCTCGACTGCGGCGAATCGCGCGTGCCAAGGCAGTAATCGCCTTGTCCTGGCTGATGACGCGCTTGTGTAATTCCACTTCGATACGCAGAAGTTTCTGCTGTTCATCTTCCTTGATCGACGAAACGTTGATCCCGGTCCAGCGCGCGACGACTTCCTCGATGTCTTCCCGAGTGACGATCCCGGTATTTGTATCGTCGAGTTTGAGCTTCTCCCGCACCACGCGGAGATTCTCTTTTTCCTTGCGCTCCTCTTCGGAATAGAACCGCGCCTTTTCAAATTCGTGATTCGCGATCGCGGTTTCCATCCGATGCGTGATGAACTTTACACGCTTCTGCACTTCGGCTACTTCATCCGGCAGCATCGCCTGGCGCAATTTGACGCGCGCTCCCGCTTCGTCGATCAGGTCGATGGCCTTGTCTGGAAGGAAGCGGTCTGGAATATAGCGGCTCGACAGATAAACGGCGTAGCGAATCGCTTCGTCCGTGTAGCTCACCGCATGAAATTTCTCGTAGCGCTCGCGCACACCTTCGAGGACTTGGATGGCATCATCCTCGGACGGCGCGCCCACTTTAACCGCCTGGAAACGGCGTTCCAGCGAACGATCTTTTTCCACGGACTTGCGGTATTCACCCGGGGTCGTCGCGCCGATGCACTGAATTTCTCCGCGAGAAAGCGCGGGTTTCAGGATATTGGCCGCGTCGAGCGAGCCTTCCGCCGATCCGGCACCCACCAGTGTGTGCAGCTCATCGATAAACACAATCGAGTTCTGGCTCTCCATCAATTCTTTCATGATGGTCTTGAGCCGCTCCTCGAACTGGCCGCGATATTTGGTGCCGGCGACGATCAAGGAAAGGTCGAGGGACAGTATGCGCTTATCGGCCAGGAATGGGGGCACGTCGCTATCGGAAATTCGCTGCGCAAGCCCTTCCACAATCGCCGTCTTCCCAACGCCGGGTTCGCCGATCAGCACGGGATTATTTTTCGTTCGGCGGCAAAGAATTTGAATGACGCGTTCCACTTCACGCTCGCGTCCGACCAATGGATCGAGTTGTCCTTCCAGCGCTGCCTGCGTCAGGTCGCGGCTGAATTCCGCGAGCAGGGAAGTCTCTTTAGGACGCGAGGCCGGAGCTTTTTCACCGGCGCTTCGAGCCAGTTCTTCACGGAGCGTGGAAAGCCTCAGGCCGCGCTCCTGCAAAATCTCCGCGCCGAAACACTTTTCTTCTCGCAGGATTCCGAGCAGCAAATGCTCGGTGCCGACGTGCTTGTGCCCCAGGCGCTCCGCTTCTTCCGTGGCGAAGTTCAGGATGCGCTTGGATTCCTGGCTGAGCGGGACCTCGACGGACGTGGATATGCGCTCACGGATCGTGATGCGCTGCTCGATCTCCTTGCGGATGGACTCGATCGAGCCGTGGGACCGTAGGAAACGGTTGGCTAGAGCCTTATCCTCACGCATCAAGCCGAGCAACAGGTGTTCCGTCTCGATGTACGGGGATCCGTACTGGCTGGCCTCGTACCGCGCAAAAAATATGACTCGTCGTGCCTTCTCTGTGTAACGTTCAAACACGGGTCAACTCGTTTCTCCCTCAGTGGAAACCTCAGGGTTTTGGTATTTCACCTACTGGCAAGAGCAATCCGTGCTCCAATCGCAGCACGCGATCCGCGCGCCCTGCCAGAACTGTGTTATGCGTGGCCAGGATGGAGGTGAGCCTGTACTCGCGATGCAAACGCTGCATCAGTTCAAAAACTGCGGTTGCGTTTCGCTCGTCCAGATCGCCGGTGGGCTCATCGGCCAGCAACAGGGCTGGTCGCTGCACAAGCGCACGGGCAATCGCCACGCGCTGCTGTTCCCCTCCGGACAACTCCCCCGCACGCTGATGGATACGCGCTTCCAGCCCGACTTCCCGGAGCCAGCGAGCGGAGGCTTCGATCGCCTCTTCGTATCCTGCGCCGCGCATCAGCAGTGGCATCGCCACGTTCTCAGCCGCCGTAAAATCAGCTAAGAGGTGGTGCCGCTGCCAAACAAAACCTATCGAGCGGTTGCGATAATCCGCAAGCTCGCTCTCCTGAAACGAATCTATCGCCTTCTGTTCGAAGTATACTGTACCGCTCGTTGGCGTGTCTAGCGCGGCCAAAATATGCAGAAAAGTACTCTTTCCCGCACCAGAAGGGCCGACGATCGCGATCAATTCTCCCGCGTCCGCGCGGACATCAATGCCGGACAGAACAGTAATTTCAGCTGCTCCCGCACCATAGCTTTTGCGCAAGTCGCGTGCCTCGATCAGCACGCCCGATCGAGCAACGGACTTCTCAAATGCTTTTGCCGAAGCTGAAGATGCCAACGCCATGTTCGTTACCGATCTCCCAGAAACTCAAGAACAATCGACTAGCGATTCGTCCCGCTGCGACGGGAAATCCGCTGAAAAACTTTTCGAATGACTGACTTCTTAGATGCTCTTTTACGCCCCGCGTTTGTTTTGACCCGCGCGGGCCAGAGGCGCTCGGTTTGACTGGGGGCAAACCATTTCACATTATTGCCCAATGAATACCGGTGGCAATACTGCCTCATTTTGGTACTCGCCGCCTCCCTTCCCAAGTAGTTGATACGAAAGGCGATTGTGGCCCGAGCCGGATGACCTTTTACGGCTTCCAGTCGCTCACTTCACGCTGGCAAAGCGTACACCAGTTTAAGTGCAAGCGGTGCGCCAAATTCACGATTTCTTGGATAGGAAAATTCGTTACTCGGAATCTTTTGACCTGGAATACAGGATAAGGTTCGGGCTGAAGATGCGGCTACCGTTCGAATAGATTTCGAGCCAATTCCTCCCGCGTGATTTCGAGGTAGTTGGCAACAGCACCCGCAATTTCTGCCAGAGCTCCAATCCGAGGTTGTTTGTGCGCGGGAATTGTAATGTTGTGTTCGCGGCCCATAAACTGAGTGCTTAGCCGCATGAGGCTTCCAGTCCGACGATTTAGGATTTATCCGTACTGTCGAAGCAGTTGAGCAAGCTCCTCCCTCTGAGATCGCGAGTAAGTCTCAAGCCAGGATCACTTCGCCCTTCACCGTATGAAGCCGGATTACGAGCGGTTTGGATTCCTCGGTGAAGTGACAGGCGACGGCGTCGCGAAGCGAGATTTTGAGCTCTTCGATTGAGTCTGCCCGAGTGAAAATTGCGTGACCCAGTGCGCGAGCCTCATAGCCGCCCTCGGGCGATTCTTGAACTGAAAAATAATCTCACTCTCGGCCATCAAAACCCTCCGAGCCCTAGTTATACTTCATTTTCGAGTCATTCCAGATGACCGGACATTTAACGCGGTAAACTACTCATACCGCAGAATATCGACGGGCAATATCCGTGACGCGGCGCGCGCGGGAATTAATGTGGCGGCACCGCTGATCGCAATCGCGGCGGCCGCAATCCAAACTCCATCGAGCGCGCTGGATTGAAACGGCACGTATGGCACGGAGTATACTTGAGGGTCAAGTGGAATCAGGTGATACGATCCCGCAGCCCAGGAAATCGTATAGCCCGCAATCAGTCCCATCAGCGTACCGATCACACCCACCGTAAGTCCCTGGAGCATGAAAATATTGCGAACTTGAGGGCGGTAGGCGCCCAGCGACATCAGCACAGCGATGTCGCGTGCGCGATCGGTGACCGTCATGGCCAGCACGACTAGGATATTCAACCCCGCAACGAAGGTGATCAACCCAATAAATAGCGCGGTGACGAGCTTTTCCAGAGCCAGCGCGCGGAACAGAGCGCGATTTTCGTCTTCCCACGTTGTGGTGGTAAACCCTTGTCCCGCTGCCGCGCCGATTGCGCGGGCGGCGTCCACCGCGTGGTCCACATCTCGCACTCGGAATTCAAGTACGCTTGCCACATCCCCAACGCCTGCGAGGTTTTGCGTCGCTGCCAGCGTGGCGAATGCCCAGTTCGCATCGTAGTCATAGAAACCGGAATTAAAAACCGCGGCAACCCGGAAACGGCGTGAGCGCGGCACCATCCCGTAGGGAGTAAGCCTTCCTTCAGGGCTGGTCAGCGTGACGTAATCCCCTGCGTGGATATTGAGTTCATCCGCCATCAGGTGTCCCACAACGATCGAGTCGAATCCGTCCGCGTCTGGAGCGAAATCAGCCGCGCCGGAAACGATGCGCCGGAGTGCATCATCGAAGCGGCTTTCAAGTTCGGGATCGATTCCCTTGATGACGACGCCCCGAGCATGCCCGCTCCCGGAAAGGAGAACCGTCAGATAAATCGCGGGGGCCACGCTGCGCACGCCGGCGACATGGCTAAGTCGCTCGGCGAGAGCGCGATAATCCTCAATGCCTTCAGCGCCTGGGCGAGTGAGATTCACGTGGGCCGAGACCCCCAGCAGCCGATCTTGAATCGTTCGGCGAAACCCGGTGTTCATAGCCAGCGCAATCACTAGAGTCGCCACGCCGGCGGCAATTCCGACGACGGAAAATACAGTCACCAGCCGCAGCACCGCTGGTTTATACGGCGAACGCAGATACCGCCGCGCAACCAGCCACGCAAATCTCATTTCTTGTCGTCTTTCTCGTGGCGTTTCGTGTCAGCTTTCGTATCGTCCTTGGCAGCGGGCACACCTGGTGGAGAAGAACTCGGCGTGTCCCCCGTGGCTGCGGAGTCTTCGCCGGGAGCCTCGGGCCGTAACAGTGGGAATAATATGACTTCGCGGATGGAATGCGAATCGGTAAGCAGCATGGTGAGCCGGTCGATGCCGATGCCTTCCCCTGCCGTCGGCGGCATGCCGTGCGCCAGCGCCCTCACATAATCGATATCAACCTCACGCGGCACTTCCTCGCCACCGCCTTCCACTTGCTGGCGAAAGCGGCGCTCCTGCTCGGCGGGATCGTTCAACTCCGAGAAGGCATTCCCGATCTCCATGCCGACGACGTAAATCTCGAATCGCTCGACGAGCGAGGGATCGTCCTGACGGCATTTTGACAGCGGAGAAATATCCGTTGGGAAATCGTACAAAAGAGTAGGCTGAATCAGTTGCGGTTCGCCGATAATTTCAAACAGCAAGCCCGTGATTTCGCCGTCCTTTAGAGACGAAAGACCAAGCAACGGTTCGCGGCCCTGCGAGTGTGACCATGCGCTATAGCGCTCGGCAACCGCGAGCGGCCCGCCCGGCCCGGCAAGCTCCGCGACAGTGGGCGCGGCACCCGCTCCGGTTGGCCAGTACCGGCAAATCGCCTCGCGCATCGAGAGCCTCTGGAACTTCGCGAAATCAAGTTCGATTTCGCCATAGCGAACGGTAGTGGAGCCGGTCACTTCCTTGGCGAGATGCGCGAATAGCTCCTCGGTTAGCGTCATAAGGTCATGGTAATCGCTGTATGCCTGATAAAACTCCAGCATCGTGAACTCGGGATTATGCGCAGTGGAGATTCCCTCATTCCGGAAATTACGGTTGATCTCATAGACGCGGTCCAGCCCCCCGACAATCAGCCGCTTGAGATAAAGTTCAGGGGCAATGCGGAGATAAAGATCGATGTCCAGGGTATTGTGGTGCGTGATGAACGGCCGCGCCGTCGCGCCTCCCGAAATCGGCTGCATCATGGGAGTTTCGACTTCGACAAAGTCCCTGCCATCGAAAAAGCGGCGCAATTCCCGGACGATCTGGGCGCGCTTTAGAAATATTTCGCGTGCGCGGTCGTTCGAAATCAGGTCCAGGTAGCGTCGCCGGTAGCGGATTTCCACGTCCGAAAGCCCATGCCACTTTTCGGGTAACGGCAGCAAGGCCTTGCTCAGTAGCGTCAACTCGTTAACCCAGATCGTCAGTTCGCCCGTTCTGGTCCGGAACAGGTGTCCGGCCACGCCAACGATATCGCCCAGATCGACCAGTTGAAATAGCTCGAACGTCCGGGGCCCTACGATGTCGAGTTTTACATAAATTTGCAACTTCTGGCCGGAACCGGAAATGTGAGCGAAGCCAGCCTTCCCGTGAAGCCGGAGCGTCAGAATTCGGCCGGCCACCCGCACGGGGGGCTTGGTAGCTTCGAGTGCTGCAGCTTGGGCGGAAGCATATTTCTGCACCAACTCGGCCGGGGTCGCGGTCCACTCGAACTTGTGGGGATACGCCTGGTGTCCCCGAGCCTCAATCTCGGCAAGCTTCTTCTGGCGTTGGAGATATTGGTCCGCAGGTTCAAACGGGTACAGAGGCGCTCTCCTCGAAAGTCGAGCGGAAGTATAGCGGGCGAATCGGTAGCTGGCAAGAAAGGCGGAGTCTTGGAGAATGTGGTATGATGTCCGCATTCAGAGGGGGGCCCCTTGGGAGTAACGCGCGGCAAACGCGCCGGCCAACGCTCGCGAACCGTCCGTGAGGACTGGTTCGCTTGGCTTCCGAGTGAAATGGACCAACTGTTCGACCTGACCCGCACGGATCTTGAGTCCTCCAGCACAATCTTAAGCATAGCGTTAGACGAAGCCTTGGCACTTTGTGAGCAGGGCGAGTTCGAACAGGCGAAAGAGAGCGCGGTCGTTTTTTCGGACCTGTTTAACCGATTAGCGATTCGCCTCTCCCTGGTCATTCGGACGATCAAAGAACACGGTTCTCATTTCGGAACTTTGCCCAACGTAACTTCCCTGGTCTCCTCGAATTTTCGCGGAACTACGGCCCAGCGCATCTCCTGGATGAGCGGCATTCTGGCTAAAGTTGTGTTCCGGGGACGGACGCGTTTTTTTCATAAGCTGGAATCCCTCGGCGAAATTATTGAAGAATTGCAGAAGGAAGCCCAAGGCATTGTTACGGATGTCACGGATGGGACCCCCATTTTCCCGGACCGCGCGTGGCGAGAATTGGAAGTGCTCTCCTATGATTTGAGCACCTGCATGGGGGAGACTACGGTTGTCTTGAAATCTTTCTTCTGCGCTTTGCCTCCCGATGAACTGGAAACGTTTCGGAATAAGCTCGTATCGATGGTTCCAGCACTCCTTTCGGTAAATCCTGGACGAATTCAGCCTTTAGATAGAGAATAACAACTTTGTCTGTTGGGGCAGCCCGGCGGAACAATGCTCGGTTGTAAATATGGGTTCGAGTGTTCGCCTTGTAGCGGAAGGGTAAATGCCGATCCCGTATCAGCCCGGCATTATTGATTTCACATTTATGCAACTCAAGGAGCGAGGGAGGCATCCCACAATTCGGATGCGTCCCGACGGGTACGGTGACCCGCACGAGACCAACAGAAACCAGCGAAATGACTGAGGTTGAGGCCATTCGTCTCGCCCAACAGGGCGACGCTGGCGCGTTTGAGTTCATTTATAGGCTTCATAGCCGGCGCGTATATGCGCTGTGTCTGCGCATGGTCGGAAATGCTGCGGAGGCGGAGGACCTCGCGCAGGACGCTTTTTTGCAGTTGTTTCGCAAGATCGCGACGTTTCGCGGGGAGTCCGCGTTTTCCACGTGGCTACATCGGCTGGCGGTCAATGTCGTCCTGATGAAACTGCGGAAGAAAACGCTGTCGGAGACCTCGCTTGACGAAACCAGCGATCCGGACGATGAGTCCAGCGGACCGCGCAAGGAAATCGGCGCTACGGATCTGGTGTTATCCGGTTCCATCGACCGCGTGCATTTGGAGAGAGCGATCGAACAGTTGCCGCCGGGATACAGGCAGGTGTTCGTGCTCCATGACGTGCAGGGATTTGAGCACAACGAGATCGCCGGCCTTATGGGTTGCTCGATCGGGAATTCGAAATCGCAGCTCCACAAGGCCCGAATGCGATTGAGAGAGCTTTTGCAGGAAGCTTTGCGGGATCAGGCACGGCATGAACGGCAGGCCGCGAAGTCGGAAACGGGTGGAGCGGGCTAGAAATGCTATGTTTCCAGTTCGCAAGATAAAGGACGAAGAAAATGCAGTGCGATCGATTTGAACAAATTCTTATAGAGCAAGACGAGGGCCCGTTGCCGAAGCAGGCTCTTGCCCACATCGATGAGTGCGAGTCATGCCGCGCTCTTACGGCGGATCTCACCGCAATTCACGATGTTGGCCTGGAGATAGGCGGCGAGGGAATTGTGCCGCCCGAGCGCGTATGGGTTTCCTTGCGTAACCAGCTTGAGGCCGAACACATTATTCGTGATGCGCGGACTTTGCCGGTACGAGTGAGCATTCGTTCTGGCTGGTGGGCCGCGTTTCAGCGTCCTGCCCTGGCGGGCTCGTTTTTAGCCTTGATTTTGGTTGCTGCTGGCTTGATAAGCTATCGAGGCTATCAGGGGAGTTCCTCGCAATCGGCGATTCGTCAGCAGTCTGCCCTGGAGCAAGAGGTTTCGCCCATGTTCTCCGCGGACGGCGTTTTCAAACAAGAATCTCTAAGTGTGGGGAACGACTTGCTTCCAGGGTTGCAAAAGCGGGACGCCGCTGTGACGGATTCCATCCGCCGGAATCTCGATATCGTCGACAACTTTATCGCTCTCTGTGAAAAGAGCGTACGCGAGCAGCCTGACAATCAGATGGCTCGCGAATACCTTTACGGGGCATATCAGCAGAAAGCAGAAGTACTGGCCACGGCCATGAACCGCGGTACGTCGGGAGGGTTGCAGTGAACGCATGTTGCAATGCCGTAAAAGCAGGTGTTTTGGGTGCTGTGATGGCAGGATGTTTTCTGGCCGCTTCTCCCGCGCACGCCGACCGCGTCGAAAAACACTATAACGTTCAAAGCAAGCCCAAGATCACGGTGCGAAATTCGAACGGGCGAATTCAGGTGAAGGCGTGGACCAAAAGCGAGGTGCAGGTCGCCTGGCTGAACGCGAGCGGGAAGATCGTGGTCGAAACCGAGCAGGCCGGGAATCGCATTGAAGTCGCAACCCGAATGTCCCAGGACGCGGTTTCCGCCGACGATATTAAAACGGATTTTGAAATCACGGTTCCCGTCGAAAGCGAACTCAACGTGCGGACCGATTCCGGCAACGTGACCGTCGAAAGCGTGCATGGAGACATGACGTTCGATACCGTCGGCGCGAACCTGCAACTATCCGATGTGGATGGCTATGTCGTGGTCAAAACAATCGACGGGTCGCTCGTCTGCACGAGGTGCTCCGGAAAGCTGGAGGCCAATTCCATCAGCGGCAATATGCAAATGATCCAGCCGGATCTGGACAGCCTGCGTGTGCAAACCTCCTCCGGAAACATTCTGTTCGACGGCAGTTTTCTGAGCAGGGGTATTTACATCATGAAGAACTTCAGCGGCACGATAGAAGTTCACTTTCATTCAGGCGATTCGTTCGATCTGAATGCAACCTCGCTCAAAGGCGATGTGGTTAACCAGGCGTCTTTCAAGCCGGACACACACGGAAGCCCTCATCTGGAGTCGAAATTTGGCCACAGCCTGTTTGGAACCATGAACGAGGGGCACGCCAAGGTCGAACTCTCTTCCTTTAGTGGTACAATCAAGATTCTGAAGCGTGACTAACGCACTCGGAATCTCTTGCAGGATCCTTCTTCATTGAACGCGGGCTCCATCCTGAACACGACGGGGCCCGTCCCGGAATGCCGCATGCTTTGCCTGACCGGTTTTATGGGGTCGGGCAAGAGCACCGTGGGCCGTCTTCTCGCGGCGCAGCTCGCCTGGCACTTCGCCGATCTCGACGCCGAAATTGAACGTCACACCGGGCTTCCCATTTCCCAAATTTTTGAACAAAAGGGCGAGCCGGTTTTTCGCGACATCGAGCATGCCTGCCTGGCGCGTATTTTGGGATCGGCCTCGGAGCGCGATACTCGCACCGTCCTGGCTCTGGGGGGCGGCACGTT
This sequence comes from Candidatus Acidiferrales bacterium, assembly GCA_050014735.1. Lineage (GTDB taxonomy): Bacteria > Acidobacteriota > Terriglobia > Acidiferrales > UBA7541 > Palsa-360. The sequence continues at coordinate 197 of JBEKCU010000124.1, read as the reverse complement.
TGCGCAGCCTCGCAATGCGGCCTTGCTTCGCGAGTTTGGCTCGCTACGCGGCCCCGGGGCCGTTCCCGGCGTGGCTTCGGGTGTCGCGATTGTGTGGCTCGATTGCCCGATGGAGGACTTGTTGCAGCGGTGCGTGCTCATGGGCGATCGTCCGCTCTTCCGCGATGAAGCCAGTTTTCGTAAACTTTACCTGGAGC
>JBEKCU010000123.1:0-20392 GCA_050014735.1 Candidatus Acidiferrales bacterium | reverse complement strand
GTTGACCACTGTGGTCTGCGCGCCCCCACCGGCCGGCACCTTTACGATATCGGCGTTCATAATGTCCACGACGAAGACATCACCCGCGGCATCCACGGCCACATCGGTAGGGCCCGAAAATCCGGTCCCGAAGGTAGTCTGGACCCCAGGCTCGAATGCCACGGCGGGTCCCTCGCCAACACCGTGAATGAAAGTCGTCACCAGCAGATTACCGGTGGAGTCGCTGAGCTGGACCGCTCCCATTCGCAGCCAAGGTTCGCGAGGAGTGAACAAAACATCGACCGAGCACAACAAATTCGACGCGGTTTTGGCGCCCGTACAGGTCGTGGCGCTTAAGGTGAAGTCCAGATTGGGGGCCCCTTGAGTGACAACGGCCGGATTCGCTGCAAAGGTGACCGAGGCGCCGATGGTATAAGTCAGCGTGAGCTTTTGACTGCAAGGCGCGGGAGTCGTTTGTCCGCTTGGGCAAACGTTGATCTTCCCAATGCTTGCCGAAGCCGGCTGAATCTTCACCACTCGGTGGTTGCCGGTATCGGCTACGAACACATCGCCCGATCCATCCGTCGCCACCCCCTCTGGGCCGTTCAGCTCGCTGCCCGCCGGTATCGGGCAGCTGTTGTTCGCGCAACCGACGGGAAGCTCGATTACCTCTGGGAACAACGCGGAGCTAGACGTGACAAACACATGGCCCGCCCCATCCACCGCCACACCGGTCAGATTGGGTGTCTCGGTAATCAACGTGATCTCCGCGTCGCCACCGACCGGCACCTTGACCACCCTCGAGTTCCCGGCGTCAACGATAAACACATTGCCCGCTGCATCCACCGCCACACCGGTAGGGCCCGACAATCCGGTCCCGAAACTGCTCTCGCAGGTACTGCTGGTGCAGCCCGGCGTAAGCTTGAACACCAAGTTGGACGCTGTCAATGAGATGAACACGTCGCCAGCGGCATCCGCCGCGACGCCGGCCGGAACGGAACTTCCAAAATTCACCTGGGCTTGTGTGCCTCCGGACGTGACCTTCAGGACCCTTGTGTTGTTATCCTCGATGAAAACGTTGCCCAGCCCATCGACCGCCACGCCCACGGGGTTCGTCAGTCCCGTCCCCACCGTGGTCTGGCAGGTGCTGGCCGCGCAGCCTGCCGGTATTTTGACCACCTGCTTGAGCCCGGAATCCGCGATGAACACGTCACCCGCCGCATCCACCGCGACGCCTGAAGGGGACTTAGCCCGGCGCCCACTGTGACCTGGGCGCTATTGAACGATACGCTTTGAGCATTCGCGGGCGTGAAAGCGCCGAGCGCCAATAGCGCGCAGATTGCCGCCGCCATAGAGCAAAAGCGTCGCGCCGCGCGCGTGACGATCACGCACTTACGTAACGACGAAAGCGCGGCGCGTCTCCGCCTGGACATCGGTCCACCGGTTTGGGCGTCCAACAGATCACGAGAATGTTTGAGCGAGCCAAAGCAGTTGAGAATAGACGAATCCGGTGTCGCAAGCATAGGCTGGGTTCCTCGCTTGGAGGTTCACAATTTTGAATTCGGAAACGAAAACTCAATACGGGCCGAATTAGAAAGTAGCCGTTGATTATTTCCGTGGGACCGCCGGAGCCGCCTACGCCGCCGAACCGGCAGACGACGAGGACCGGCCGCAACGACGCAGAGACTATCCGTTGAAATCGAATCCTTGTCAACGATTGTTGTTTCCCGATAAGGCGGGTTATCGAAATTTGCGACCCGCTTGCCAGTTAGACCAGCCATCAGGACAAGTGACTCCGATCGCGGACCTGCATAGCGCAGAAGGAGGAGCGTTGAAGCCTCCTTCTCTATGCATATCTCTGATGAGTCGCTAGCACTCAACTAAGCGATGTGCCGGTGGCCGTGGCTGCTTGCTGCGACCCGCTACGGCTCGCGCCCACAACGCTCTCGTTCGGCTGGATGACGCCGAGGTTTTTGACAACTTTGAAAATGCCGTTGCTTGCCTGGGCGATATACATATTCAAACGGGCGTGATGCTGGCCGGGGACCATTTCAGCGGGACCGCCCGGCCCTGCGGCTTACTCCGCCGACGACGCCGCAGCCGAACTCCGTCGCCTCGCTTCACAAGGCGTGCTCGGGGCTGCCGGTCACAGAGAAACGAAAGACGCCACGCCCAGCCGCCCGCAGAATCCTGCCGGACTCTCCCGACGCGAAGTCGATGTCATGTCCCTCGCGGCGAGGGGGCTCACGACGCAGCAGATCCCCGACAAGCTCTACATCTCGGCGAAGACCGCCGATCACCACATCCAGCACATCTACAATAAGATTGGCGTATCGACGCGAGCCGCCGCCGCTCTTTAGGCCATGCGGCACGCCGTCGTCCAGTAAGCGGGCGACGCGTCGCATCATCGTTCCCTTCGGAGCCATACGCTTAGCCCGCACTGCATGCAAATGACCCGCGATTTGCGGTCAGACGCAAGGATGACCGGGAGCGATCCCGTGAATGCGACACCCGACTCGGAAGTATTCCCCCACCCGAACAGGAAGGGGCTCGAGACTCTCGGAATGTGGGTACATCCAATCTGAAAATCTGAATTTCGATGTGAATGCCGTCTGATTGACTGAAGCCGGGAGCAGGGGCGAGTTCAGCCCGAGAAAACGATAAACCGTCGTGGGACCACGGTAATCCGGCCCTCATGGTATTCAAGGGAATATGTTTCGGCACACTTCGCGCACAGCCAGAAATGTCTCACGGCATGCGAGTTTTTGGGCTCTTTGCCTTTCGGGTGGGACTGGTGAAAACGGAAGATTCGGCCTCGCCGATACTCGAACGGGGCCGAACAGGCCGGGTTTAAGCAATTCGAAAACATCAAGCTTTTCCATGCGGAGTCCCTTCGAATAAGACCGCGCTAACTAATCATTGCATCGCACCCACTGAATATTCAAACTCATTAATACTATCGAATGCATCAATGGAGCGAGGGTCACCAATCGTGTGTGCGATGCTGCCCACTGGCGTGGCTGCAAGTGCGTTTAAATACCTTTCTTAGACACACGGCCTCGCAGTCCGAAGCCATGAATAGTGAGGTTTCTGTTGATGCCGATGCGGCGCGGCATTCCGATGCACGTGGGTCCCTCCAGATTTGAAGGGCGCGCCACATCGAAATCAGTGAAATTTTATGAGTTTCTCCATCGCACGTACATCTTCGAGAGACTCAACAGTTAGCTGACGGGAAAAAACGCGACGTGTCCAAATAAGTGTACGAAACTTCGGGGGAGAATCATTTGATGGAAATAATACCGAGATTCTCACCCCACTTCTCGACGAGCCTTGCCGGCTCCTTGAGTTCGCTCAGTGCGATGTGGCTTGTGCTCTCAGATCCGCCGTCTCGGCTTTGCCGCGGATTGTCATCACGGCCATCTGACTCGAGCGGTAAAACGGAACGACGACCTGAAACTTTCCATCGCGCTCGAGCAACGAGATGTGTCGGATTTCCGACCCATGCACGGGCAGCTCGAACAGGGTCCATTTATTGGTGCTCGGATCGAATCGATAGATTCGGTCATTGGTCCAGAGGTCGCCCCAGACATTGTGGTGGCTATCGACGGCAACATGATAGGGCTGCATCGTGGGATCCGGCATCGGCACGAGCGTTGCTTCGCGGGTTTTGGTATCGATCCGCGTCAGGCTCGAACCCCACGAGTTGCCGACCCACAGGACGTCGCCGTTTTTATCGGTGCCCATGCGGCGCGGTCCCTCCGACCACGGTACCGCCGTATTGAATGTCATCTCATTGAAATTCGCATAGAACTCGCGCTCCGCCGCAGGTAACCGATCCATCCATGTTTTGACGGACGCGAGCTTAATCTCGGAGACTTCGCCGGTCGCAGCGTCACCATGACCGATGGTGTCCATCGCCATCTCTGCCCACCAGCCGTTGCCGTCCCGATCGCCGGCAGTTCCGTACGTCCTGCTGGTTCCCTTCGGGTTCTCATACGGCGTGAGCGACTTGAACCCCATGAACTTTTCCGTCTGCGGATCGAAGCGCAGCGCGCCGTCCTCCGCCGACGCCCAGATTTTTCCTTTGCCGTCAACGTCCATCGTCACAGCGCCACCGAGCGGCGACATATCCTTGGGTGTCTCGTATATTGCGATCGTTTGCGTTTTCGTATCCAGTTTGCCCAGGCTTCGGCGGGTCAGGTTTACGTCGAACCAGAAATTCCCGTCGGCGTCGCGCGTCAGACCGTGAGCGTTTGCGGCCAGCCCATTCTTGCCCTCGACTTTCAGATACGTCACCTTGCCTGTCCGTCCATCCACCCTCCCGAGAGTGGCGAGGCGATTCGGATTGTTCACGGTGAAATACAGCGTGCCGTCGAATCCGATGCCGCCATCGTGGGGCATCTCACCATTCTTGGAAGTGATGCCCATGGTCCAATCCATGCCATCGTTGGTGTTGTACTCGGTTCCCACGCTGGCGTCCGGATTGAGCGGAAGGTCATACATTTTCCAGACAACTTGCGCCGCTTCGCCGGTTGGCCGAGGCCGCGCCTTGAACGTCATGGACGTCGCTTCCGGCCCGCGCGCGCGTGAAAGATAAGCCGCAAGCTCTTTCTGATTGTGCTCGATGATGTGATTCACAGTCGTGCCGGGCACGCCAGTGTTACCAGCAATTTTCATCAGATCGATCACTTTATTCCAGCCATCCTCGTCGAAGCGGAATTGCAGAGCGTATCCCGCCGGATGGCAAGATTCGCAATTGTTCATGAACACTTTCTTCATGAGCGCATCCTGCTCGGTCGCTTCCGGCAAAGCCGCGATCACGGCTTCACTGGGCAATTGCCGATATCGGCGCTCCGGATCGGTAATTTCCTTCAGCACGATATCCTGGTGCTGTCCTGCGGTGAGGTCGACGGAACTCTTGGCGGTCTCGAAGCCGAGCGCCTGGGCCCACACCTTATATTTGCCCGCCGGAAGGGGAGGGAAGTAGTATGCGCCTTTCTCATCGGTATAGATGCTCGTCGTGATCGTTGAGCCCACCATCTTCGCGGACACCGTCACGCCCTCGAGTTTCTGTCCGGACGCTGATGAGATCACGCCCGTCAGCACTTGATCGGCAGCCCGAGTTCCCGTTACTGCAACCAGAATCGCCACGGCGATGAAAAGAACGCTTCGCAGGTTTCTCATGGACTTATCCTTTCAATTGTCCGCATTGCTCTTTTGCTGAGCTGGCGCGGACGGCCGCGGTCGCGGCGGAACTGTTCGGAGGTACGCAATGATGGCATCGATCTGAGCGGGCTGCAGGAAATACTTGAAGCCCGGCATGCGCGAGTTGCCATCTGAAATGGTTTGGCGCACCGCATCGTCGTCTTCCGGAATGGTTAACTTATTGAGCGAAGGGCCGTAGGTCTTCGCGTCGGGACCCGATGGCAGATGGCAGACCGCGCAAGATTGAGCCAGAATTTGCCGACCCAGCAACTGTTGGTCGGTAAGGGCTGGGCCTACCTTCTGAGTGACGCCGGGTCGGGCGCCAAGGGTTAAGGAGAGCAAGAGCAAGGGAATGCTGCGCTTCATAGGCCTTCCTCCGCATGAGTTATACGCCCGTATTAGCGCGCTGTAAAGAGACAGTCGAGCGGGTTGTGGCTTTAATTGATTTCGTGCGCCCTTTGTCGAGTCGGAGTCTCGGGTGGTTCGCTAGAACCGTTTAACACTTCCGTAGTGGGTAATCCCGTTCAGTGGATAACTCCCGCGAGACGCATTCTCGGTAGCTGGCAGCCTATGAAATCCTACTTTTCGTAAAACTTTACTGGACTTGGAACTGTACTGGCGCGGATTCATTGCATATCAGGTTTGAGTCGGAAGCGCCCCTTTCGGCAGCGGGATTGGCGAGCTATGGACCGAAATAGATTGCGTGCCACTGGAGACACGAGAAAAAGCGTATTTGAGAAATGGTTCGGGCAAGCTCGATGTTGCTCCTTAGAATTTTCCTGGAGCCGGTGAAAAGGCCACGCACTGAAGAATTTGGTTGAGGTGTTGCAAGCTGAAGCGCTCCGTTATACCTTATCGCCCGGACCACACAGTCAAAATGAAAATTACGGTCTAGACGTCCCAGCTATTCATGAACATTTTCCCAAACCTGAATGAGGATTCCTCAAAAAATCATCCCAGGTGTCTAGAAGATTTCCTCGGCCAAACTATTGATTCTCGTTTCTCGGTGATGGAGGGGGTGAAAGGTGGGATGGGATATATCCTCTTCTGCCGCGATGCTATGTCGGGACAGGCAGTTGTTTTGAAGCTTCAGCGACATGGTCAGGGTTCCGCAGACCTGTTTCTTGGCGAGGCCCAAACCTGGATATCTCTGGGAGTGCACCCACACATAGTCGAGGCCAAGTATGCGGCTCAGTGCAACTATGGGACGTACATTGTTTTAGAAATGATCCCGTCGACAGCATCGCACGGGTGCTCTCTAAGGCATTGGCTGAAGGAGTTGTTTCCTTTTGCTCCCGTAGTCATTCTAGGGTGGATGTTTCAAGTTTGTGAGGCAATGCAGTACGCCTCCGAAAAGGCATCAGTTGTACATCGCGATATCAAGCCCGAGAACATTCTGATTTGCCCAAATCTAGATGCGAAGCTGACCGACTTCGGTCTAGCCTCCAGTCGAATGGCCGCAGGCATCGAGGGAGGAACTCCCCTCTACATGGCTCCCGAACAATATGGCGGACAAGCGGACGTCCGATCCGATATCTATTCTGCGGGGTTGGTGCTTGCGGAACTCTGCCTCGGTCACTTGCCCGCGAGAAAAATCAGCGACCAACACTCCCTGTTGGCCCGCCACACCGAAGATTCGACGCTGGATGAAATCCCGTCAAGCTATGAGATGGGGCACAGATCGTATCGATTCTGTCACCAAATTCTCACTGCGCACGAGATCCAGATGGCGCGTGATGAATTCCACGCCGCTCAGAGCCGGCGGACATCTTCCCGAGAAGTTGAAAGTATGCGTGACAGCGTGCCCCAGCGACTCTTAGTTCGGGCGTTAGAAACGAACTATCGCCCGGCGACAAGAGGAGCCTTGGACGACAGGCCGACGCGACTGTCGGGATCGCCGCTGGCCACGCGCAGTCCGGACGGTGTTCGTGAGCTCGATCGCTTTTGGGGGCACATTTCGAGAGTTCTGGGAAAGTGCCTCAGTCCCTTGGCTGAACAAAGGTACCAAACGTTTTCGGACCTGAAGATTGACCTCGATGCCTGCTATCGAGACTGCTTTGGAGTTTCTGGCAAAGAATTAGCCAAAAAAGTTGATCGTAGGAGTGTACATCTGACCAATCAAGGGCTCGCTCTCTTGAATCTCCATGATATTTCTCTCCGGCGAGTGATCCGAAGTACCGCGCAGCCGAAGTCCTCTTCGCCCGGTCAACAATTGGTTGCTTTGACGCTTCTTCGAAGTGAGGGGATTCAGTTCCTCCAAAAGGGAGTGGCTCTCTCTCCTTACGACCTAGCAGCACTCGAAAAGCTGCGCGACATATTGTTCAGAACTCCCGCTGGGAACTACCGCGAACTGAGCCGTTATATTCTCAATCAAGTGAGGGAAAACATTCGTGTGACCCACGTGTGGCTGAAATGTGCATTGTACATGTCCGTTCTGGTTGCTCTGTTTCTAGCGAGCCCGGCATCCGCAAACGCCAAGATAGCCGCAGGTGCGATCGGATTCTTGCTTGCGGTTGAAGGGTTTGTTAACCACTATTCGAAATTGACGATCCGTCCCTTCCAATATGGAATGATCGGACTCTGTTCGATTCTCTATGCCTTGTCTTGGTTGACTGTTCCCGAAGACAGAATTTCGTGGGGGAGACAGTTTGCTGAATGGTGCGGTGGATGTCTAGGTCTGTACGTAACATTGAGAATACTCAATTGGTTTCATAGAAGAGAGAAAGGCACCGACGGATTCGGAGGTGGTACTGCTACCATAATCAGCTCGTTCGGGATTATCCTGGGGCTTAAATCGTGGCTTCTGTTTGCCGCATTTTTCTTAGTCGCTCCGCTTATCGTAGGGTTTCAATATTGCGCCCATTCAATTGGGATGCGATATCTCAGGATGCACAAGCATTTCGTCGCGAGACCATTTGAGATGAGCCGCAGCTATCAGATTCCTGCGAGTTATCCTCTATTGGTGACGGTTCTCTTGACGTTTCTCTAACGAGCATCGATTTTTGCTGCCTCGCGTTAAAAAAAATAGCTCGTCGCGGAAGTCCAAATGTACAATCATTGCGGCCAATCTGCGCTGTTGTCGAAATCTACGCTGCATAAATGAGCTTGTGTGACTTTTCGTTCCTTTGCTTCTGTACCGCACAGCCTAAGTGCATCGAACCAGCACGCGCCAAGAATAGCAGCCGTCACAGGTCGGTACATGGGACAACATCGAAACGCAAACATTCCGCCGGAACGCAGCGGGAGACGCCTGAGCCGTCGCTGCCTTCTACAACGCGCCGGATGGGCTGTCTTGGCAACAGCGCTTCCTAGCCGAGTGTTTGCCGCCGACAGCGTTAGCCCTGTGATGGCCAAGCTCAGCACGTACATGAGCGAAGCCGGTGGCCGCGCCCTCCCAGATGAAGTGGTCGAGAAGGCCAAACACCATATCCTCGACACATTTGCCGCGATGATCTCGGGATCGAATCTGCCTCCGGCTCGCGCGGCGTTTCAGTTTGCGCGCGATTTTACAGGCGACAAGACGGCGACGATCGTCGCTTCGAAGATGACGTCGAGTCCGCCTGAGGCGGCATTTATCAACGGCATGCTGGCCCATTCCGATGAAACCGACGACTCCCACGAGTTCTCCCAGTCGCATCCTGGCTGCGCGGTCGTTCCCGCCGCTCTGGCGGCCGGGGAAAAGTTTGGCATCGACGGACTGCGTTTTTTGCGCTGCGTGACCCTCGGCTACGACATCGGGCCGCGGGTAACCATGAGCTTGGGCGCGATTGAGTTTCGGAACTCCAGCCATAAAAGCACTCATGCCATTGCGAGCATTTTCGGTGCGGCGGCAGCTGCGGGCTGCGCCGCGAACTTGGACGCACGGCAGACGCGCTGGCTGCTCGATTACACGGCCCAGCAATCCTCGGGCATCGGAGCATGGAATCGAGATACCGAGCACGTCGAGAAGGCCTTCGTGTTCGCCGGCATGAACGCGCGCAGCGGTGTCACTTCCGCGTTGGTGGTTCACGCGGGATTCACCGGCATCGACGATATTTTTTCGGGCGATGACAACTATTTCCAGGCTTACGCGCCGAATGCCAATCCTCGAGAGCTGATCGAAAAGCTTGGTGAGCGTTATGAGATTACTCGGACCAACATTAAAAAATGGACCGTGGGATCGCCGATCCAGGCGCCGCTCGATGCCATTGATAACATCCTGAAAAGGCGCCCCGTCGATCCCAGTGAGGTAAAGACAATCGTTGTGCGCCTTGCCGGCACCGAAGCGCGCGTCGTCGATAATCGCGAGATTCCAGATATTTGCCTTCAGCACATGGTGGCCGTGATGCTCTTGGACAAAACCGCTTCGTTCCAGGCCGCACACGACAAGCCACGCATGAAAGACCCCGCCATCCTTCGCATTCGCGCCAAGGTGCAACTCGTCCCGAGCGAGGACCTCGAGCGCCTTGAACCCGCGCGGCAGGCCATCGTGGAGATCACCCTGAAGGACGGAACCGTCCTGTCCGACCGAGTTACCGACGTGCGCGGCACAGTGGAAAATCCGATGACCCGCGAAGAGGTGGTTCAAAAGTGCCGGGACTTGGTGGAACCAGTTGTCGGTAAAACGAACGCCACGAACCTGATCGACAAAGTATTCGGGATCGAGAAAGTAAAGGATATCCGAGAGCTTCGCAGCGTGCTGCAAAAAACATGATCGGGTAATGCCGAGGTATCACCGAAGTATTCGAGCGGCAAGATATGCGGGTAGCGGCGATTCCGCACGTGGCGTGGACCGAAGTAATTTTTTCAGGTCAGATAGACCTGACCGACCAGGGTTGCTATGAGAATTGACACAAACAGGAACAGCGCGGCTAAGACCAGCATTCGTGCTTCGCTCCGCTGTAGTTCGACTCTCCCTGTGGCGAATGCTTTGGTCCTCACAGCCACGATTCCGTGGAGGGCGATCAGAAGCAATACGAAGGTCAGTTTGATATGCAGCCAGGGCGCGTGAAGATAATAGCGGGAATTCGTTGTGATTAGGCCCACTCCGGCCAGCATGGTTAGCAGTGCCCCGGGATCGGCCAGCCCTCGCAAGTAGATGCGTTCAAGGCGAGCCAATGCCAGCCGCGCTTCCGCCGAGGCCTCCTGAGTGTGGCGCGTAAGCGCCATGGAAGTCACCAGCAAGCCGCCCACCCAAAATACCAGGCCTGCAATATGTCCAACAAGGAGCGCAGGAATCACAGTCGTCACCCGGCAGCAGCATAACAGGCTGTTGAGAAAAACGGATACTCATTTTGTCTCAGCGTCGAGAACTGAATTTCGGATAAGGTGAAGACAGCTTAGGAGCGCTCACGACAGGCAGTTATCGTCTTGTTGAATCTTCAAGGGCGCACGCCGGAGACATAGCGCGACGGCTTGCCGGTTTGTTATTCTCCTAATCGCGGAAATTAAATGGGATCACGCCAAAACACACAAAGCTTTAACCGCTCTTCAGCAATTTGTGCGCTAGTTGCCTGCGTTCTAACCGCGAACATTACATTTGCCCAGAGCTATCCGCTTTCGGACCAGGCTTCTCGATCCTTGGCGGGAAGCGTGTTGCCGCAAGTGGCGGCGAAGTACAAAATTCCGGGGCTGGCCGTCGCGGTGATTGAACAGGGACACTTGCGCGGCATCGAAGTCTTCGGAGTCCGTGACAAGAACTCCAACGCCCCCGTCACGGAACGGACTGTTTTCGAGGCTGGGCCGCTTGGTGAGCCCGTCTATGCTTACGCGGTTCTGCGACTGGCGGCCGAGGGGCAATTCAATGCGGGCGCGCCCCTCACCGCGCTTTTTCCTCTTCCTTATGTGCGGGATTTCGATCCCACTTCGGCGGCGGTATCCACCGAATCGCTGTACGACCCGGAATTTAATCGAATCACGGCGATCCGCGTCATGAACCACACGACGGGGATGCCGGATTGGGCCCGGAACCAGCATTTTCGCATGCAGTCTGGGATCGGCCAGAAGTGGTCGTATTCGAACGAAGGCTATCTTTATTTGCAACATGCCGTGGAGCACATCACGGGCGAGCCTTTCGGGGAATTTCTCGCGCGCAGCGTCCTCGTGCCGGCAAGGATGCTCCAGAGCAGTTTTACCTGGAGAGAGGATTACGCCAAATCGATCGCGACGGGATATGACCGCTCCGGCGCTCCCGTCGAGATTCACCGGTACTTGCGGCCGGCCGCCGCAGCGACGCTATACACGACGATCCGGGATTACGCTCAATTCATAACGATGATTCTGGCCTCCGCGCCGGCACAGCGCGCGCACGAATCCGCTGTTTCCATGATGCTCAACCCTACGGTGACTGTGGAGAGCGCATCTCAGTTTTCCTGGGGCTTGGGTTTCGGCCTGGAAAAAAGCGGCGACGATCTTTTCTTTTTTCACCGGGAAAACGGTCCCGGGATTCAATCCTTCGTCATCGCGTCCCGCAAAACGGGAAATGGTGTCGTGATCTTCACGAATAGCGGGAACGGGCTTGACGCCGTTCCGGACATCCTCGCCGCGACCATCGGCGGGAATCATCCCATCCTCAAATCCACGTTCCTGCACGCCCAATAATTATTTGAATGCAGAAGCGGGCATCGATTTTCATCGAAGTGCTTCGCGCTAGCAATGATCGCGGTTCCTTGGCGGCCCGATCGAGAGGGAATTACGAATTACAAGAGTGCCCCCAATCTAACCGGCGAGTATTTGGTCTTTCGCTCCACAGGTTTCCTGTGGTATAGAATCGCACTGTCTTTAGGTGGGTCCGCTGCCGGGTTAAATCCCTCGCCCTCCGGCAGAAGAGTGAAGATCGCGATACGCCGACCCCGGTCGTCCGGCCTGGATCTTCGGCGCGGGTATGCGCGCCGCGTGCAGGGGGCGCTTCGTTTCCACGCGAGCGCTCTTTCTGCCCACGCTTAAGCCGATGGAGCCCGAGAGCTCCGCTGATAATTTCGAGCAAATGGTTCAAAGTGACGTACATCCTTGGAGGCCCAGTCATGAGAAGAGCGCTTCTCCTCTCCACGCTCTTAATCGGTTTTTCTGCAGGTGTAGCGGCGCAATCGTCACATCTGGATTTTAAAGCGCAGGCAAAAAAGCCTGCGCTGGCAGGTTCCGCATCTCCGGCTGCTTTGCAGGCGGCTCGGGTTTCCTTTGCGAAGTTACCCCTATCGTTTGAAGAAAATCGCGGTCAAACGGATGCTCGCGTCAAGTTTCTGTCCCGCGCGGCGAACTACAACCTGTTCCTGACTGCGGACGAGGCGGTGCTGACCCTGCGCGGTGGGAGCGCGGACCTCGGCTGCGCAAAGATGGCCACACGGAAAGATACCGGCTGCGCAACTGGCGGGACTCCCGGCGCGGCGAAAAACGCGGCTGAGAGCTCGGTCCTATGGCTGAAGATGCTAGGCACGAACCCGTCGGCGCAAATTGGCGGTACAGATGTGCTCCCCGGGAAAATAAACTATTACGTTGGGAAGGATCCGAACAATTGGCATACCGGCGTCCGCCAATTTGGGCGCGTAGGGTATCGAAATATCTATCCCGGCGTGGATTTGACGTTTTACGGAAACCAGGGACAACTCGAATCGGACTATCTTGTGGCTCCTGGTGCGAATCCTCACGCCATTGAATTCGAAATTCGAGGCGCCCGCGAGAGCCGCCTCGATCCGCAGGGAAATCTGGTCGTCGTGACCGGCGTGGGAAACGTGCGATTACTGCGTCCGGGCGTCTATCAAATGGTGAAGGGCGTTCGTCATGATGTTTCCGGCCGCTACGTCCTCCGCGGAAAGAACCGCGTCGGCTTTGAAATTGCAAAATACGACGTGCGCAATGCCTTGATCATAGACCCGGTGCTGGTCTACTCGACATTCCTAGGGGGGAGCACACTTTACACGGCGGATACCGGAAACGCGATTGCGATCGATTCAACCGGCGCCGCGTATGTAACTGGCGCGGGAGCATCCTCGGATTTTCCCGGAGCTGCCTTGAACGGCCCTGTCGCCCAGGCTACTCCTTTTGTCTTCGTGACGAAATTCGATCCCACCGGAAATACCCTCGTGTATTCAACGTTGCTTCGCGGAACCACCGGTTATACGAACTCCGGCAACGGAATTGGCGTGGATAGCTCGGGGAATGCTTACGTCGCCGGGATAACAAATGACTCGGATTTTCCGCTCGTGAATCCGTTCCAGGCGACGGCCGGTAACGGAGTGGCAAGCGATCAAACGACGGGCTTCGTCGCGGGATTGGCTACCGACGGGACACTGCTGTATTCGACGTACCTCGGCGGCCGGAATGAACAAGATACAACTACAATTCAGGGATTGTATGCCGACGCTGCCGGCAATGCGTATGTGGTCGGGTCCACCACTTCGCAGAATTTTCCCACGGTGAACCCGTACCAGGCCACGTTGAACACATCCTCGGATGAATCCAACGCCATTGTTGCGAAATTCAACCCGCAGGGTCAGCCTATTTATTCGACTTATCTGGGCGGGAACAGTTACGACGTGGGCAACGCTATTGTTGCCGATGCTTCCGGCAATGCGTACGTTACGGGAGAAACCTCATCGAGTAATTTCCCGGTAAAAGCGACTCCGGCTCCATTTCAAGCAACATTTAATGGTGGTTACGACGTCTTCATTACCAAACTTAGCTTCGACACAGTTCACTCGACCCTCTCACTGGCGGCTTCCACGTTCCTGGGGGGTAGCGGCACCGACGAAGGCTACGGCATTGCGATTGACAGTGCGTCCCCGCCCAACGTGTACATCACGGGGACTACGAACTCGAGTGGGGCAGGCGCGAGCGGTTTTCCGACCAAGAATCCTATCTCCGGAACCTATGCAGGCGTTCCCTATTCAGGCGCAACGAACGCGGGAGGGTCCGACGACGCCTTTGTGACAAAGCTCCAAGGGGATTTTACCGCGCTTATTTATTCGAGCTACCTTGGCGGGACGGGGGCTGACATCGGTTATGGTATCGCACTGGATGGGGCGAGTCCGCCGAACGCGTATTTGACGGGCAGCACGACATCAGCCAACTTCCCACTTGCCAGTCCTCTGCAATTAGGGGCCTATACCGGAACGCATGCCTTTGTCACCGAAGTGAGCGGCACAGGCAGCGTTCTGAATTACTCCACATACCTCGAAGGGCTTGGTTCGGATCAGGGGCGCGGCATCGCGGCCGACTCGACGGGGAACGCGTATACCACTGGCGGCACGTCATCCCCGAATTTTCCGGTACTGAGTTCCGTCTCTCCCACCACTCCTCCGTTCCAGGGCCAGCTAGGATCCAGTACGGGCAATGCGTACGTTGCTAAGATTTCTCCCGCCGTGGCGCCGTCTGCGCTGACTTTCGTTCCGCCCGCGTACAACTTTCACAACGTGGGAGTCGGACCGGCAACCAATGGAACCGGTGGGTTCGGGACCGAGGCGGTGACACTGACCAATAATACGGCTTCCAGTGTAACGATTAATTCGTTTGTTTTTACCGGGACGAACTCCGGCGATTTCACTCTCCAATCGGCCTCAGCGCCGTGCTCTATCAGCGCGGCATTTGCCCTGCCTGCGGGAGCGTCGTGCTCACTCCTCATTCGATTTACGCCCGCCGATCAAGATCAGCGCACAGCTCAATTGACCATCAATAGCACGCCGGCGAGCAGCACGGTCTTGAATCTCAGTGGGTTTGGAGCCGTGCCGGAAATCAGCTTGAGCACAAACAGCATGAATTTTGGAACCAACGTCCCGCTCAACACCGGCACTCTGAATATTGTGGAAGTTACCAACACCGGTGGCGCTACTTTGAACGTTGGCAGTGCGCAGATTACAGGGACCAACGCGTCTGCATTCACGCTCACCGAAAATTCGTGCGCGTCTGTTGCTCCGAATTCGAGCTGCTTCATCGAGGTCACATTTACTCCGACTGCGGCACAAGCCTATAGCGCGAATCTGCTCATCAATGACAACGTCGCCGGGAGTCCGCAAACCGTGACGTTGAGCGGGACAGGAGTGGCCCAAGTTATTGTCACCCCGCTTTCGCATGAATATGCTGGATGGATTATCGGCACGACCTCGACCGATCAAGACTTCTTCCTGAATAACGGCTCGGGCGGTTCCGTCACCTTGACGAGTATTACGCCGGGCGGAGGAGGTACCCAGGGCGACTTCCCGAACGATACGAACAGCAGCACTTGCAAAAATGGGCTGGTTCTTCCCGCGGGCGCCGGCTGCAATCTCGAAGTGTATTTCAAGCCAGGTGTCTCAGGTCCTACGAATACAGTTGACGGTCGAACCGGAACGTTCACGTTCAACTGGACGGGAACGTTGGCTGGATCGCAGCAGGTAACCGTCATGGGCGCTGCCGAAACCGGCGTCAGCCTGTATGTGAATTCAATCCCCGCCCCGAGCGAATATGTCGGGGTTACGGAAAGCGAGTCCGGGGCCGATATCATTTACAACGGCACCGTCAATCCGGTCACTGTGACCAGCATCGTAGTGAGCGGGACGAACCCGCAGGATTGGACGGCGGCGCTGGGCTCTTCGCCAACCGGCAATGACTGTTCGGCGGACGGAATCGTTCCGGCCAACTCGTACTGTTACATCGCTGGATCGTTTACGCCCTCTGCAGTCGGGGTTCGAACCGCGACGGCAACGATCAACTATACCGGCGCGCCTCCAAACACCCCGTTGGTACTTACTCTGAGTGGCACCGGTCTTCCAGGTCCGGTGTCGTTTCCAGGCGGACTCGCTTTGGGCAGTCAGATCGTTAGTCTGACTTCGCCAACGCATAGAGTGCTGCTCCAGAACACCCAGAAAACACCTCTGGCAATCTCGTTGATTTCGGCACCGTCCGGTACAAACGCTGGTGATTTTGCCATCCTTAGCAGCAGCACATGTGTGAGCTCTATTACAGTGCGGGGCGGCGGGAATTGCTATCTCGACTTGACGTTCACCCCAGGCGCGACAGGAAGCCGCACGGCGACGATCACCGTGACAGACAACGGCCCGGGCAGTCCGCGCAATTTGGTTTTGACCGGCACAGGCGTGACAGGATCGGATCAGATCTCCGTCAATCCGACCGTTGTCGACTTCGGGAACGTGCCACTGGTTATTCCATCCGCATCGCAAACGACACTAACCGGAGCGTTTTTCCTGACCAACGGCGGAAACTCCCCAACAACGATTACGACGAGTACGGCTTCGCCAAACCCGGCTCTCACTTCAACTCCATCTCCGTTCGCGCTTGTGACAGGTATCGGCAGCAGTTGCGCGCCCACTCCGACGGCGACACCGATCGTCACCACCGTGCTCCCGCAGGGAGGCACGTGCTCGGTTGAAGTAACCTTCAAACCCACGGCAGCCGGTGAAGTGAGCAATACCGTTACGCTGACGGATAGCCTGGGCGGCTTGCACACCGTTACGATTCAAGGTAACGGCGTGACACAGGGCGCAATTGCCGTGTCCAGCTTAACTATCACACAATTGCCAGGAACAACCAGTTCGCCACAGGCGGTCACGGTGACCAATTCGGGCAGCGGTCCGTTTACCATTACGAGCCTTTCCTTGAGCGAGGGACTCGCGTCCAACTTTGCCATTGTTCCTGCCGGAACCACGTGCACACTTGGCGCTGCAATTCCCGCGGCCCCGGGGCCTGGGAATACATGCGTCGTGATGGTCACGTTTACCGCGCCGAGCGCCACAGGCTCAACTGGCGCGAGGCTGACGGTCAATGCCAACCTTGGCAACGGCGTTAACGGATCGGGTTCGACAACCATCACCGGGACAGTGGTCACCGGAGGATTTACCGTGTCGCCAGCAGCGCCCCTTAATTTTGGGACAGTGGCGATCGGCACGACGGTTGATTTCCTGCAGTTGTCTAACAACTACATCACGATTACGAACAACAACCCAGGATCGGTAACGATTACCAGCGTCGCTCCGCAAACCGGGACAGATTTCGCGGTCACGAACAATTCCTGCACGGGCGTGATTGCTGCCAATAACAGCTGCACCCTCGATGTCACGTTTACGCCCTCGGTAAATGCCGCGGAAACGAACAACATTCAAATTTCTTACACGGGTGCGAATTCCGCCAGCAGTCCGTTCTCCATTGCAGTCAAGGGGACTGGAAGCAATGCCGTGGTCGCGTCTCCCAACCCGCTGAACGTGACTACGACAATAGGCGGCGGTTCTGGTCCCACGGTCACAATCGGGAACGGTTCTGCATCGACGGTCACTATCACGGGCACAACCGCTGTTACACCGTCCGGCTCTCCATTTTCGGTCTCTTTTAACACCTGCGCTACGCTGACCGCGGCCGGCACCGGCGGCAATACGTGCCAGATCTATCTCAATTTCAGTCCGACAACTCCGGGCACATTTCCCGCCCAATTCTCGGTAACTTACACCGTAGGGAGCAACCCCACGGTACAATCGTTGGTGGTGAACCTTAGCGGCGTAGCCACGGCGCCACAGGAAACGATATCTCCAAATCCTGTTACTTTCCCGAGTCAGAACGTAAACACGCAAAGCCAAATCATGAACGTAGTCGTCACCAATACAGGAAACAGCCAGCTTTATTTTTCAGTTTTGCCCACAATCACGGGGCCGAATGCGAACGACTTTGCGCTGGCGCCGCTCAACTACAACAACAGTTGCTTTGGCCTTTATACTGTCCAGCCCGGCCAGAGTTGCACGATCGCGGTCAATTTCACGCCATCTCAGCTGACAGCTGGCACCTCAAGAACAGCTACATTGACATTTGGGGACAACGCCTACCCGAGTGGCACGCACATGGTGTCTCTAGCCGGCACCGCAGGAGGAGGCAGTGTCTTTACAGAGACGACCAACCTGAGTTTCCCGCAGACCAATGTCGGCTCGACGGCTACTCAGGGCGTGCTTTTTTCGAATACCACAAGCGCAGCCGTGGTCTTTAATGGCGTCACCTACAGCACGGCCGCGCCCCCGTCGGGTCCGTACTCCACTGTTTCCGGGACGAATAGCTGCGTGACCGGGAAAGCCTTGAGCGCGTTCACAGGGACATGCGTCATTTACATTCAGTTCTCGCCGACGGGGGTTACCAACAATTCGACGGCCACTGTTCATTACGGCGCTAGCGGTACGATCGGCATAAGCCTGTCCGGTACGGGCTCGAATCCCGCTGTCACTGCAAGTCCGAATCCGCTGACGTTCACCAGTACGCGCATCAATACGACGAGCGGACAAGGTAGCGTCACGTTGACCAACGCAACGGCCACGGCGGTTTCGGTTACGACGACGGTCACAACGGCCGCGTCGATCAGCGGTACCAACTCGAGTGATTTCCAAGTGGTCGCTAGCGGCACGACGTGCACAAGCGGTTTTAGTCTCGCCGCCATCAACGGCACTTGCAATGCAGTCGTCACGTTCTCACCGACCCCGGGTGCCCTCGGGGCTCGCACGGCCACGCTTACGATTCTGGCATCCGATGCGAACAGTCCGCACATCGTTACCTTGAACGGTATCGCGATTGGACCGAACGCTCAGGTGCCAACTTCGCTGGCGTTCGGCAGCCAGGCAACCGGCCAGACGTCCACGATGTCGCTCACCGTCTCGAACAACGGCACGGACACGCTGAATCTGGCTGCCAGCGGGGCATTTGCCATTGCATCCGGTGGAGACTCCTCATTTTTCGGAATCGGAACCAGTGCGCAGGGCACGACATGCTCGAACGGCCTGGCGATTGGTGCAAATTCGAGTTGCGTGATTATTGTGACGTTCTCGCCGACGACGGTGCGTTCCTATGGTCCGGTCACACTCACCGTTACCGACGATTCGGGTGCCGTGGTGGGAAGCACGCAACAGGTCAGTATTACCGGGGCCGGGGTTGCCGCGCAGGTTGGCCTGAATCCCAGCCCGGTGACGTTTACCACGGGTCAGGATGTTGGCACGACCAGTAGCAATTTGACGCTGACCTTGACAAACTCCGGTGGCCTTGCACTGCACCTGGCGGCTAGCAATGCCGTGAGCATTGGCGCACCCGGGAATGCCGCAAGCGATTTCGCCGTCGTTTCGACTGGCACTACATGCGTCAACGGGTTTACCGTGCCGGCGCTGGGTGGTACCTGCAACATCGTCCTGGCATTCACGCCCGGTGCCACCGGAGCGCGTTCGGCAACGCTGACGGTCACCGATAACGCCAGCCCCACGACGCAGACCGTGACATTGAACGGTACCGGGATCGCGCCATTGGCGTCACTCAATCCGTCCACGACGCTGAGTTTCGGCAATCAGTTGGTGACGATTACGAGCGCACAGCAGATTGTAACGCTGACCAACAGTGGAACCGACGTCCTGAAGTTAGCCACAGTGGCGATTAATCCGGCGAGCACAAATGCTTCGGATTTCGCCATCGTTTCCGGTGCAGGAACCACGTGCACGGCGGGTGCCACGATTGGCTTCACGGCTCCGAGCAATACCTGTACGGTAGCCCTAACGTTTACTCCAGCCGCAGCGGGGCTGCGGGGACCCGCGACTCTCAATTTCACGGACAACTCGGGCGAAGTTACCGGCAGCGTTCAGTCGATCACACTGTCAGGCACCGGCCAAGCGCCGTCCGCCGCTCTGCGTTACGTGCCGGTGACTCCATGCCGGTTAGTGGATACACGGACCACGCCGGATGGCCAATTCGCTGGCCCCTCGATTACTGGTGGGACCTCACGTAACTTCACCATTTCGCAAAACACCACGTGTAATATTCCGTCGACCGCAGCCGCCTATTCGCTCAACGTCGCTGTCATTCCCTCGGGGTCACTGGGCTACCTTACGCTTTGGCCGGCGGGACAAACGCAGCCAGTGGTGGCCACTGTGAGCTCGATCGATGGCCGCGTTCGATCCAATGCGGCGATTGTTCCAGCCGGTACGGGCGGCGCGATCAGTGTTTTCGCCTCGAACACCACCGACATGGTGATGGACATCAACGGCTACTTCACGACAGCTCCCGCTGCACTCCAATTCTATCCGGTGACGCCATGCCGGGTGGTGGATACCCGCAATCCAAACGGGTCGTTTGGGGGACCGTCCATCACGGGAAACACCAGCCGAACATTCCCGCTGCCCACCGGTGCGTGCAATTTGCCGGGGACCGCTCAAGCCTACTCACTCAACCTTGCGGTGGTTCCGCAGGGACCGCTGGGATTCATAACCGCGTGGCCGACCGGGCAGACACA
>JBEKCU010000122.1:0-16734 GCA_050014735.1 Candidatus Acidiferrales bacterium | reverse complement strand
ACACCGCCACAATCTGCTCCTCGCTGAAACGGCTCTTCTTCATCGTTGCTTCTCCTCTCATGGTTTTATACCCGGAGAAGCTAACTTTTGGATGGACTAGTTTTCGGGGGGCAGGTCAGCATTCCCAAACATCGGCACGTTCGGGGTGATGAGAAGAAATATCCTTCCGGGGTCTTTGTATGCTAATTCAGCCGGACTGTCCGGAATGCCATCTCCGAATAACATTCTTGCCTTTTGTATTCCTTCATCTTGTGGCAAGGGTTTTTCCCTCCATGCAGTTGTTCTAATCCGAAGTTTGTATAGGACCTCCCATAACGTATTGAGTGCATCATGGGAGATGTTAAATCTGCCACCCTGCACTTTTGCCCATTGCTGGGCGGGCATGCCCACCCACTCAGCCGAATCATCGGTTGATGCGACGAAGTACATCTCACTACCGCCTAATATGTTTGGGCAATTGAGCCATCGGGTAGACCCCGGCTTGTCCCAGCCCGCTTTAGGAAAGGAAGAGCTTACAAGCATATTTTCCAACGCAGATCGCTCTGTGTCCTCCCTTCCACAGCTCACGACGGTTACTCGCTGTCCCGCAAATGGTTTTAGAGCTTTGATAAATACATCTTCGCCACGTTCGAGTAATCGCCATCGTGGACTGATTGCAAAGGTATCTGTCTCTATATCGCCTAATTCCCTTGAAGCACTTCCCAATCGGACATCAAGTGCATCAGCCTTTTTCCCCACCGCATCCGCCTCATCGTGCGCTGTTTTGGCGGATGCCGCTGCTTCTCCGGCTTCTTTTGAGAGCAAGAGAAAAAGCTCATCGTTGGCCTTTCGTGTGCGCGTTTCCACTGTTTCAATTTTGGATTCAGCGTACAGTTCCCCGCTTACACCAATAGCAACCAATGCAGCCCCTAGTAAACCCAAGGCAAACAATAACCTGCTCGGTCTTTCCGGGGGATGTACTATACCGCTCCCGAAGTCGTGCAGGTCTTCGACATATTCCCAAACAACAAATACAACTTCTAGTGCTACGCCAGCTACGACCAAGAATGTCCAACATTCTAACCACCCAGACAGCGCGGACCGAGATGCCTCAAGGCTGTCGAGTAGTGTTCTAAGCGCCGACTCATCCATTATTAAATTCCTCGAAGACCGCGAACGACTTGCCAAGATTCAATTGATCGTCGTCAGTCCGAGTCTATCGCATTTGACGATAAGGGCGGAATGCCTGTGAAAATCAAACGCCGCCACTACCAAAGATCGAGGAAGTAATAGCGGAGCACCAGCGGTGCAGATGGCAAACCTGCCTTCCTCCAAGAAGCGGCAGGACGCAAGCAAGGAGATCAACAGGCTGGCGAAGCTCATCGTCACCGCTGGGAGCCGCCAAGCCTCAGTCTAAAGTTTTGTAAAAGCCGTGAACCCGCTGTCAGGACTCGGTGGGTTATTCCAGTGTTTCTTCCTGAGCGCATCCAATTCCGGGTTATGAAGGGTCTCCAGAATCTTCTTTGCCGGAACGATGATGCTCACCCCCATATTGACTGCCTCCGATTGTTCAGTGGCGGAGAATGAAACGGGCAAGTGCCAATGCCCGTGAACCAGCCCTAGCAAATGGGATTGTCCAAGTCCCGCTATGTACGAGGGTTTTCCGTCCGCAGTTTGCGTTGGCATCTTTACGGTGTTGCGCACGAATACAGGCGAGCCGCTTAATCCCCCGATTGAGCGTCCCTCCGCCAGATATGCTTCCATATCCCCGAAGTCTCTGATTGGTAGCTTGTCCTTGGGCATCATTGCGATATTGCCAGTGCGAACCAGAGGAATTAGTTCTGTCTGCCCATAGAACCGTGTGAACAATCCGATGATGACTAACTCGTCCCCAAGTCCAATATCAAATTCGGCGATTCTCTGGTCGGTGGCGAAAACTTCTTCTGGAATCCATTCAACGTCGTACTCCTTAAAACGAAGACTCCCGAAAGGCATCACTGCAACATCAACGGAGTCTCTCTCCGTGGGGTGGTAGAACCATTTCTGAACGCCAGTTCGGAAAAACAACGGCCTGCCGTCCTTGCCGTTCATGGCGATCACCGCCTCACCCGGTGCTATCGCATCGGCGACGTGCCTCGCTGTAACGAGGTGTGCGAATCCGACGTTCCCCTCTATAAGCACGCCGACGATGAAGGCAGTACCGCCGAAACTAACATACGCTCCACCCTCATGATCCGCCTCGTACCGGGAAACAAATCCAACGCACTTTAGCAATCGGTCTGGTATTCGCATCGCATTCCCCTAATACATGTCGCTTCCAAATTCGGACTCCAAATACTCTTCATAGTCCTGATTCTGTGCATACGTCTCAATTAGATAGGTCTCGATCCCGCCAAGAACTTGGTATATGTGCTCCATCTGCTGAAGGATGGCCGGGAAATCGAAGACGCAGAATTCACCACCCCACCCGGAATACCTAAACGCGAAACCTTTCTGATGGACAGCGTCAAACTCGGCGATGCAATGCTCAACGAATTCGGTATCGTAATTCTCCCAATGTTCGGGATCAATTTTGGGTTTGGCGTCTTCCAGTGCCCATTGCCACAATATGGTGAGTTCGTGAATGTTCTTTACTTTCTGCACCTCATCTTGTGTCGCATTCTCTCCGGTGGGCTTGATCCATCGTCCGTGAAGCACGATCCCTTTCAAAACGAGTTCGAGGTAGTGACGAAAAAGGAAGACAGCGGCGACCCCTTCAATATCCTCGTTGGCTTCTCGCCCGACAACTGCTTTGACAAGGAATTCGCTTGCTCGGTAAAAACTCTCGGTCATGCTGCGCCACGATTGCGTCTGCTCCGACTTATAGATGATTGGCTTATATTCCCAGTGCTCAAACGCGGTATATCTGAACGGGTCTGGTTCCTTTACCTCTTCAGGGTCGGGAGGATTTACGGGGTCGTCGGTCATAATGGGTGAGACTAGCACGATTTGGGCGAACTAATCTTTTTTGGAGCGAAGCACGCAGCCGTGCCTGCGTTCTATCGGAGGCTTCATGGCGCGACACCCTTCACGTAGAAATACTGGGCCGATCTTCGCCTTTTGTTCCGCGTTATGCTATGTATGACGTTGCGGGAGGCGGCACGTGGCTTTAGAGGATACTCTCAGGTCTTGGGCGAAGGCTCCGGGTCAAACGGAGTTGGATAAGCTCTCCGACTACCACATCATGACCGTCAAAGAGATCGAAAGAGAAATCGGGAAGACAATAGACAGGCACGCCGATTATAATGCCCACGTTTCTCAGTGGGTTCTCCCCGACGCACTGATCTGGCGGCGGGGCAGTTTCATTTCTGAGGGATCACTGGGATGATTTTCGTAAGTTACAGCCATGCGGACGAAAAATGGCGACAGCGATTTGAGACGATCTCGAAACCCCTGAGCCGCTCGGAGGAAATAAAGTTTTGGTCTGATCGAAATCTGAAAGGCGGGGAGTGGGAGCCACAGATCGAGCAAGCCATGCATGGAGCGGTTGCTGCTGTTCTCCTCGTGAGCGACAGCTATGTCGCTTCGGACTATATTGTCAGCAAAGAGTTGCCTTATTTGCTCCAGGCGCATAAAGACCGCAATCTGATGATTGTTTGGGCGTACCTCGAACCTTGTGATCTCAAGCGAAATCCAGGCCGAGCGATCAATCGGTTTCAAGCAATGACCCTCGGCGATTTGGAACCCATGTCAAAGATGACGGACTGGCGGTGGAAGGCAACGATGGTGAGGGGCTGCGACATGATAGACGAGTCCCTGAAAACGTTGGAGCGTCCCTCGATCAACAGGAGTTTGCACAGGAAATCCTTTTTGCAAGTCACCGACAACGTGCCGCTGCTTGCCAAGCCTGCGCGGCGACGCACCGAAGTTCTAGTTTATTCCCCGAACAAGAAATGGTGGCGACAGCGGAACCTTAACGGAGGAGAGATCACGACGAGGATTCATCTCGGCAACGCCCACACAAAGCCGGGGACGCAATTTGCAGTTGTCGCCCTGACCACCGAGGAGCCGCTGGCAGAGCAGACCTACCTAAACATCCCCGACCATCGCACAATTTCAGACGAGATAACCCTGATCCGCAAGTAGAAGCACCGGCATTGCTGGTCGTCCGCCCGAGCTAGCGTCTTAGCAAGGCTGTGTAGCTCTCGGCGCTCATAACTTTTTGCAGCCCTACATTGCACAGGATGTCGCCCGCCGTGAGTGGGGCCGCTCTGCGGTCAAGCAGTTTGGCGCGGTGCATATTTACGTTCCTTGCTTTGTCTGCCCAAGAGCACAGCACTACGGAAACAGAACCGCTGGCAAACGAAAAAGGCAACCTCAGTTCGTAAGCGCGAGCGTCGCGGTGAGCGACTCGCGAAATTCGCCCAAGGTCATCTTGAGTTCTACGGTACGCAATGCCTGGCTTTTCTTGTTACCGTTTGTGTTCCCGTACTCTCGAAAGGTTGCCTACCGTCGCTAAACGGGGGATATTATCAGAAAAGCTGACCAAAACCGCAGATCAGTTGAGAGCTTCTGTAGTTAGAGGGCGGCAAATAATATGGACGACTTAACAACGAAGGCTTCCAAGAGTCTAACGATCCGCACTTCTGAACAAGGGTGGCTTGCAGAGCTTACGAAAGCGTATCGCAATCGCGAGCCGGTCATTGTCATTGACGATTCGAATACTGGAATCGATCCGGGTGGTCAGACACTGCTGGAGATGGGCTTGCAACGCGGGCTTACACGCAACGACTGGATTGCTGTTGGAGTCTCCGCTGGAATTGGATTATGGGGCATAACGATGGTGCTGCTTGCAATCTTTGATCCCGACCCAACCAGCAAGCTGGGTCTCCTGATTGCTAGTGGAACCATCCTTACCTTCAGTGGAGGGTTTAATGCTGTTCGGCTTCTAACAAACCGCAAGCCACCAACGGTGCGAGCATCTACACGTGGCTTCGAAATCGGATGGGATTGAAGTAAACGATCTCGTACGCCAAGATGCCGTCTAGGGTGGTCACAAACCCCTCCACCACCTCGGAAACGCCCCAGCCGCCCCCAACCTCTCCGGGCACGCTAAATCGGCGCAGAATCGCCATTCCAGAGCAGACGGCGTTCACAGGCTCTTCGATGTTCGGAGCATCGGCACGGACGAGAGGAGCCGCAACCGATTCCACTCCGGCTTGTATGCTGCTGCGCGGCTGGACCGAGTGTCGGTTCACGGGCAGCGAGACGGGAGTGTGCGCGTCACCAAGGTCGGGGACTGGGCGAGCATGTGAGCGTAGCTGCGGGCTTGGGTACGTTGGGTACTTTTGAAGGGTCAGTGGCGCGAATCTCTCGGGGCGCGGAAAGCATTCGATCTTCCTAAGCTTTTCCTAAGACTCCTAGCAGAAATGCAAGCCTCAGATTTCCCAATGACACTGGCAAAATCGTTTTTCGCCAAATCGCTCGTTGACTCCAAAGGACTTGAGTTTTACCATCGTTACTGAGAATTTCTTAGGGTGCTCGGGCAGAATCCCCCCCCTCCGCCATACAGTCAATTCTCTGTCTCTTCACTAACTGTGACCCACAAGTTCACCTTCCCCGAGCATAAAACGGCTATTTTAGATCTAGTTATCATTTGTTTTGCACCCTTGCTCTTCTTTATTTGTCTTACACATAAGCGGTTCGAATCTTGAGCAGACGATCCAATGTGTTTGGCAACTCCTATTGACGCTGGCGCGCCTGTATCTATAGGTCCATCGCAAAACATTACCGTTGGAGATGGTTGATTCGTCCTCAAGCCCAGGTACTTCCGCGCAAACGGGCTTGACCACACGACTCGGCTCCCGACAATCATCGGTTCACGCTAAGGATGGGGCTCAGTAATACTACCGACACCGAGTTTTAATGAATCTGCCCTCCCAGGTGGCCAGCAATCTAAATAAAAGGGCACACTTTGCAATAGAATAATTGTGATTTTCCGTGGTTGCCCTCCGTATAGCATTGCGCCAATTGGATATCTTCTTGTTCTGCTGCCTGTTTTGGTCCGTCGCCGCCGACTTCATCCCCCTCCCGATAGACAACTAACCGTCCCTACGGATCATCAAAGATATTAATTGCAATCCAAAGGGTTGAACTGAATTGCGTGGCAGCTATCGGGAGCTGTTTCGATAAATTACATAGGAGCGGATCATGACCCGGATGACGATGGGAAAGAATCAGGGCACCATTTCAAACTCCCTGATAATGGCGGGATTAGGATTGGCGCTTTGCCTCAGCGCCTTACGCGTATCGGCTCAACAGAATCAGGCCGCCGAAGTCCAAGCGGGTGAGCAGCAACAGCAGGATTCTCAGGCGCAGGCGCCGGCAGACCAAGTTATGCCCCAGAATCAGCCGGTCCCACAGAGCGACCGAGGGGCGCAGAACCAGGGCCAGGCAGCACCGCAGTACCAGACTGCTCAGCCGAATCAAGCGATACCGCCTCAATCCCTGACCTTGCCCGCCGGAACGGTAATTCGAGTCCGTGCCGACGAATGGCTTTCCAGTGAACAAAACTTCCCGGGTGACGCGTTCAGCGCCGTATTGGACCAGCCAGTCGTCGTCGATGGATGGGTAGTGGCCCGTCGGGGACAGTCAGAAACGGGCCGCGTTTCCGTGGTAAAAAAGGCTGGGCACGGTGGCGGGACGTCTCAGTTGGGCGTGCAGCTGAGCGAATTCACGATGGTTGACGGCCAGCGAGTGTCTCTTCAAACGGAACTCGTACAAACTTCGACGGGTGGCCCTACTTCAGGGCAAAAAGCAGCCGTCATCGGAACGACAGCAGGAGTTGGCGCAGCGATCGGCGCAGCCGCCGATGGAGGTCCCGGGGCAGCAATCGGTGCGGCCGCAGGAGCTGTGGCAGGAGCCATCGGGGTTCAGTCAACTCGTGGCAGGCCGACCGTAATTGCCCCTGAAACCGTTCTTTCGTTCCGATTGGATGCGCCCGTCACGATTTCGACCGAGCGCAGTCAGGCTGCATTTCAACCAGTGACTCAAGACGATTATAATTCGCGCGCGCCGAACGGGCGGCCCCAACGCTTCGCGGCTCCTGGCGGTCCAGGTTACCCGCCGCCTGGCCCTTACTACGGATACCCATACGCTTACGGGTATCCTTACCCATATGCCTATCCGTACGCGTATTATCCCGTTCCGTTCGGCTTTGGATTCTATGGGGGCTACGGCTGGGGCCGGTTCGGCGGCTTCCGCCGATAGATTCTAGTGGCGTCGGCATCCTGCCGGCGGGTTTCACGTCGCGAGATCAGCTAAACCCGGTAGCGAGACGCCGGCGCCACTAGGTACGGTCAACCTGCGGACGTTAGAGCTCCCTAAATCTGCTAGATTACTGCGCGCTGCCACTGGTCGATACGCTGCGGCGGGCGCCAAAATGACGCAGGACATTGCGCGTTGCTCTCTGGACTGCGGAATTCTCGTACCGTTTTCCTTCGATTCCCGGGTCGACAAGTCCCCAACTCCATTGCATCGTGCCCGTTGCGAACACGATGCTGCCGGCTGGCGCGGAGTACAGCACCATGTCCGAATACCTCGTGCTCCCGCGAAACGGATACGGTGAATGCGCCAGGAGACTGGTTCCCGGCGGCGTGTGATCCGAACTCCGATCGACTTCATAGCCGAGAAGTCCGGGCAAGCGATCGCCATTCTTCAAACCCGTTCCTTCAAACACCCAGCTTGAAGCATCCGCGACTACAATATCGCTTTGTACCGGGTCCGACTCGTACATCACGCCGACTAATGCATCTTCCGGCCTGTCCACCGGGCTGGAACGGAACTTCACGGTAGTCAGACGCCTTGTCGGGAGGTCGTCCGCGCTCGAAATCGGATCCGAACTCTTATTCTTGTAGCAGATGATCGTCCGGTCGGGATCGCCAGTAATCGCACTCGGCTCAAACCGAATCTGCCAGTACGCCACATTCGCTCCGAAAAATGCGAGGTTGACACCGTTGTCCCTCGCGGCTTCGACGTTGTCCCGCATTTGCCACGACCAGTATTCGTCGTGTCCGGTCGAAAGAAATCCTTTGTGCAAGGAGAGCAGATTCCCTTGCTCATGGGTGTCGAGATCGGTTGAGTAGGTAACGTCATATCCTTCTTTTTCCAGGAATAGTACCAGACTCAACTCCCAGTTCAGCAAGTTCCCGGTGCCATGTCCGTGCAGATACGGCCGGTTGAATGAGACCTTTGAGGCGCGCGGTTTGGAATAGAGCGACCTGCCACCCCAATCGTTGTACGCCTGATACGTCGTCGCACTTGACTGGAACAATAAATCGGAGGGCCGTCTGTCGTCCCGGACAACAAAAACAATGTAGCTTTGCTTTCCGGTCGATCCAGCCGTCAGTTTTGCCACGTAAATCCCGCTTGGCCACACGGTAGGATCGTCCGAATCGGGCACATGAAGCGTGTAGGGATCTTGCCAGTCACACTCGATTAGTCCGGAAGCAGAATCGACAATGGGCGACGCCTGAGACAAGCCGCGTCTGGTGACGGCTGGCAGCATTCGCTTCATCGCACGCCCGCCATACCAACCGATTCTTAGAACTTCGATGCTGTATGTCGGCTCCTTCGTATTCACATACAACTTGATATCTTCGCCGCGATTTACACTGACGGCCGATGCATAACCCTCGATTTCTCCACCGGATGCGGGATCCGTAAGCTGAAGCGCGGCAACCGCCCTACTCGCACTCTCCATTTCGGCGCCGTTCGGCGCTACCGCGTCAGCTGCCGCGATGCACCCGGAAAGCCCCAGGCATACCCCGAGTAGTACAGTAAGTAAAGGAGTCCAGCCGAGCCGCGCCCACCGAAACGCGACACACAAAATTACATGGTCTTCAGCGTCGACGGGCCAGAGCCCGCCGCTGTTCATGAGATCCGACAAATCGTTTAATTCCCTGGAGCGAGAGGGACCGACGAATCCGACAAGTGCTGGGGACAGTATACGGCAATGGCGAAAATAAATTGGAACTTTCTTAGAATAGACCTCCACGTTAGTAACGCCAGTAGACGGTTCCTCAGATCGAACGAATCCTTCCGATCTCCAGGAGGCCGTGGATGGAAGGGCACATTAGGAATCTAAGTACCGATATTAGTGAAATATACGAGCGCTCTGCCCCGGCCGACTCCAGATTGTGAATTGCGCACATGAACCGGAAAGTGAGGGTTGGTCGGAAATGGAACACTCAAACGAACGGATCGAAGTTCCAGAAAGTAGCAGCGTAGGCGCCGAGCCAGTGGGACTAGAATTCGCAAAGCCACACAGGCTGATGCTCGCGTCACCCGTAGGGAGAAAGCCGCGAGATTCTGGAGTGGCGGAAGGACTGGTGATAACTCGGCCATCAATCGGGAGACCGGCGATCCCGAGAATCTTGCACATTTGCAATTGCGTGCCACACGCGCAGAGTCTCCCCCACGGTCCAAGCCTGCGCGACGCAGCCATTGGCCGCGAACGGCGCATCCCCGTCGAAAATTTCACTGGCGGTGCCTAGTCCGGCTGCCTTGATGTGGCCCAGCATCGGCCCGAGGAAGGACATCGCCGCAGCAAAATCCTGATAAACGCGATAATGGGCGAGGGCAAACGGCCCAAGCAACCAGCCCCATACGGTGCCCTGGTGATAAGCGCCATCTCTCTGTCGGACGCCTCCGCCGTAATACGGTTGATAGCCCTGCTCTGCGCGGCCCAAGCTTCTGAGCCCGAATGACGTGAGCAATTCCGTCGCGCATACATCCACGACAACTCGCTGCCGATCGAGTGGTAGCGGCGATTCCGGCAGCGAAACCGCGAAGATTTGATTGGGCCGCAACGCTGGGTCGTTGTTCTTGGATCGGGTTTCCGCGACGCTTCCCATGCCGTCTCCCGCGCCGGGCGGTCCATCAATTACGTCAAAACAGAATTGCCTGGAGGGATTCCAGAAACGCGCAAATCCGCTCTTCGCCTGCGCCGCGAGGGTTTCGTACTTCTCCGGGTTCTCTCCGAGGACGCGCGCGAATTGGGCCATCGACATCGCCGCGTTGAACCACAGCGCATTGATCTCGACTGGTTTGCCAATGCGCGGCGTCATCACAACGTCGCCGACTTTCGCGTCCATCCACGTGACTTGCACTCCAGTTTCTCCGGCGAACAGCAGACCATCCGCCGGATCGACGTGAATGTTGAATCGCGTTCCTCGAACATGCGCGTTCACGATTCCCTCCAGCACAGGATAGAGTTCGTGCAACAGCCCTAGATCGTTCGTCGCCTTGAAATACTCTCGAATCGCATGGAAATACCAAAGAGTTGCATCGGCCGTGTTGTACTCCGGCAGTCTGCCTCCGCTTGGAAAATTGTTTGGCAGCATGCCTTCGCTGACGAATCGGGCGTATGTCCTCAGGATGTTTCGCGCAAGCGCGGGTCGCCCCGTTATAAGGCAAAGACCGGGAAGAGCAACCATGGTGTCGCGTCCCCAATCGCTAAACCATGGATAGCCCGCCAGAATCGTCTTGGCATCGGCGATGTCTTCCAGTGGGCGGGCCACGATAAATTGGTCTGCCGCGAGGACGAGTTGTTGAATTTCCGCGGGAGGAGTTTGCGTGACGTTTGTGAGTCCCGCGTGAAATTGCTCTAGAAGAGAGCGTGCGTCGTTCTGGCGCGCCTCAAGCGCTTCTTCGCCATTCAAGGATGGCGACGCATCCGTGCTTGCGACGATCGTGAGCGATGTTCCCAGAGCAATTGTCGCGCTGAACTCACCGGCGAAAACGTGGTCGGTGCGGTCGCAAAGGCCGCGTGCCCGCTCGGCAGGAAGATCGAAATTGCGATACCACTGGTTTCGAGGCTGGACGTCGCCGTCATTGGTCAGCACGTAGAACGGGACTGCGCCGCTGAAGGCCGTCACCCTCAATCCGCGTTCGACAGGAACGACCTCCATCGGCGAGGCTCCGGCGTCTGTTGTGCAGTGTTCGGCGGCATAGTCCACGATTGCCTTGATGGACAGCGTAACCGGAGATCTCGCCCTCACAAGACGATAGAGTACATACGTGGTATTTGCCCCAGACTGCATGAAGACTCGCTTTTCCAGCAACGCGTCGGCTAAAGCAAACGTCCAGACCGGCGTAGTACCCTCAAGATGGAAACGCTCGATATTCAGATAGCCGCGAGGAGAAACGGTTCCATCGGCCCATCGATTTGTAGCCAGTTCATATTTCTCACCGGCGTACAGCGCGGTCTCGTCAAGCTTCGCGAGTAAAAGCGTTCGCCCTAACGGAGGCTGCAAGGCGGCTACCAGGAGTCCGTGGTAACACCGCGTCTGGTCCCCCGCAATCGTGCCAAACGCATATCCGCCAATGCCATTGGTCACAAGCCACTCGCGCGATTCGGCGGCTTCGAGATTGCAGCAGATGTCGCGGCCGAAATCGATCACGGATGGAATCATGGAGCCGGAACTATTGAATGGACGACTCACACGGAAATCATGGAACTTCCTTGGCAATTCAGCCAGCAAAAATATTCTATTTTGGGGAGGTGTCGCAGTTGCGGGGGCACTGCATGCCGTTCGACCGGCCCGTTGCCGGGCAGCTTCATGAACGTCAATGCAGCTGAACCCGAGATGTGCGACCTTTGCCTGTGAAGAGGACGAGCTAGTTGAAGGGTGACCGCAGGGCACAACATGTCGCACCCCTACAGTTGCGAAACCGCCAAAATTCAGGTCAAAGCGTCTGCTACTGGAGTATTTCCGCGGCAAGCGAGACAACACGCTCGGCGATCGCCAGGCACGATGTAAGCCCCGGTGACTCGATGCCGATCAATTGAATGGCGCGCGGCACGTTTGCATCGCGCTCAATCACGAAATCCGCTACGCCTTGATGCCCAGGAGGAACCAGCTTTGCGCGAATGCCCGAGTAAGCGATCTGGAGGTCTGCCGCTGCGAGTTCAGGCAACATTGGTTTTGCGCGGCGAACGAATTCCTCGACGGGCAGACGATCGCGCTCGTAGTCGTTTTTTTCCGAAATATAATCCGCCGTCGGACCTACCAGCACCGTGTTCCACAGCGTACGCGTCAGGTGCACGCCGAGGCTGAGCCCGTCCGTGTGCGGGAGCGGATACACCAGGTTGTTGACCAGATACGATTTTGCACGCACCAACTCGCAATACTCATCGAGCCGGCCTCCTCGATTGCGTGTGCGGGATCGCTCGCGTGACCCTCAGCTAGCGTTACCGAGATTGAATCTTCATGTGAATCTACGCGAGTGACTCGAGTTCGGGGAAGCAGGCTCGCGCCTTGTTCCGTGGCGATGCGGGCGAGCGTTTTAACGAGGTCTTCGGCGGAAACGATTCCAGTCGAGGGTACTTCCAGCGCGGCAGTTGCTTCGATATGCGGCTCGCGTTTGCGAACCATCGCGCGATCCACCAAGCGCAGGCCTTCGACACCGTTTGCACGGCCGTTTTCGGCGAGGTGTTCGAGCGCGTCTTCCTGAGCGCGGCCGTGTGCTACCACAAGCTTGCCGCAATTCCGGTGAGGCACCCTATGCGCGGCGCAGAATTCGTGCAGCATGCGATTGCCCGAGACGCACAACCGAGCCTTGAGCGAGTCGGGAGGGTAATAGATGCCCGAATGAATCACTCCGCTGTTGCGTGTGCTCGCTCCCATGCCAAGCTTCGGCATCCGCTCGACCAGAAAAACATCGCTCCAGCGTTTGGAAACCGCGCGCGCAACCGCGCAGCCCACCACGCCGCCGCCGATGATTACGATATTCGCGACATCCACAGCAGATAGGATAGATGATTTGAGGCAGTAGGCAAGGGACTAGGCGTTGGCTCAAAACTGCCCGGAACTTAGCGCACTCGATGCGACGAGGGCTAAAGCCCAGTTTTCTCTTGGCGAGTTGTCGTCGCGTCTGAAGGCGCGACCCACAAAAAAATTGTCGGAGGCCTCTATCCCGGGCTTCGTAATCGTAGTGGCACGGCATGCCGTGCCTTTCAGTCAGCCCATTGACTACCAGGTTTCTGGACACCCATGGCATCGACTTAAGATGTGCCTCTGTTTCTTTTGAGAAATATGGACTGGGAGAGAGAAATCGGGCAAGGAGAAAGAAGGCGCGGACCTACTCGTTCGTTCCCAGTGGAAGGAAATACTGCGTGCCCTTAACGGGTTCCTGCAATCGGCGCAGGAGTTGCTGAAGGTCGGCGTTGCGGTCAACGAAATCGATTTCCGAAGTATTGATGACCAGCAGATCCGACGCCGAATAGCGAAAGAAGAAATGCTCGTAGGCGCGGATGACTTCCTCGAGGTAGGCGCGCGAGATTTGCTTTTCCGCGGACAATTTCTTTTTGGCAATGCGCTCCCGCAGGACTTCGGGGTTGGCTTGGAGATAAATCACAAGATCAGGTGGTTTGAGTGCCGCCGCGAACATCCCGTAGTAGCGCTCATAGAGCTTCAATTCTTCGTTGTCCAGATTGATGTACGCAAAGATTTTGTCTTTTTCAAATAGAAAATCGGAAACCAGCGGGGAGGAGTCATTTTGCTGGACTTCACTAAGCCGCCGGTGCCGCTCGATCAGAAAATACATCTGTGCGCGAAACGCCGAGCCCGGCTTTTCCCTGTAGAAATCGGCGAGAAACGGATTGTCCTCTGGATCGAAGACGCGCCGGGCATGAAGCCGATCCGCCAGGATGCGCGCGAGCGTGGACTTGCCGACACGTATCGGCCCTTCGATCGCAACCGAGCGCGGCGGCTCGAAGGCCGGAGCGGTTTGCGGCGGGGAGGATGAAGATTGCGGCATCGCCCGGGATTATAGCCGAAAGCAAGACGGTTCGGCGCGTTGCTGAACTTACATCCTTCAGGCGAGTTTTGCGGGATTCCCGCGAGAAGCAGGGCCGATCGCTCGGAGAGGCGATAGTGTGGGGACCGCTGGCAGCTCAACGCGAAATGTCGCGCCGCCTTCCGGGCGGTTCTCACAAGAGATCTGGCCACCCTGGTCGTGCACTAGCCCGTAGCAGATGCTCAAGCCAAGGCCCGTGCCCTTACCGACAGGTTTCGTTGTGTAAAACGGGTCAAAGACTAGCTTCGGCTCGCGAATGCCCGGCCCGGTGTCCGAGAAAATAATGGTGACATTCCCTCTCTCGTACAATGTGCGCACTGTCAAAGTGCCACCACCCACCTCCTGCATGGCGTCCACGGCGTTGTTAATGATATTGAAAAACACTTGCAGGAGTTGATTCGCATCGCCACGCACTTGCGGAATCGTGGTGTCCGTTTGTACATCGATCCGAATGTTCTTGCCGCGCAGATCGACACGCCGGAACTGCACGGAACTGTTGACGATCATATTGATGTCCAGGGAGGAGCGCTGTTCGCTTGGCGCCTGTCGGGCGAAGCTGAGCAGGTTGTTGACCAGTGATTTGGTCCGGCGCGCCTGCTCGCGAATTTTTTCCGCGAGTCCGCGCGAGCGGGCATCGGCGGAGGGATCGTCGGCCAGCAATTCCGAATAACCGAGAATCGCGGTTAGAGGATTGTTGATTTCATGTGCCGCGCCGCCCACCAATTGTCCGATCGAGGCAAGTTTCTCCGACTGCACAAATTGCATCTGCAGCCGCTTGAGGTTGTCGATGGATTCCTGCGATGCGCGCAGCAGGCGCAGGCGTTCTGCGTCGACCAGTTCATGGCGCAAAAAAGCCAAAGAACCTAATGGCAGCACTGCTCCGAGAGTAAGTAGGATGCGGAAAGTGTGCACGGCCATGGGCGCCTGGCTTAGTTCCAGACACCAGAAACCGATGATGGGCAGCGATAGCAGCGCAGCTCTTGCCATGCGCGAAGCCCATACCGATTCGTTTGCGGGCTTGTTGGAAATGGGATTCTCTATTGCCGATTGTCCTGGGGTGTTGTTTTCCTCGCCGCGAGAATGGAAAGCAATGATTCCTGCCGTTCCCAGCCAGAGAAACGAAATCAGAGGAGGGAAGCTGCTCAGACTGCTACCCGAATGGACGTTACGGTGAACCAACAGGCCGAACGCCAGCGTGCCGAACGCGTATACGGCGCCCGCACCCGCCAGATGTAAGTATATTTTGCGCCAATAGCCCCTTGTTCTCAAAGCAAGGAAGGCCGCGCTTCCGATAAATACGAGATTTTCCACTGTGGAGATCGCATCGTACGAGCTGACGTATCGGGCCCGGTCGACGACGACGTATTGCCACGGAACGACGACAAACACGTATAAGTACATCCACCAGCACAGCATCAGCCCAAAATCCACATAGCCGTAAAGCATTTTCCGATCGTCAGGATCTTTCTGCGGCTGCATCGTAAGGGCGGCGATCATGGGAACGGTATGGAGAAAGAAAACGATGTCCGCAATAAATGGATAGAGAATGTCGTGACGATCGTAAATCTCGATGTAAGTCCAGATCGCCTGGCCCACCATCCAAAGCGACGAACCGAACGCAAGCAGCATCCAAAATGCGTTCTTTCGCCAGTCCGGGGTAATCGCGTTGAGCAGAAGCGCTCCGTTGACGATGAAAGGCAAAACGCACAGGAAAATATCGACGAATGCATTGCGAGATATCCCGGCGGGTATCAACACGACGGCCGTGGCATAGCCTCCCAGCAATACAAGCCAGGCGGCTGTAACGCTCCAGACGAGTTCAGAGTTGCGTTTCATACTCCGACCGATCATCGATCTTACCCGTGCGCCGGGACAGGCGCCCGGCCAGTGAAGTACAGGTATGCCGAAAACATAACAGGCGGTTTCTCATTCCGGGTTTAGGCTGGCGGGTGAAATTACAATTCATTTAAGGTTAAGCACAATTTCTGTCACGATTGCCGGAACGATGCAAGGCCGTACCTTAACGAGCAATCGAAGGATGAGGGTCTGGTCGCTGCGGGACGGCCGAGCATTGACTATTTGTAAGTATTTGAAAGCAGGCCGGTTGAATTGGTTTTCTGAATTCTCGCACTATTACTTTATAACTAATATAGCGAATCGATATATAGCTTTTACGATGGACCTTTCTTGTTCCTTTCTGGAACATAGTGGTCTGTTCGGGGCATTATACTGCTGGAGAATAATCCATGGTTACATCCGTTTCGGACAGGGAACCCCAGCTCAATCCTGGGACGTCGAGCGCGGTGAACGAATCCGCGCGTCTGACCGTGACTGGTCTAGACGAAAAGGGGCAGATGTTCAGGGAAACTGCAACCATCCTTGGTCTGGAGGGACGCGACTGCAGTTTCCGATCCAAGTGTCAGCCTGCGGTGGGAAGTTGGGTGCTTGTCGAACTCGATGTATCGAAGGACCGCCCAAAAACATCCGGCCTGCAAGGGCAGGTGAAATTCGTACAAGCCGAAGGCGCTGCGACCAATCTCTTCCAGATTTGGGTGGAACTCGAATCCTCACAAGAAGTGAAAATTGGTTCAAATTCAAAACCGCCAAAGGCACCTCAGGCAGCTCCACAACCGTTACCTCTCCCGTCTTCAAAAACCGATCCTATCGCGACCACGAAAATAATTCCGGTGGCGTCAGCGCCAGCATCGAAACCCGGGGTAAATGTCCAAGTCTCTGCCACCGCGGAGACTAAGGCCGCTAAGCCCTCCGCCCCTGCCGGCCAGCAGATTCCATCCGCGACGAAATCGACGGCTGCGGAATTGGGGCGCGAAACAATGAAGGCCGCGATCGCTTCGGAAATCAAGGAACAACTGGCGGCAATCAAGGATTCTTTTAGGAAAGAGCTGGAGCAAACTG
>JBEKCU010000121.1:0-12303 GCA_050014735.1 Candidatus Acidiferrales bacterium | reverse complement strand
GTTTCGTACGCGGGAGTCAGGTGCGGCAGATCGGCGCTCATGCCAGGGCCGGCCATGACCATAGTGATGGCCCCGACCGGGCAGGCATCGGCACACAAACTGTGCCCAACGCACTTATACCCATTGACGATGACGGCCTGTCCGCCCAGCATGGCCAATACGTCACCCTCGGGACAAACCATCGTGCACGTCGCGCAGCCCATGCAGAGTGTCGTGTCGATATGAGGATGCTGCGCGCGAGGTCCTTCTGAACGTAAACTTCCCTTTTCCGCGGCCTCTTGAGCCTGGCTTTCTCGCAATCGTTGCTGTCTGAGGTATCGGCGAAGAAAAACCACCGTAACGATGAGGGCGATCGCGAGGGCAACGAGGTTATTCACATTCCAATTTTCTCACAGGCGCGCGTCCCGGGCAGTGTCTTGCTGCGGACCTGTGCCGAGACCGGCAAGCTGGTTCAGAGCGGAACAACTCGGCCGGCCCTTACGCGGCCATTGATTCGATTGAACCAAGAATGTGCGGCGGGCGGCTCTTCAGCAGAGGGCTGCTTTGCGGTCATCATTCGGTGGTGACAACAATTGCGCTGCACGGTTTTTGACTGATCCTTCTGTAAGAGTGCGTAAGTGAGGAGTCGAAATAGATCGAGTCTCCCGAATTCAGAACGTGCTCGTCGATGCCAATGCGCAGCTCGAGCTTTCCCCGGAACACCAGCAGAAATTCGACACCGGAGTGGTGATGCGAGCGGGCCTTTCCGGGCGGAAGAGGCTGAAATTCAGCGTAGTAGGCGTTCAGTTTGCGCTCGATCGCGGTAAAGTCCAGGGATTCAAAGTAGAAAGAAATGTCGCGCCCGTCGGGCCTCTCCGGAAAGCGCTTGCGTTCGCCGCGGCGCACGATGGCGACGACATGTCGCTTCTGGTCATCGGTAAAAAAGTATTCCAGGCCAACACCGAACACGAGGGCAACGCGCAGCAGCGTTGGAAGGGTCGGGAAGAGTTTTCCGCATTCAACTTTTGACAACATGGCGGCGGAAAGCCCCGTGTGCTTGCCCAGCTCGACCAGTCCGATCTTCTTTTTCAGGCGCAGGGCCCGAAGTTTTTCTCCAATGGCGTAATCGCCTAATCCCTTTGCCAGCGTCTCTGAGAGCACCGAAATTCTCCGTTTTAACCAGAAGTTAAAAAACATGCCCTGGATTTAACTGCGAATCATATGACTTCCATTCTGGCGTCGATTTTCCTTGCTGTCAAATCATTTTTCTCTATAGTTAAATACGTAGTTCGAGAGATTCACTTCTAAGCGTGGAGGAAACGATCATGAAGAAATTGGACGTTCTCGCAGCCATTTTAGTAGTCGTCGGCGCTCTGAACTGGGGATTGGTAGCTGTCGCCCGCTTCGACCTGGTAGCGGCAATTTTCGGGATGAAGTTCGGCGAAGTCTCGGGACTCAGCGCGGTTGTTTATGGGTTGGTGGGCCTTGCCGGTATCTACCAGGCTGTAAGTTTTAAAGCCATTCAGCGTCGTTGGCACGGCCAGCCATCCTTCCAGCATTCGCGATAACGAGGCTGGTTTTTCTGACCAACCGCAAGAAGTATTCGTACCGAACCGGATCAGTCAGGTTTTGCTTCCAGTAGTGGCATTAACGTGATGGGTTCTCATGAATTGCCGAAGTGAAGGTGGGCGAGGCATTCCCGGGGGGGTCCCGTTTATGGTTGTAAACCGGACCCTCTGGATCGCTCACAACGCCATTACGGTTTTGAAGACTTGCTCACGATGAGTAAAGGACTGAAGAGAGTTTAAAGCAGCGAAATCGAGGTGAACGATGAGCGGGGCATTGGAGTCTGAAGTGCAGCACAATCGAAGCGTGGCCCTGTTTTTGGAAGACGAAGTGAAAGTGGACCGCCTGCAGCGGATTGTCCGTGAACTGATGCTAGAGCTAGGCTTGGACCTGGCCGGTCAACATTTCAAAGGCACTCCGGGGCGCGTGGCTCGTCTGTATCGCGAACTGACTCGCGGATACACAGCGGACGCCGCGGAAATCCTGAAAACATTTCGTTCCAGCCACAGCGAATTGATCGTTGTTTCGGATATCAATTTTTATTCTCTCTGCCCGCATCATTTGCTTATTTATCGCGGGAAGATGCACTTTGGCTATGTGCCAGACGGGAAAATCGTGGGACTGTCCAAGATTCCCCGGCTGATTCAGGCGATGGCGTCTCGCGCGATCGTGCAGGAGGATCTCGTTTCAGAGATCGCGGATACGTTCATGTCGATTGTACAGCCGTTGGCTTGCGTAGTGCGCGCCACGGGCCGCCACGACTGCGTTGCCGTCCGAGGGGTGAAGTGTCACGAAGCGCGGATGACTACGGTGGCCCTTCGCGGACAGTTCCAGGAGAAGCAGTCCCTCGTCGAAGAATTTCATCAAGTTCTGGCGCGAGGGGAGATGTAGCTCCGCGTTTCCGCCGCTGTGATACCGCACGGCGTGATACCTTAAGGCTTTGCGGCGTTAACTTTACGCGCCTGACAAAAACCATGCGACTCACGATTTGCATTGCCATCTGTCTCGGAGCTTCGCTGCTCGGTTCGTTGTTCACGTGGCCCTCCCTCAAGCCGTGGTACGCCGAATTGGCCAAACCGCGGTGGACTCCGCCAAACTGGCTGTTCGGTCCCGTTTGGACGATCCTATTCCTGGCTATGGCATTCGCGGCCTGGCTCGTCTGGCGGCAAACCGCCGTGACGGCCGCTCCGATGCGGCTCTTCCTGCTGCAATTGATACTCAACATCGGGTGGTCCGCGGTGTTCTTTCATTTGCGCTCACCCGGGGCGGCGTTGATTGAGATTGTTCTGTTGTGGTGCGCAATTCTGATGACGGCACTTGCTTTTGGCCGAATTGTTCCGCTTGCTTACTGGTTAATGGCTCCGTACCTGCTGTGGGTGTCCTACGCCGCGGCTCTGAACTTCGCAATCTGGCGATTGAACGCCTGATTCGTCCCGGTTCAGAGATCAAAGACACGGCAATGACTTCCGTTCCCGACATTCGTGCACGCCGCTGCAACGCGCTGCCCGCGCGGCAGGATGGAGAATTCATTCTCTATTGGATGATCGCATCCCGCAGAGCCACGTGGAATTTTGCCTTTGACCGAGCGGTCGAGTGGGCGGAGAAATTGCACAAGCCACTGGTCGTTCTCGAGGCATTGCGATGCGACTATCGGTGGGCAAGCGATCGCCTGCACAGTTTCGTTATCGATGGAATGGCAGACAATGCCTGCCGTCTGGAAGGTACCGGAGTTCTGTACTATCCGTATCTAGAATTCGAGCCGAGTGCCGGAGAAGGTTTGCTCGGCGCGATGGCTGCGCATGCTTGCGTTGTCGTCACGGATGATTATCCCTGTTTTTTCCTTCCACGGATGGTAGCGTCAGCGGCCGGGCGGGTCCCGATCCGAATGGAAGCTGTGGACTCGAATGGTCTGCTCCCGATGCATCTCGCGGATCGCGCATTCTCTACAGCGCATTCATTTCGCAGGTTCGTGCAAAAAAATCTTGCGCTCCATCTGTACGAATTCCCGAAAGCCAACGCGCTGGCTGATGTGGATTTTCCCCCTATCGAAAGGCTCCCGCGAGAGGTCGCCGACCGTTGGCCGGCAGTGTCCGCGGACTTGCTCAATCGACAGTACAGTTTCCTGGCTGACGTGCCGATAAACCATAAGGTGCCGCCAGTGGCGGCCCGTGGTGGCAACACCTCGGCGCGCGTCCTTCTGAAAACGTTCGTGCGAAACAAACTGGATCGCTATCTCGATGAACGAAATGAGCCGGAACGAAACGCCACGAGCGGACTCTCGTCTTACCTTCATTTCGGACACATTTCCGCTCATGAAATGTTTTCCGAAATCACGCACCACGAAGGATGGACTCCCAGCCATCTGGCGGTTCGCGCGACGGGCAGTCGCTCCGGTTGGTGGGGCGCCGGCGAGCCCGTTGAAGCGTTCCTGGATCAACTGATCACCTGGCGGGAACTTGGCTTCAATTTTTGCCGCCAGCGGAGCGATTTTGACAGGTTCACATCACTACCCGAATGGGCGTTGAAGACTCTTCGCCGGCACACTCGCGATGAGCGGTCCCACCTCTACACACTCGATGAGTTTGAGCGCGCGGACACTCACGATCCCGTGTGGAATGCGGCGCAGATCCAACTGCTCCGGGAAGGGCGGATTCACAACTATCTTCGCATGCTATGGGGAAAGAAGATTCTGGAGTGGACGCGCACTCCTGAAGAAGCCTTGGAAATCATGGTGGAGTTGAATAACAAGTACGCCCTCGACGGGCGCGATCCGAATTCCTACAGCGGAATCTTCTGGTGCCTCGGGCGTTACGACCGTCCCTGGGGACCGGAGAGACCGATCTTCGGAACGGTTCGTTACATGAGTTCGGAGAACACGGCGCGGAAATTCAGGCTGAAGGATTATGTCAGGAGGTACGCCTCATGAGTAAAATGATGATGGGATTTTCGATCGCGCTCATGCTGCTTGCGCCCGTCACTGTGTTTCCACAAGATTCTATCCAGTTCGGCTCACTGAAATTTCCCGAGGTTGAAACCTTGAATCTTGAGGGCCGAAAATATTCACTGCCGCACGACTTCGAGAGCGAGCGAAACCTCGTTTTGATCGCCTTTGAACGTGAGCAGCAAAAAGATGTCGATACCTGGCTTCGCGAATCCTCTCGTCTCGAGCAATTCGATCCTGCCATGCGAATCTACGAACTCCCGACGATAGCGCGCCTCGACCCTTTCCGCCGCTGGTTCATCAATACTGGGATGCGGCACGGCATTCCCGACCGAAAGGCTCGCGAACGTACTCTCACGCTCTATCTCGACAAGATCGCATTCCGGCAGTCGCTCAAAATTGAAACTGAAAAGCAGATCCATGCCATGCTTGTTGACCGGTCGGGCAGTGTCTTGTGGCGATCCGAGGGCGATTTCGACGAAACGAAAGCTCAAAGCCTGCGAGAAGCGCTGTTACACCTGCGAAGCGAGAAATAGCAGCGGATCGTCTCGTGCAGGTTCTTAAATTATGGTGAAGAACGACAATTTGATTCTCCTCACCGGCGCGAGCGGGTATATCGGCGGGCGCCTTCTTCGCGCGTTGGAAGCCGCTGGACGACGCGTGCGTTGCGTAACGCGCCACCCCAAAGTGTTGCGCCAGCGTGTGTCTGGCGAAACGGAAGTCATGAGGGGAAATGTTCTCGATCCGGCATCTCTTGCTCCGTGCATGATTGGCGTGAGCACCGCGTATTACCTGGTGCACGCAATGGCTTCGGCAAGCGATTTTGAGGAAGAAGACCGAGGCTCCGCCCTGGC
Organism: Candidatus Acidiferrales bacterium; assembly: GCA_050014735.1. Lineage (GTDB taxonomy): Bacteria > Acidobacteriota > Terriglobia > Acidiferrales > UBA7541 > Palsa-360. Next base: position 6,963 of record JBEKCU010000121.1, on the reverse strand, counting down.
ATTTGCGGCAGCAGCGCGAAATGCCGGGGTTAAGCGGATTGTGTATCTCGGCGGGCTTGGCAGCGGCAGCCAATTATCTCCTCACTTGAGGAGCCGCCAGGAAGTCGGCCGCATTTTTCGTGAATCGGGAGTGCCGACTATCGAGTTTCGAGCATCGATCGTCATCGGTTCGGGCAGCACATCGTTTGAGATGATTCGGGCGCTGGTTGAAAAACTCCCAGTGATGACCACGCCCCGCTGGGTGCGAACCAAGACGCAGCCAATTGCCATCGAGGACGTGATCGCCTACCTCATCCAGGCGCTTGACATCGAACTTGACGGTAGCCGCATCGTTGAGATTGGCGGACCGGACCAGGTCAGCTATCTCGATCTCATGAAGGAATATGCCCGCCAGCGAGGTTTGCGGCGGTGGATGATTCCCGTGCCCGTTCTGTCTCCAGGCCTGTCAAGTTTGTGGCTGGGCCTGATTACGCCGGTCTATGCGCGCGTTGGCCGCGAGTTGATTCAAAGCTTGCGCAATGAGACCATCGTGACAGACCGGTCGGCGGACCATCTTTTCTCAATTCGCCCTCTTGGTTATCGCGAAGCGCTGAAGAGGGCGCTCTCCAATGAGGACCGCCAGTTTGCGGAAACTCGCTGGTCCGATGCTTTTTCGTCCGTAACGGCCAGGCCGGGATGGGGAGGTGCGAAATTTGGACGCCGTCTTGTGGACTCGCGCTCAGCAGTCGTGCCATTCTCGTCAGCCGTGGCGTTCCGTCCGGTCGAGCGCATTGGTGGCCAAACTGGATGGTACTTCGGAAACTGGCTCTGGAGAATTCGCGGACTGGTGGATTTGATTTTTGGAGGAGCGGGCATGCGGCGTGGGAGGCGCAATCCTGAACATCTGCTCGTCGGCGATACGCTCGATTTCTGGCGCGTCGAGGAGTTTCGGCCCGGGCAATTGCTCCGATTGGCCGCGGAAATGCGTTTGCCCGGAAGGGCGTGGCTACAATTTGAGGTTGAACCCGCCGGTTCCGGATCGGTCCTTCGCCAGACGGCGATCTTCGATCCAGCCGGCATTATGGGACAAATCTATTGGTACGTTTTATATCCGGTTCATAAAATAATGTTCGCGGGCATGCTTAAGGGGATCGTTCGGGCAATGGAGCAATCGACTTGACGACCTTTCCCAAGCCGAGAATCGTCATCAGCAAATGCATCGGCTTTGAGCCGTGTCGCTACAACGGACAGATCGTCCGGGACGATTTCGTCCCGCGCCTCGAGCCGCATGTGGAATTTGTTTGTGTTTGCCCGGAGGTCGAGATTGGATTGGGAACTCCACGCGCTCCTGTGCGCGTTGTGTCGTCGAAGGGTAATTTCAAACTGATCCAGCCTGACTCCGGCCTTGACCTTACGGAAAAAATGCGCGGTTTTAGTTCCGGTTTTCTGAATACCGTGGGGGAGATCGACGGATTTATTTTGAAGAACCGGTCGCCTTCCTGCGGCATCGGAGACGTGAAGTTTTACGCTGGGCCGGAAAAGGGTGCGGCGCTCGGCAGGACGTCAGGTTTCTTCGGAGCCGCGGTCCTGGAAAGGTTCGGCGATGCGGCCATAGAAGACGAAGGCCGCCTCAATCACCAGAGTATCCGAGAACATTTCCTGACGCGCATTTTTGCGTTTGCCCGTTTACGCGATTTGCAACGCACCGGATCGATTCACCATCTCGTGGATTTTCATGCCGCGGACAAGCTACTGCTAATGGCGTACAACCAGACGAAACTGCGCGAACTGGGAAGGATTGTCGCAAATCATGGCGGTAAACAAACCTCCGAGGTTCTGGTGCTTTATCGGCAATCTTTCCGTGAAGCATTTCGCAAACCTCCAAGACACGCATCGCCAGTCAATGTGCTTCTGCACGCTCTCGGCTACTTCAAAAAAGAACTTTCGTCCCGGGAGAAACGACACTTCCTCAATGTTCTGGAGGCATATCGTCTTGGCACGGTTCCAGTGAGCAGTCCGGTCAGCATTATCCGGTCCTGGATCGTTCGTTTTGAAATCGATTATCTGCAAGAGCAAACGTTCTTCGATCCGTTTCCAGAAGAGCTCATTGCTGGGGATCATGCGAGCAGGGAAAGAGCCATCGAGGCCCGAGAGAAGAGTAATTAATGCTAACGCGGGCGTTTGAGCCGGAAGTCAGCACCTGTCTGGTAGCGCCGGCATCTTGCCGGCGGCTTTTATATCACCGGAGCGGTAAATCCGCCGGCGAGACGCCGGCGCTACTAATGCGGTGTCTGTGCGTCGGAGTAACGGCGGGGAAATTATGCAGTTACCGGCTGCCGCGCCGAAAAAGCACTACGCGAGCGGTTCGCAGCAGGATTCTCAGATCGAGCGTTGGCGAGGCGTTGCGCACATAATACAGGTCGAATTGAAGTTTGCGCTTTGCGTCTTCCACGCTTGCGCCGTACGGATAGTTCACTTGCGCCCATCCAGTGATCCCGGGCGGCAGATGATGGCGGAGCGAATAGAATGGAATGCTTTCCTTGAGTTGTTCCACGAACGCGGGCCGTTCCGGCCGCGGTCCCACGAAGCTCATGTCTCCCGCTAGAACGTTGAGCATTTGAGGAATTTCGTCGATGTGCAGAGTGCGCAGAATTCTACCCACACGGGTGACGCGCGGATCCTCGGCGCGCGCCCATTGCGGTATGCCGTCGGATTCCGCGTCCACGCACATGGACCTGAATTTGAGCAAAGTGAAAGGCATCTCCTTCCACCCGACGCGCCCCTGCCTAAACAGCACTGGGCCACGCGATTCCAGCTTTATGGCGATTGCGGCGAGAAGAGAAAGCGGCAGCGTGATCAGCAGACCGGCGCATGCGATGACAATGTCCGAGAGCCGCTTGATCTTGCGGAAGATTCGCTCGTGAAGCAGATTGAAACCGGTAGCGAATGAAAACCACGTATCGCTCAGCGTATCGAGAGGCAATTCTTCCAGCAGTTGGCTGCAAAGATCGGGCATCGTTAAAATCCGGACTCCCTGAAATCGCAGCCTTGTGAGCGACTCCGCCAGTTCCGGCCCGGCTGAATTCTCGCGCAGAACGATTGTGTCGATTCCAAGTTGCAGAGTTGTAATTTCCAGGCTTGCCCGGCTTACATTGCCAAAATCCCGGATTCCCCAATCCGCAGCCATGCTGCCGGTGAATGTTGCCGGGGACTGCAGATGCCGCATTTCGCTGACGGCGGTGGGCCTGCGCAATTCAAACGACCATCCCCCGGCGGCCGCGGCAGCCATCGTAGCCTGGTTTCGGACGACGACGCTCGCGCCTGCGTCCGTCCGAACTTTCAGATATCCGCTAAGCGTGTACCTTGAATGCACCGGCTCCATCATGGATTGCAGTGCAACGGCATCGCCCAGATTCCCAACCAGCAGGACCTTCCGGCTCTTGAGAATCACCCTTGCATGATTCTTATAAAAATCGCGCCACACGATGCAGCTTGCGAGAAGCAATGGAACAGCGACGGCCATCGTGCCGCGGCCAAGTCCAGGCCATTGAAACAGGTAAAGAAAAAAGCTCAGGATGCAGGTTCCGGAAATTCCGGAGGCCAGCAGCCTGGTCATTGTTCTGGCGCCGTTCAACGCGCGCACATCGTAGAGGTCGAACACGTAGAAGCAGGACGTATACACCATCATGAAAATCGCGGCCAGGCCCGCCTGCCGAGACAAGCCGACGGGAAATCCCGGAAGGAATAAACTCGCAACCAGAAGGGATGCGGCGGCAAGCGCGGAATCGCCCGCCAGCAGTAGGACCTTCCCCTGTTCTGGATGGCCCCAGTTCATGATTTGAACCTCAAAGCTCGATGAGACGCACGGCAAGCGCCAAGGCGTGTTACGAGGCGGCAAGGCGCCAGGAAAAACTGCTCGGTGGGGAGAAGCGAGCCGGTTAGTACGCTACGATCCGCTGACTACGCAGAGCCCTCACGAGCCCAAAGAGAAAGCCTAGGTTTGCCAGGCAGAACGCAAACGGAAATCCCAGCACGCCAGCGGCTTTGCCCCGTCGCACGCATTGCCAGCCCAGAAAGGCGGCGGAATAAAAACCGGCTTGCGCGAAACACAGCCACGTCAATCGCGATTGCAACGCCAACGTGACGCTCGCCGTGAAGAGTACGACAAGGAATAGCGGACTCAGCCAGCGCAGCACCTTGTGTGAAATCAAGGCCCAGGACGTGATTGGGAATCGCAACGGATTGAAAATGGCCATCTGGCTGAGCGTTCCAGTCCAGTTGCGCGCGGTCATGCGAATGCGCGTCCGCATTTCACCTTCCAGCGAGTGCGGCATGGTGTCGGTCACTACCGCGCGCCGCTCATGAACTACTCTGTATCCCTGAATTCGAACTTCGAGCGGCAAAATGCAGTCGTCCCCGTAGCAGGGTTGCAACGGCCGGAACAATGCACGGCGGACCGCAAGAGCTTGCCCCGATCCCTTCGCGAGAATTCCCAGGTCGGATTCGGCCTGGCGAATCAAGATCTCGTAGCGCCAGTACAATCCCTGCCCCTGCGGGACCGCTCCTTTGGGTTGCAGGAAGTTAATCGTGGCTGTCACCAAGCCGACGTGCGGGTCTGAAAAATTCTCCACGAGCCGCTCCAAAGCGGCAGGGTCCATGCGCGTATTGGCATCGGTAAAAAAGAGGATTTCTCCCTTGGCCTGTTCCGCGGCAAGGTTTTGAGCTCCGCTTTTTCCCGCTCGGCCCACAGTTCGAAATAGACGAATGCGGCTGTCATGCAGCGCGAATTGTTCGACCAACTGCTCGGTCGCGTCGGTGGAACGGTCCGAACTCACCAGAAATTCGATTCGGTTAGCGGGGTATTTCAAATTCAAGCAATCGCGAAGCTTATCCTCCACGCATTCTTGTTCGTTGTGAACCGCCAGAATCATCGAAACATAAGGGTAAGCAGAGGCCCGCGCGACCGGCCGCAAAAACAGGCGCTGGAGAAGAACGATCGCGATGGGATAACCGATCCACGTGTAGCCAAGCAGAAGCAACGAGACAACCACAAGCAATTGATTCCAATCCATGCGTGAAATTCTCCTTTAGCTACCAGTAGCGCAGGCTTCCGCCTGTGTGGTTTAGATTTCGCAGACTCCAAAGCTTGATACAGCTTGAACAGGTTGCGGAAAAATCCTCTTGCGTGTCATGCCGAGCGAAGCGAGGAATCTCTCTTCGGTTTAAATCCAAGAAAAGATTCCTCACCCTCAGGAGCGGGTTCGGAATGACAATTTTTGAGTTTTTCCGCAATCTGTGAAGCCTGTGCCGCTCCCTCGGTCAGGAAGCGGTTTGCCCCGCTCCCAAGGCGACGACGCCGATTTCCTTTTCCCTGACGCGTTCGATAAGGCGGGAGGCGAGTTTCGGCTGGCGCCAGTTCACGGTTGGCAAAATTACCTTGGGATTGATCCGATCCTGATAGCGCAGCGCGATATTCAGCAACGAATCGAGCAGCGAATCGGACAGGAAATGCGGCTTCAGCCCGAGGTCGATGAGTTTCGTGTGCTTCGCGTTGTAGTAGTGTTCCTCCGCCTCGACGCGGGGATCGGGAACTTGATCGATGCGGCACTTTAGCCCGAGCGATGCGGCGGATTGCGATACCAGCTCGGCCAGTTGCTTGACGTTGAACTGCTCGGTGAACTGATTGAAGACGCGGAATTCGCCAGGCTTCGGAGGATTCTCGACCGCGAGCGCAATGCACCGTATCGTGTCGCGAATGTCCAGAAAGCCGCGCGTTTGCCCGCCGCGTCCGTAAACGGTGAGCGGATGGCCGATGGCGGCCTGCGCGCAGAATCGATTCAGCGCCGTGCCCCAAACCTCGTCATAGTCGAATCGGTTCATCAGCCGCTCGTCGGTCGCAATTTCATCGGTCGTCGTGCCGTACACGACGCCCTGGTTCAGGTCGGTGGACCGCAAACCCCAGATTTTGCTGGCGAACGCGATGTTGTGGCTGTCGTGCACCTTGCTCAAGTGATAGAAGGACCCCGGCTGCTTCGGGAACGGGAGAACGTCCTTCCGGCCGTTGTGTTGGATCTCGATGAATCCTTCCTCGATATCGATGTTGGGCGTCCCGTACTCGCCCATCGTGCCGAGCTTGACCATGTGACAGTCCGGCGCCAGATCGCGCATCGCGAACAGCAAATTCAAAGTGCCCGTGATGTTGTTTACCTGAGTCGTGAGAGCATGTTCGCGGTCGATCATGGAATACGGCGCGGACCTCTGTTCGGCGAAATGCACGACGGCGTCCGGAGTAAACCGCTCGAATACTTTTTGAACGAATGCGTAGCTGCAAAGGTCGCCCACGAATAGCTCCATCGAGAGGCCCGTGCACTCCCGCCACGCCGCCACACGCGAATGAAGCGACTGAATCGGCGTTAGCGTTTCCACGCCCAATTCGTAATCCCACTGGCGGCGAATAAAGTTGTCCACGATACCCACCTGGTGGCCCAACCGCGAAAGATGCAGCGCCGTTGGCCAGCCGCAATACCCGTCACCACCTAGAACTAGAATATTCATCTGGTTATCTCCTTTTTTCGTTTTTTCCTTTTTTGCATTTTTTTATTTAAAGGGGCACGACATGCCGTTCCCGGTGAACCGTGCCCATTGAATGCATCCCTCGAATGAGTCCCGAGAGATTGGGTCGATACGTTTTTTGTTCTGGAATTTAACTGCCCTGATCGGCGAACCGCCTCGCGAAGAGTCGCGACGCGCGTTAAGCAAAAACATTCGTTGGGAACATTCGCTGCCTAATCCTGCGCCGGCGCAACCTCGGGGCGCGTCACAATTAATGATGCTTTCTTCATCGCCCGCCGCAAGAGATCGCGGTCTGAGGCGGTGAGAACGCACAAAAAGGACAATAAGATGTACAGGCTGCTAATAAAGATTGCTTCCACCGCCAAAGAGACATGATCTTGAATCAGAAAGCCGCCGCTAAACACCACTCCC
>JBEKCU010000120.1:0-12504 GCA_050014735.1 Candidatus Acidiferrales bacterium | reverse complement strand
CGTCGAAGCGCATTATAGTCTTGCCAACTTGCAAGCATCAGTAGGGAATCTGGGAGAAGCCATCACCGAATACCGCGAGGCCCTTCGCATCAATCCGAAAGTCGCCGCGTGGCACGACGAGCTTGGCGTTGCGCTCGCGGCAACAGGCAACCTAGCTGCGGCCATTGCCGAACATTGTGTCGCACTTACACTGAACCCTAACAACGCCGTTGCACATTACAACCTCGGTGGAGCGTTCCGGGCAATAGGCAATTTAGAAAGAGCCATCGCCGAGTACCGCGAAGCTCTACGCCTGGACGCCAGCAACATAGGTGCTCGCATCAACTTGGGTAATTCGCTCTTAGCGAAGGGCGATCTCAATGGTGCCATCGCCGAATACCGCGAAGCCCTCCAGATGAACCCTAGCCACCCATTAGCTCACGCGAATCTTGGCACCGCGCTCCGGTCGAAAGGCGATTTGGAAGGCGCAATTGTCGAACTCCGAGAAGCGCTGCATCTAGACTCAAACTCCTCTGCTGCTCATAACAGTTTTGGTACCGCGTTACAAGCGAAAGGCGACGTGGACGGAGCTATCGTAGAATACCGCGAGGCTCTACGCCTAACCCCGCAAGACGCGATTGCGCATTACAACCTCGGACGAGCGCTTGTGGCGAAAGATGGGAGTTCAGAGGAAGCCACGCGTGAGTTTGCAGAAGCGCAGCGGTTGAATCCAGCGCTGAATGCACCAAGCGCTGCCCCGAAAACGCAGGAATCTCAGATATTGGAGAGCACCGACCTATCTCAAATTTTAGCCAAGCAGGGAGGCGGGCAGCCCCCGCTTCCGGTTTCCATCAAATTGAACTATATAATTCAGGTTTGCCGAGCACTGGAAGACGCTCACAACCGCGGCATAATCCACGGCGACGTTAAGCCGGGCAACATAATGGTGACGTCTGAGGGCACGGTAAAGCTTGAAAATTTCTTCGCGGTGAACCTGAGTAATGCCGAGAGAACGGCGCCGGGGATCGTGCCTTCGCCACTTCTCGATCCAGTTGGGCTTATGGGCGGTTTTGAACGGTCGGTGACGGTGATCGGCACCCTCGCTTATATGTCTCCGGAGCACTTTCGGGGTAGAACTGTCGATGTTAGATCCGACATCTGGGCCGTCGGAGTCACGTGTTACGAATTACTAGCAGGCCGGCGCCCTTTCCTGGGTAGTCAAGCGGCTGAACTGATGTCGAATATTATCATGCAGCCGACTCCATCTCTCTCGTTGGCCGCGCCGGGCACTCCCCCCGACGTAATAGCTGTTGTTGAAAAAGCTCTGCGGAAAGACGTCGAACAGCGCTACCAGACGATGGCGGAATTACGCATCGACCTCGAGGCAGCCCAGCGCAAGATGCTTGAGAACGATCTTTCTCGAGAGCGTGCGAATCAACCCGGCAAACGTTTGGACTTTAGTTCCTCAGAAACATCCTAAGCGCATCCGAACCGATTATTTCTGTTCGCCACGCCTCGCGATCTTCCGGTGTCCGCGCTTCCCCGATCGAAATCAAAAAGTTGCTCATGGTTTCGATTTACGTTATAAGTGGGTTCCCACAACGGAATGTAGACCATAGGTAATAGACGATCCGGAAGTTGCCATTCGGGGGGCCAGCTTTCTGTGAACTCCCGGCGAAGATAAAGCAGAGGCCACTTCCGGACATCGCCTGAGAGACAACGCAATGAACTTCGATGTCGATGCCTTCATCAGCTACGCACAACGAGACAATGAGGCGTTGATGGAGGGAGGCAAAGGCTGGATCCAAAACCTCCAGCACGCCTTGGAGAGGCGCGTCGGGCAACTCAGCGGCGAACAAGTCGATATCTATCCTAAATTCAGGGGCAGCGATACATCGGGGTATAGCGGCATCGACCTCCTCGGACGCGTTGCCGCTCTCGTGTCTGTTGTCACCCCAACGTACGTCAATTCTGAGTCGGCGAGGAAAGAACTCAGAGAATTCTGGAAGGCGGCGGAAGCGCAAGGTGGCATTCGCTTAGGCGACAAAAATCGGGTTTTCAAGGTCGTTAAGACTCCCGTTCCACGGGAGAAGCAAGCGCTGGAGTTACAACCCCTCTCACCCTACGAGTTCTTCAAGTTCAACCCAGAGTCCGGTAAGGTTCGTGAGCTAGACCCAAATTACGGAGCCCAGGCGCAATTTGATTTTATGGTCAGGCTCGATGATCTCGCGCAAGACATGTATAGCCTCCTGAAGATATTGGAGAATCCCCAGTTAGCAGTCGATGGAGAAAACCAAGCTGTTTTTCTGGCGGAGACCACTTCGGACCTGCGGGAGCAGCGGGACGCCATCAAGCGAGACCTACAGCAACATGGTTACACGGTTCTGCCGACCTACAGTTTGCCGTTAGTCGCCTCCGATGTCAGGACATCGGTGATCGAGGATCTGAGACGATGCCGTATGTCCATCCACATGATAGGCAAGAGCTATGGTCTGGTCCCGGAGGGCGGAACAATGTCCCTTCTGGAAATCCAGAACGAACTTGCCATCGAGAGAGGGAAAAATGGGGGATTTTCCCGCCTATTGTGGATCCCGGCCGGTTTGCAGGTGGATGACGAACGCCAGCGGATGGTCGTCGAGCAGATTCGAATGGATCCCCGAATTCAGGAAGGCGCGGATTTAATGGAAACGTACCTTGAGGATCTAAGAACGGAGTTGTTGGATCGACTCAAGCATGCCAGACAAACAAGCCCTCCTGTAGGCTCAAACGTAGCGCGGGTTTACCTAATCTACGATCGGCGAGACATGGAATCGATCGCTCCGTGGGCGGATTTTTTGTTCGAACATCGGCTGGAAGTCATCCATCCAATGTTTGAGGGTGACGAGGGGGAAATTCGTGAGTTCCACGAAGACAATCTTCGTACCTGTGACGGAGCGCTCATCTTTTACGGGATCGCCAACGAATTTTGGTTGCGCCGGAAACTAGCGGAATTGCGGAAGAGCGCCGGCTATGGCCGCACCGGTGAGATGCCAGTCGTCAGAATCGTGCAAATTCCGCCCACGAGCGTGGAGAAGGAGCGTTTTCGAACACATGAGGCAGAAATAATCCCCCAATGGAAGGGGTTTTCGCTTGATTTACTGCAACCGTTCGTTTCTGAGTGCCGACACCGTCATTTAGACGCTCCGATCGACCATTCGGGCTCTGATGAAACCATCCTACCCACAGGGATCGGCACGAAACTCGGGCCTTACGAGCTCGTTGCAGAGCTGGGCTCGGGAGGAATGGGACAAGTGTATCGCGCGCGCGACCACAGGCTTGACTGCGACGTTGCAATCAAAATCCTTCGCAAAGGCCTGCTCGCAGGTGAGGAGGGGCGACGCCGTTTCCGTGAGGAAGCAAAGGCGCTTGCCAAGCTTAGATATTGCCAACACATTGCTGTGATTCACGACATCGGCCAAGACGCAGAGACGAATTACCTGGTGATGGAGTTCGTGCCTGGAGAAACCCTGGCCGAGAAGCTGAATTCGGGGCCCATGAACGAAAATATGGTCGTCTCGATCGGTGAGCAGGTCGCGGAGGCTCTGGAAGCGGCGCACGAGCAAGGCCTCGTGCATCGCGACCTCAAGCCGGCAAACATAATGGTGAACACAAGGGGGCAAGTGAAAGTACTAGATTTCGGTCTTGCCAAATTTCTGCTTCCAACGGAGGACACACGCGAAGCGCAATCCCTTGCCGGCACTCCGCCCTATATGGCCCCGGAACAACTTAGAGGCGAGCCAGTCGATGCCCGCACGGATCTGTATGCCTTAGGTAATATCCTATTTGAACTGGCGGCAGCAAGAAAACCCTTTCTCGAACAATCGATAGCAAGGTTAAGCGACGCGATCCAACACCAGACGCCAGTACGTTTGCAAGTGCTTAACCCGAACCTATCGGAGGATCTCGACCGTATTGTCGCCAAGGCTCTCGAGAAGGATCGAAAACTTCGCTATCAGACCGCGGCGGAAATGCGTGCCGACTTGGCGCGTATCGCACGCGCGGGCACATGATTCCAAAACGCCGCAAATGGGCCGAAAATATTCTCTCTTCATGTCTGAACGCGGAACTAGCATGGCTTCCACCATATATTGTCCAGATCCGCCGGCGTTAGAATAGACATGAGGGTTGAAGGATCGATGCAAATCCCAGCCTTGTTCAACCCGTTCCCAGGTCTTCGTCCGTTTGAACCGGACGAGGATCACCTTTTCTTCGGACGGGAAAAAGAAATCGATGAGCTTCTGCGGAGGTTGCGGTCAGGCCGGTTTTTGTCCGTGGTCGGCACTTCTGGCAGCGGAAAGTCTTCGCTGGTCCGTTCCGGTCTAATTCCCGCCCTTCAAAGCGGATTCATGGTCAAGGCTGGCTCGAGTTGGCGGGTCGCCGTCGTCCGGCCCGGTACCGACCCCATCGGAAATCTGGCCAGGTCGCTCAATACGTCGGATGTGCTGGGCACAAGTGGGGATCTTTCAAATGGCAGCCAGATCTTGGTGGAAGTGACGCTGCGCCGCAGCACAGTCGGCCTTGTTGAAGCTCTTCGCCAGGCACAAATTCCCCGCGACGATAATCTGCTTGTCGTCGTCGACCAATTCGAAGAGCTGTTCCGCTTCCGGCATGGTTGCCAGAATCAAAATCTTAAGGACGAAGCCGTGGCATTTGTAAAGCTGCTTCTAGAGGCAACGCAGCAGGATAAGCTCCCGATCTATGTCGTGCTAACCATGCGGTCTGACTTCATCGGTGACTGCATGGAATACCCTGGCCTGCCCGAGGCCGTCAACGCGGGAATGTATCTGGTTCCACGCATGACCCGTCAGGAATTGCGTTCTGCCATCACGGGCCCTGTCGCGGTCGGAGGTGGACAAATCGCTTCGCGGTTGGTTCTCCGCTTGCTTAATGATATCGGCGACAACCAGGACCAGCTCCCGGTGCTCCAGCACGCCTTAATGCGAACCTGGGACTACTGGTACCAGGGCGTGCGCTTGGCTGAACCCATCGATATCGCGGACTATGAGGCGATCGGGACGCTTCGACACGCGTTGTCACTCCACGCCGAAGAAGCCTTCCTAGAAGCCGGCTCCGGAAAGAAGCAGCGGACCACTGAGAGGATGTTTAAGGCCTTGACGGACACGTTCTCAGACCAGCGCGGAGTGCGACGCCCCACGTCGATCCCGGAACTCGCGGCCATCTGTGACGTCCTTGAGACAGAGGTGATCCAAATCGTGGACATCTTCCGCCAGCGCGGGCGCTGTTTTCTGGTGCCGCCCGCGGAGGTCGCTCTCGACTCCCGATCGGTCATCGATATTTCCCATGAGAGCCTCATGCGATGCTGGGCTCGCCTGATCGCCTGGGCCGAAGAGGAGAGAAGATCGGCTGAATTCTACATGCGTCTTTCGAAGGCCACTGCGTGGTTTGAAGAAGGGACGGCAGGCCTATGGCGCGACCCGGAACTGGAATTCGGCCTTCGGTGGTGGACGAAAGCCGATCCCACCGAGGCCTGGGCCAGCCGCTACGACGCATCGTTCATGAACGTCGTGAAGTTCCTGGACCGCAGTAAGCAAGAACGGGACCGCGCTTTCGCCGCGCGGGAAAAAGAACGGAAATGGAAACTGAGACAGGCCATCCGCGCTGCTTGCGTTTTTTTTGCCCTAATGTTGATTGCCGGATATGCTGCGATTACAGCGTATAGAGAACGCGGTCGCGCCGAGGTTAACCTCCAATTGGCCAGGAAGGCCGTGGACGAAAGCTTGTCTTCCGCCGGTAGTCAGCAAGTAAGCGAGCTGCCCGACACTCCCCAACTCGATCGGTTCCGCAAGGAGTTATTGGAAAAGGCAGAGAACTTTTATGCAAACTTTTTGCTTAAGCAAAGTAAAAACGATCCGAAGGTTCGAGCCGACAGCGCGTTGGTGCATTCCAAATTAGGCGATATCGATCGCTTGCTCGAGAGATCCGAGCCCGCAGCCCAGCAATACAGAGATGCCATCAGCGGGTTGGAAGAGCTTCGCAAGGAAAACCCCCGCGATGTTGAGTATCGCCAAGAGCTTGCCTACGCCCATAACTGGCTGGGCGAAACACTAAGATTGTGGTCCGTGAAAACGAACAACGTGCCCGATCGGCAATCTGACGCCGAACGAGAATACGATAGCGCCCTGGCCCTGCTTGACGATCTTCACCATGAACTAGCTCAAAACACCGTTTATCAACAGGAGCTGGCCCGCACCTATGACAACCGTGGCATTCTTCGTTTCTACAGGAAGAAGGTAGATGATTCCGAGTCGGATTTCAACGAAGCGATCCGGCTGCTCGAACCCCTCGCGAATGGAGAACTCGTATCGGAGGCCGGAGATAAACCGCCCGACAATCCGCCGTCCCATGATCTGGTCCTCGCTTATAACAACCTGAGTATTCTGATGATCGGCAAAAATGACCTTACCAAGGCGGAGGACCTCTCGGAACACGCAATCCGAATTCAGCAGGCGCTCTTGAAGCGGGACCCGGAAAACTGGAAGTTCCGGGAGGAATTGGTGATCTTCCAAAATAATCTTGCATTTCTGGCCTACCAAAAGGGCGACACGGAGGTTGCGAAAGAGCAGAACCACGCGGCGCTGGATGGCATCGAGGATTTGGCTACGCCTATCCCAAGAATGGAAACAGCCCGCGCCGAAGCGCACATGTTTTATCCTTTAGTGGGTTCGTCGGATCATCCGGAATTCCACGTATTGTACGCGAACTTGGGCGAGCAATACGTGGAGCTAGCCACGCAATATCTCAGGGATGGGAACCCTGGCGCCGCGCGTCTCGCGGTCCAGAGTCTCGCGCGGGTGTTGCCCGATGTAGCTGAACCGAATCGGACAACCCTTGAGAAGTCCTATGACGATTTGCAGAAGCAAATTGCAGGAGCAAAAAAAGAGGTTAAATAACAACGCACGATTCTCACGAGGAGCAACCGATGAAACGAGCGATGCTAATTCTGATATTTCTCCTCCCGCCGGCTCTCGCTGCTCAGGAAAACAGCCCTAGCCGCATCGGGGAACAGCCCAGGGCGTCCAACACGTTACAGTCGGATGCGTCGTCGATCAGTAACGATGCTTCCTCGACAGAGGCCGAAATCCTCACCGATACGGGATCTACTCTGGAGGCAGAGCCACAGCAGAAATCGACCGCCAACCCGCCCCATGCCGCCAAGCCTAGTAGCGAGTCTAAAACAACGATTCCCGGGAGCATGGTCGGTTATGTTGATAGTGCGATCGTTGGGTCGCAGGTCCGTATTCGTTTCGACGATGCGATCCACGATCGCACTCCCGATCGCGCGGAATTCTTTTATCCGCAATGCGCCTGCACCAATGTAAACGGCGCACCGGGGCCTAATTTCCCCGGCGCCTCGGATAACATCAACTTCCAGCAAATTTACCTTGAGGCGGAATATGCTCCAACCAGCCGTTTTTCGATCTTCACCGAAGTCCCGTTCCGCTGGATTGAACCGCAGCCGAATGGCTTCATCAGTGGTTCCTTCGACCCCACTCCAACTCCAGCAATTGGGACAACTCCAGCAATCCCCGCCGAAGTGCCCAGCACTGCGACGAATGCGGGAATTAGCGACGTTCGGGCAGGCTTGAAGCTTGCCATCGCCTCCTCCTCCGATCACGCTCTGACCCTCCAGGCGAAGGCTTATTTCCCGTCAGGGAATGGTTCTCTAGGGTTGGGCACTGGCCACTACAGCATCGAGCCGTCTCTGCTGTATTACCAGCGGCTGTCGCAGCGGTGGACAGTCGAAACTCAAGTCGGGGACTGGCATCCGATTGGGGGATCGACCGGCATCCTCATAAATACGCAAACAAACAGCAATTTCGCTGGGGATGTATTCTTTTACGGCATAGGTCCAAGCTACCTGCTCGTGAATGGCGAGCAGTTTAAATTCGCGCCGGTGGTCGAGCTGTATGGATGGCACGTACTGGGCGGACTCGAGACGCTCCCTGGGTCTTTCACTCAGCCGGGCACCAGCACCCCGCTGCTAGGCAATTATCTTTGCAGCACAAATGAAAGCACTACAGCCAATCTCGGCTGTTCCAATAGCGCGGGTGGCACTAATATCGTCAATCTAAAGGTTGGAGCGCGCATTTCAATTGGCAATCGCACTTCTTTTTATATTGGGTTCGGGCAAGCGATTACACAAGCAGCCTGGTACGAGCACATTGTCCGACTCGAATATCGGTATTCATTCTGAGATCCGTTCAATTGGAGCCAGCCGACTTGCCGGCGAGTTGAATAAGTCAAACCCCCAAACGCATAAATGAGCATGTCAGGTTTAAAGTTCCGCAGCCCTCTACGAGAGTCCGCGATTTTGATGTCTGTGGTCACGAACGTGGTCCGACCTTGACACCAGAGCGAGGCTCGCATAAGGTTTGCGCACAGACGAAGCGGCACGCAACGGCGCGAACCGATTCATGACACGCCCGTCGAGACGAACATTGCCGTGGTAAACCGTGAGGTCATCCAGTGAACCCAACCAGATTGATAGTTTGTACCGCCTGTTTCTCGATTCTTGCTGCGGCAGGTGTGTTGCGTCATGGACCACGCATCGTCCATGCCGCTCAGCAAAATGTTCCCGATAGGCCTGAGCAGGTAGAGCCATTCCAGCGCCGGCCCGTAAATGTAAAGCGAGACCTGCTATATGTGGCTGTTCCTGGCAGAAGGCATTATCTCCAGTACGGAGGCGTCGGGGTGCTGGTGTTCGATGCCGGCCGGCACTTTCAGTTTGTAAAACGAATCACTACCTGGGACAGCCCGGCGGGCCAGGAACCGGAAAGCATGCACGGAATTGCCGCCAACCCGATCACTGGATTGCTTTATATCAGTACGAATTTCCGACTCGCGGCCATGGACCTCAAGACGGACAAGATCGTTTGGGAACAGACCTATGACGGCGATTGCTGCGACCGGGTGGCTGTTTCACCTGACGGTAAACTCCTTTACATTCCAACGGTGGAAGGACACGCCTGGTACGTCGCCGATGGGGTGACCGGAAAGCAAATCAAGAAGATCGATTCGGTCACAGTCGATAATCCCCATAACACGATTTTTAGTCTCGACGGTTCGCGCGTATTCCTCTCCGGTCCTACCATTGGCATCGCCGACACGAAGACGAATACTGTTGTACAAACAATCAAATTTGGAAACAGCGTCCGCCCATTCACCATCAACGGGCGAGGCAGCTACGTCTTTGCCAACGTGAATGGTCTGCTGGGCTTCGAAGTAGCCGACGTGAAGAGCGGTGAGGTAATCCACCGCGTTGAGGTAGATGGTTTCGGCTGGTCCAAGGAGCGCACAACGGAACACAATTGTCCCAGCCACGGAATTGCCTTGTCTCCGGACGAGAAGGAACTTTGGTTGTCTGACATGGCAAACGGTTACATCCATGTCTTTGACGCAACAGTGATGCCGCCGAAACAGATGAAGAGCATTCGGACCAGGAGCAATCCTTCGTGGATCATATTCAGTGTCGATGGAAAATTCGTCATACCATCGTCAGGCGACGTGATCGATGCGGGCACGAAGCAAGTTGTTGGCGGGCTCACCGATGAAATCGGCAGGCAGGTGGAAAGCGAGAAGATGCTGGAAGTCCAATTTATCGATGGAAAACCGATTCGCGTGGGAAACCAGATCGGAGCCGGCCAGGTTCGAGACGCCACAAATTAGAGACCGCCGCGCCGGCGTCGAGATCGCAGGGGCTCGGAGTGCCGGGCCCCACAATCGTCATACCACGAAAATCCATTGACGTCCGTTGAATGCGCGAGTAATCCCGGCAGTTTTTTTAGAATTTCGCTCTAATTCACAACCAAAGGCTTGGCATCCGACGTGCCACCGCTGTTTCCAGGCATGGGCATTGGCCATGCTGTTGTTACTGTGACGTTTAAGGTCCCGGCAGTCTGCAGGCGATCCGCGGGCACCGTCGCGTGAAGTTCATTGGGGCTCACAAAGGACGTTTTCACCGGACGCCCATTCAGACATACGAGCGAGGTCCTGTTGAATGCGGCGCCTTTCACCACGAGTTCGACGGGCCCGCTGCCGTGCATGAGCGTGGAATTGCTTGACACGCTCGAGAGCGTCGGCGGATCGGCCGTGGAAGAGGACGTGCCTCGGTCATCGCTGGATGTCCAGAACTCTGGATGATAGTCATTGTGGTACTGTCCATCGAGCACCTGGCCGTTCTTGATCACAGTGTGGATTTTTTCCAGATTTCGAATGTCATTTAGCGGATCGGCGTCCAGAATCACGACATCCCCGACAAGCCCCGGCTTTAGCGTTCCAATCTTATCGGCCTGACGAAAGAAGTCCGCCGGATTCTTCGTAACCGTCTGCAGGGCCTGCATGGGCGTCAGTCCCGCATCGACAAATAGCCGGACCTCCTGCAGAAGTCCTGTGCCCGGCACAATGGCTGATCCACCAGTGTCGGTGCCGCCGAGAACCCTGCCGCCAGCCTTATTGAATCGGCGCACGAACTCCTGCGCGTTCTTATAGCCCCGTTGCGCCTCCTCCAATTCCGCTGGGCCGAGCGTTTCAACGTACGGGTAACTTCCCACTGTCTCCGAATAGCTCCGCGTCTTATGCCAGAAGACCATAGAGCTGATTACGTTGCCTAGCGGGATGTAACGAAGTTCCGGATTCATATACAGATTGTAATTGGTTTGTTCGAACTCGCGGGCCTCGGACACCATGGCCGGGTGTTCGTTCACCAGGAGCGGATTGACACTCGCGTGATGCTGCACCAAGAAGCTGACCAGTGCGTCCATCTTGCTCGGCTCCATGTAGGCATACGGATTCTGGATATGTCCCTCACCGAATTTCTTCCTGTTCTCGGGCGTCATCAATGTCGCGCTGACTCCCCAGAGGTGGGTCACCCCCTCGTAGCCATTGCCAACGGAAGTGTAGAGATCGGTCGTGTGGCCCAGCACCACGCGATTCGCCTTGTGCGCTTCGTCGGCTATGGCTCTGATCTCCTCGGCGGTCAGATTGTCCGAGGTGACCTTGATTTGGTCCACTCCCCTGGCGATGAGGGCTTTGGCGGCAGCTCGTGCCCAGTCCGGCCCGCTGCGCGACGGGTCAACCGCAGTGCTGGCTGGCGCGCCTGCGTCGGACAGGTAGGATGGCGCAAAGTTGCCGCCGGGCCGATTGATCGCCAGGCCGGCGACGAAGATGCGCGGCATTTGCACCTTGCCGTCGCGCTCGGCTTGTCGCACTCCTAGAATCCAGTCGGTATCATCTCCCAAATCGAAGACCGTCGTTATGCCGTGATTGAGAAGCAGCTCGCCCATCCATGATCGGTAGTGCACATGGCTGTCGGTCAGTCCGGGGATCAAGAATTTTCCCTTGGCGTCAATCACACGCGCGCCTTGAGGAATGCGCACACTCGCGCGCGGCCCCAGGCTCGCGATCTTGCCATTCTCGATGACGATGACACTGTTCGGCACAGGCGCAGCTCCTGTGGCGTCGATTAGCGTCCCCCCATCAACAACGAGCACGCCTTGCTGCTGCGCGATCACTCGCAGCGAGATCGCTCCGGTTAGCGCCAGAATTAACACCGCAGTTAAGATCGACTTTCGAATCATCGGATCACCTCCAGGCTGTTGCTCCGCAAGGCCGCTCGCCGTCAGGACAACTAGGAAATATCTCTTGGACCGAAATCTCTCTGGCGGGTCACGCCGGTGCACCAGCTCAATATTTTCGTACGATCTGAAGTGAGTTTCAAAACCTATAGTACAAGCTGCGCGATTGTACTCCTGAGCGGAAGTTTGCGGATATAGATTCTGGATGGAGGACGGTGAATTCGGAAGCAGGCCACATGAAAGCCCCAGTTTTCAGCAACTGCGAATTCCGCCCTCGCGATGCAACAAGCCACCGAGAAATAAAACAAGAGCGATGAAGAAACTGACGGCGATCGATTTAATCTTACACGGAGGCAACAATCCGAGAACGCGTGCGTCGGCGCGCTAGAAAGTCTAAACACTCTGGCATTCCTTCGCCGGTCTTGGCGGATAATTTCAATACTTCCATCCCCGGCCGGACCGCCTGGATATTGTGGAGCGCGGTGGCCTCGTCGAATTCCACGGCCGCGGCGAGATCGAATTTCGTGATGATCGCTACGTCGGCACTGTTGAATATCGTTGGGTACTTGAGGGGCTTGTCCTCGCCTTCGGTGACCGAAAGCAGCACGAAACGCAAATCCTCGCCCAGATCGTACGAGGAAGGGCAAACCAGGTTCCCGACGTTCTCGATAAATAAGAAATCCAGCACGGTGAGATCCCAGCCTTCCAATGCATTCTGGACCATGGCCGCGTCGAGGTGGCAGATCGTGCCAGTCAGGATTTGCTTTACGGGAGCCTGGCTTCGAGCCAACCGCGCCGCGTCATTCTCGGTGGCAAGGTCGCCCACCAGTGCCGCGACCCTGTAACGGAGACGAAGAAGCGCTAGCGTCCTCTCCAGAAAAGACGTTTTGCC
>JBEKCU010000119.1:0-19211 GCA_050014735.1 Candidatus Acidiferrales bacterium | reverse complement strand
GAATGCCCAAGCCTGGTGAAGACGTTAGCACCGTACGATTTGGCCGCTGGCGGGCAGTATTATTTCTACCACGGACACACCGATGTGAAGGAGACCGCCCTGTATGCTCAGGACACGATGACCATCGGACCTTGGTCCATCAATCTTGGTCTTCGCGGAGATTTCTATAACGGGCTTGACGCCATTTCCCGGCAAATCGAGCCGCGCCTCGGCGTCGCCTATAGAATTAAGCGGACAAATACGGTGCTGCGAGTCTCCTACGCGCGCACGCTGGAAAGCCCGTTCAACGAAAACCTGGTCCTCTCAGGCACGGGATGCACGAATCCCGTGGTGAGCGCGATCATGACGCTTGCCCAGCGCTATGACTGCACCACCGCGCCCCTTACGCCTGGTTTTCGCAATGAATTCCACGCCGGTCTCGAACAGGCGTTTGGAAGGCACTTTGTCCTGAGTGGCGAGTACATCTGGAAGTACACGCACAATGCGTACGACTTCAACGTGTTCGGAGCCAGTCCCATTACCTTCCCCATTGAATGGTACAACTCCAAGATCCCCGGCTTTGCCGTTCGTGGTAGCGTTCCCAATTTTCACGGTCTGACGGCGTTTGTCGTGTTGTCGAGCGTCGCGGCGCGTTTTTTCCAGCCCACGGTCAGTGGAATCGCGCCTCCTCCGGTGTCTGGCGTATTCCGCATCGATCACGACGAGGTTTTCGCGCAGACCACTCACGCGCAATATCAGCCCTTTAAGCGCGGCCCCTGGATGGGATTCAACTGGCGCTATGACAGTGGCCTTGTGACCGGCGCGGTACCCTGCCTCGCTCCAACAGTGACGTGCCAATACTCCTCGACGTCCGCCGCGGATGCGCAATCGGCCGCGATTCCCGCTGGCTTCGTAGCAATGATGAACAACGCCTCCGCGCTGCCCTTCTCCGCGGACCAGGAGTTTCAAGCCGGACTGACCTGCAACGGAGTGGCCGCCACGCCGACGAAACCCCTGCCATTTCTTTGCCCCGCCGCCGCGCTGGGGTCCACGCTTGTGAAGATACCCGCGCCCGGCACGGAGAACGATGACCACAACCCGCAGCGCACATTGCCTCGGAACCTGTTCGATCTGGCCCTCGGACACGACAACCTCTTCAACAGCGAGCGCTACAAGTGGAGCATCCGCTTCACCGTCATTAATCTGACGAACAAGGAAGCTCTCTACAACTTCCTCTCCACGTTCAGCGGCACGCACTACGTCACGCCGCGCACGATGACGGCAGAGCTCGGTTTCCATTTCTGATGCGAATGCTCGGTGGAAGTGCTATCCGTTCGAGGCTGCTCTCGCCGCCGGTCGCGGGGTGCGCTTCGGGGTTATGGGCTGCTTGACAAAAGCGTCCATTGCGTGAAACTCGTTTCGTGAATGTTCGCTCAATTCCTGTATTTTTCGTTCTGTTTCAAACCGTCCGGATACGCGGGATCGCCAAAGGGTCGAGCTGTCAGGAAATTTCTCGAAAATGTCGAAGCTGCGAAGCATGGCCGCCGCCTTTCTTCCCAAGACTGATACAAGAGAAGGAGAGTAAGTTGCGAGTAAACGACCGACTCCCAATAACGACTCGGGCGGCGTAAAGCACGTCGGAGTGCATTCCGCTCTTACATTTATAGTCATATAACGTGTCCAAGTCAAGTTCTTCGGTGATTTTGCGGGTCAGCCTTCTGACCGCCTAAATCGTAACCTGAATTAGCACCGTAGCAGGATCGGGAGTCGTGACAGTGATCGTCGCGCTGCTCTTGCGATTATTAAACGCGGTGGCGAGCGCCGCCGCCGTTTGATGATCGCTGGGATCTTGCGTGTCCAACGTAAAACTTGCGGTCAGTGTAACGGAGTGAGCCGGATTGCCGTCGTGCGCGGCTGTAGTAATTTGCTGCATTGTTTCTCCTCTCGAAATCCGATTCGTTGATGGAAAATCATTTGTCTTTGTGGGTCGCGGCTTCAGCCGCGACAACAAGAGTCTTGACGAACGGGGGCTTTAGCCCCTGACGCTTCGCCTGGATATTTTTACCCTCTAAGAAATGACTGATGACCTTTGGTCTCACTTCCTACGACAAAGCCGCCTCTGCAAAGGCGTCATACTCCCGATCGAGGCGCCGCTCCCGCTCGTCGAGCGCTTCCCTTCTCTTGGATCGCGAAATATTCCGGCTGGTCTCAATGACCCGTGCGATGTGCCACGCCGCCGCCGGCGTCAGTTGCACAAACTCGCCGCGCGGCCCCTCCAGCGTGAAGCAGTGCTCGTAATCCCCGCGCGAAGGATACGGACCCAACGCGGGAACGCTGCGCCCGTTTGCAATCTCAATGGTTTGCGCATGCCATTGCTCCGGCGAACCGTAGCTCTCCGGCGGCATCCACCGCTCGATGTGCCACCGATCGTGCGGCAAATATTTCGGTTCGCGCCGCAGCTCGACCACCTCGCGCACAAGCGAGCCGCCAGCGTCATGGTCTTCCCATTTCCCGCCAATCCAGTCCAGCCGCGACCATCCCCAAACCGCCCGGTAATTCGGCTCGCCAAACCGGTTGCAGCCGCCCGCTAACGTGAGAGCACACGCGACGTCGGCGGGCGCTTCATGCGTTTCGCGGATGACAGAAATCATGGGGTTCAGGTCGAACAGGCTTTTTATCCCGAGGCGGATCGAGGGACAGCCTGTTCCACTAAGAGATTAGGTCGATACGCGATCTGTTGTCCGCGGCCGATGCTACGTAAAGGGGAATTAGACGAGCCGGTTTAGAGGATGTTTTCTGATCCAGTTGCGCAATGCCATGGTGGACTCGAAGGAACCTTCCAGCGCATCTATACCCGCAAGTTCAGCCTTAAGTCTTGCAAGTGGTGCAATCAGGGTGGTCGTCAAGTTTTCAATTTCCTCGAGCGCAGCGGCGTGAGACACATTGCGCTCTCGATAGCATGCCGTATTCGTGGCAATCTCGTACATGGTCGAATTCGGAATACCCAGCACGAAATCGTTCGCGAGAAGAAAGTGGTCGAACGCGGTTACCGCAGTGCGCTTATTGCCATCGACGAAAGCATGATTTGAGACTAGCGAATGAAACAGTGCTATGCCCTTTTTTAAGACCGTCGGATAGATATCCTCCCCGAAGGCCGAAGAAAACGGTCTGGCGACTGCTGACTCGATCAATGTCCGATCACGGATACCTGCAGTCGCACCTTGTTTCGACGAAGGCCAAAATACCGCCAAGAGTTCATCGTGGATATACTCCACGTAACCCGCGCCCAGCATGCAAAGATCGACGCTACTTGTCTTCTTTGGCAAGTCGGTCAAGACAGTCATAATACTTCGCTGAGGTATAAACTAACGCCGGATTGGGCTGATCGATCCCAGCCTCGCGCAGTTTTTCGATCACACGCGGCGTATTTTTCTTAACGTTGTTCGTCAATTCGACTAACGCGGTGTGGGCTTCAGGACTCATAGAACAAGAATAGCACTTTGTTCTCGCAGGGGCACGTTCATCGTGCCCCCACAAGCAACACTTCTAATATCCGCTAGGCCGCGCCAGCGTATCGATATAGCTCCCGCTGCGCGGTGAATCGTTCCACACCTGGAAACCGGTGTCGAAATAGAAAATGAACGACGCCGAAATTCCGCCGCTCGCCCCGTAGATCGGGAACACGGTTTGGCCGCCAACCTCGAAGAAATCGATATCCTTCATCACCGCGCGTCCCCAGTGCGACAGATCGAGGAAGTCGATGCGCGTCTGATCCGCATTGATCGATGACTTGATCGGGATGCCGGACATCGTCTTTTTGCCGGAAAACAGCAGGTCGAGGTCGTTCGCCCGGCTTCCTGCGCCTTCCTTGATTACCTGGCTGATCGTGATGCCCAGGTTTTCCCAGGCGTGTTCCTGCTCGACGCTGGTGTAGGCGATGAGCTTGCCAAGCTGGTTGATGCCCAGCGATTTTCGGACCTTGTTGATGGCCAGTCGCACGTAGCCGGGCACCAGCGCAGCGTTGCCGGCGTTGACGCGCGGGGTTTGCAGTTGTTGTGGATAGGTCGCCCGGTTTAGGTTGAGCCAGGTCCCGGTGGTCGCGTTATTTTGATGATACTTGATACCGAACAGTGACACCGGCTGAGAACCGGTCAACCCGTCGTGCACGATCAAATCGTTGACGGAAGTGCCGCTGGGCACGTTGTCGACGGTGATGGTTTGCGCGTTGATTGGATCGGCGGCGGTGACGTTGGAAACGACGCTGGCCGCCACGTTGCGATTGGTTGTGAGCGTCGGATCGTAAATTTGAATGGTTTGGCCCACATACACCAGGGCCGCGCCGGTGGGAATTGTCATTGTGAATGTGGAGCCGCTGATCGAGCTGATCGTGCCCAGCACGCCGTTCCCCGCGGTCTGAATCACCTTGTCGAGGAACGAGCGGAACTGCTTCATGCCGTTCGAGATTTCGCGCTTCACGGCATTTTCGATCGCCTTTTCGCGCGAGTTCGACGCGTACTCCACCAGCTTCGTGATTTGCACGGCGAACCGGAAAAAGATCGGCGAAACCTGCGCCACGTCGTACGTGGTGCCCGAACCGAGCCCCAAGTCGCCGCCATCGGCGCTGTAGCTGCCGGCCTTGCCACCGGGAATCAGTTGCAGCGGCAAGCGCATGTTGCGCGAGCTGACTTTCTCGATGTCGCCGCGTTGCTGAATCATGCTGAGTAAAACATCGTCGCGCTCGTAGAGAATGGGCACTTTGTCGCGCACCTTCTCCAGTTGCAACGCGATTGTCTGTGCGTTGTTTTGAACTGCCATGATTGCTCCTTAGTTGTAGTTACTTATGAATGTCCCCGCGGCGGAGAGCCGTCCGGGGAGGTATGAGTGCAGGTTGTAAAGTGACTGGTGACTGGCTTGCCCTGAGCTCCTGCGAAGGGTGATTGGTGACTCGTGATTAGTGACTGGTGACCGGTGACTAGCGACTGGTGATTCGTGATGTTTGAGTCTTGGTTTAAGTGGCACAGGCTTCAGCCTGTGTGCTTTTGAATAAATGCAAGCTTGAACGGATAAGGACTTGAGTAAGTACACACGTCGATCTAAACCACAAAGGCTGAAGAGCGTGTGTGACAACTCGGACATCTTTGTGGGTCGTGGCTTTAGCCACGACATAAGCCCACAGAATCAGTGCGGCTTTAGCCGCCGAGATTCCAATATCACAGATGCCACACAGGCTTGAAGTATGTGCCACGTAAAGTCCGTGCTACTCGAAACTCAGAATCACATTCCCAAAATCTCATCGTCGCTCATCGACGCATAATCCACCTCGCGCGCCGACATCGCCCGCAGCGGCGTGGAATCGAGCGATCCGCCCGGCGCCGCGATATCCACGCGCGACGCAGCCGCGGCCTGCCGCGCAGCCTTCGTCCGCGCCGTCCCCAGCACCGAGCTGGTCCATTCGCCGATCACTCGCCGCGCCACGCTGGGCACGAGCTGCTTCGCCCGTCCCGCAAGCAGCGCCGCAACGCGCTGCTGCTCGGCATTTCCAAATCGCCGGTCGCGCAACACTTCGCCCACTTGCTCGGAAAGCGTCCGGTCCGCAGCCAGCGCGCGATGAACTTCGTTGAAAATATCGTCGCCAATCCGCTTCGCCGCCCCATCGGCCACGCCGTCCGGCAACACGCGCGCCAGCGTGTCGCCGATCGACCCGCGCACGTCCCGCGCCACCACGTCGTTGGTCGCGCGCTCAAACGAAGCGTACGCGGCCGGGTCGAAGTGCGGCTTGCCCTGAGCTTCGGCGAAGGGTGAGTGGCTTGTCCTGAGCGATTGCGAAGGCTGATTCGCCTGCCCTGACTGACTGCGAAGGGTGATTTGCTCGCCCTGAGCTCGCGCGAAGGGTGATTCGAGGTTCGTGTCCGGCCCACTCCGTGCTCGCGCGTTTACCGATCCTTGAGCTTCCCGTCCCGCATCGAATTGATTGGGTTCGCTGGCGTAACGATTTTGGTTTGAGCTTGAGTTTTGATTTGAGTCGGGATTTTGGTTCTGGTTTGGATTCAGATTTTGACTTTGCTGTTGGTCTGAATTTCGAGTGCCCCATCCCTCGCCGTCTTTGCGAAGCGCTTGCCCTGAGCCAGAGCCAAGAGCTTGCCCTGAGCCAAAGCGAAGGGTAGGACGGCCCTCCGAAATACCGCCAGCTTCGCCGCGTCCGGCAACGTTCGCCGCGCCGTTTCCGTGCTGCGTGCCTCCTGCCTCCCTGCCTACTGCACCCAACCCCGCCAGCACCTTAGCCGCCTCCGCAAACATCGACCGAAACGCCGCCGGATTCGCTCGCGCAATTTCTGCCACCACTTCCGACTGCGCTCGCGCATCTCCGGAAAAAATCGCTGCGTCAATCCGCTCCACTGACTGTGTAGCCTCGCGCACCGCCGCCGCGTTTTGCCTCAGCGACTCCGCCTCTTGCGCCACCGCCCGCAACGAATCTACTTCCTGAGCAATCTGCCGCAGCGCCTGCACTTCCTGCGCGCCCCCAGGCAAAAGTTCACGCAACGCACGAGCCTCGCCCGAAACCATCCGCGCCTCGTCCGCCGAAGAAAACGCCGCCCGAAACGCCTGATGCTCCTGCCAAAGCTGCTGCGCCTCAGCCCCATGCTTGGGATCGCCCACCAGCGCCTGCAGCCACTCAGGCATCGGTGCCAATGCATCGAAGCCGCCGTAAGGCGAAGGCGGGTCGATTCCCAGTATCTCTTCGTCGGTCATCGACGCGAATTCCGAATGCTTCGTCGCGGCGTCCGCGCCATTGATCCCTCCGGGCAGAGCCTCGCCGGAAGCGCCGTTTCCCGCATCGATCCCAGCCCAATCCAAATCCGTTTGCGTTCCGCTGCTCATTTCTTCTCCTGTTCGCGGTCGCACACTCATGTCCAGTGGCACACCCAGTCCAGTGGCACATGCTTCAGACTGTGTGGTTTTGAATTTCGACTGTCCTGGTGGAATTCAAAGGCACACAGGCTGAAGCCTGTGCCACGAAATTTCGTGCGATCCCTTATGTTAAACTCCGCCAAAATGAATTACGGTAAACACGCAATGCTGCTCGGTGGGCTAACGATTCTTGGGAGCGCCCTGGCATTTGAATGGGCGACGTTTTCTAGAGCCATCAAGAGTTACGAAGTTGTGCCCATCGCACTGATCGCTGGTCTCGCAGGTCTGGTTGTCTGGTTGGCGGGTTGCGTGATGATCTGCCGCACGGCATCGGCTCCCTCGCTTTTTGGCGGTGGCGTCATGATGCTGTTTTTCTTGTTTTTTGGCGGCGTTCTGCTGGATCACATCAGTCCCGCGCTAACCAACGTCCACTTAGGGATGGGAGGTATCATGGCTCCCATGGCTGCGTGCTTTCTCGGGGGTGTAATGTTTATTCTCGTTGGAATCGTTCGCCTGGGCGCGAACTAGCGCTTCCGCTGCCCGGCTCGGTTGCAGTTCGCCCGCTACCGGCCGCCGCATACGCCAATCCAATCGCCCTCAAATGCGCCTCCGCATGAGCCTTCACATTCGCAAACCCCGAAGGATTCTCAATGCGCGCCACCTGCCCCGCATCGGAATTCGCCCA
This sequence comes from Candidatus Acidiferrales bacterium, assembly GCA_050014735.1. Lineage (GTDB taxonomy): Bacteria > Acidobacteriota > Terriglobia > Acidiferrales > UBA7541 > Palsa-360. The sequence continues at coordinate 11,638 of JBEKCU010000119.1, read as the reverse complement.
CCGCCGACACTCCTCAAGCTCCACAGCGTGATTGTCGAACAGCAAATCCACAGGAACCGTAGGCACTAAATGAACAGAAGATTGCGAGCCATCGCCGGATGCCGGAGTTTCTCCTGCCTCGTGACTCCTCACCACCACGGGTCCCGACCGCAGCAACAAATCAATCTCCCGAAGCTGCTTGTTGCGCGAATCCTCTCCCGGCACCACCAAATCCGACAATCCCAGCACGCCCTTTACAAAACCAATATTGGAGGGATCGGCCAGCGCCTGCTGAATCAGCGGATCGGACGACGCCATCAATTGCTGCACCACGGCTCGTTGCTGCGATTTCAGCCGAGGAAAAGTCTCGTCGCTTTCGGGATACGCCTGAATGTTCCCCTTCAAATCCGCCAGGTGAATCCACTGCGACTCGAATTCCCCGCCCGGGCCCAGAATCGGAATCTCCGCGTCCTCGGGACGATTCTTGCGGAAGCAATCCACCGACAGCAACATCACATCCGCATAAAATGTTTTCAGCCGCCGCCATACCAGGCCTAAGCGTCCGAGCGCTTGATCGCGCGCCATGGCATAACCGGTTGCGGTCTTCTGCGATTCCATTTCGCCGCCGAACACGGCGGGAAACAGTCCCGTCAAAAATTGCGCGACAGGTCCCATCAAATCCTGTTGGTGCCGCACCAAATCCGGAGGCACCTGCGCCGGCGCAGGTTGAAAAAATCCAGCAGCGAGCGGCTGTCCCGCGCGAGCGCGAGCCGGATAGTGCGCGGCAGGCTCGGCCGTCTGATTCGACAGCGCATCGAAATCCAAGACTTGCGGATCGGCGTAAATCGGCGGTATCCCGTACTCGTACGTTTCCGCCTGAATGTTGGAGAGCGTGTTGTACCGCTCCTGAATCTGCACCAGCGAATCGCCCACCGAAGGCCGGTTCTGCCCATCGCCCGGAAGCGCATGCATCACGCGCCAGCGATCGTCCATCGACTCGTTCCGCGATTCGCAATACGTGTCCCCGGCAAACGCGACGTAGCACCCGTCGGGAAACAGCGCCAGCAGCGCATCGCGTACGGATTTATCTTCGATCGAGTAAAACGCCCAGGGCCTGATCCACGTTCGCGAAAACGTAATTAAATTGAATAGCGCGTCACCTGGATGAGTCACCGGCATCCCCTGCGACACAGCCACGCGAGTCGCCCGCGCATACACTTCGTCCGCCGATTGCGGACCGCCCATCTGAATCTTATCCGCCGCGAGCGGATAGCTGGCCTTCAACTTCGCCCGATGCACCTCCATCGACCACTGAAGGTAAGGAAACTCGTGCATCTCGTTCGCCCAAACAGGCGTGTTCAACTCAAGCCCGCCCACCACCGAAATCACTTCCTGCCCATTAGCCACCCGGCGCACTCCCGTAACCAACGGAATCGCCACCCGCGCCGCAGGCTTAAAATGTTCCGGCCCCAGCGACGCCCCGCAGCCCCGGCAAATCACAGGCGGAAGCAAAGTAGGACAGGCTTCAGCCTGTCTGCCTTTGACTTCCGAAAAATCCCCCAGCCCGGCCCCAGAAATACCGCCGCCCCCTCCCACAGTTCCGTCCAAACTCCCCGCGCCGCCCGAACGACTCAAGCCTTCCGAAGTCTCGGCTCCCTCCACCGAATTCAAACCCTGAGCTACTGAAGTCTGTCCTACTGCCCCCACTCCCTGCTCATTCCCGCACCCAGGACAAACATACGCATCGTCCCCCAGCGGCACGAAATGCTCTTCAATCACCGGCTCGTCATGCGAACCGAACCGCTGCGAATCGGCCACGTAGCGCACATACCCGCCGATTTTTCCATCCGTCCACAAATAAAACGCAACGCCCGTCAGCAAGTGCTGCACGCGATTATTTTGCTCCACCAACTCCGACACGCGCGAAGCCGCCTGCGCCGTCGTGATATCCGAAATCGACTGCGCCGACTGCGGATAAAACCGTGTCGCCGGAACGTCCTGGCTAAGTACTGAAATGAACGACAGCCCAAACGCCTGATACAAATTCGTCACAAACTGGTAGCGCGGCATCTCCGCCGCTGCGCTGTCGTCATACAGCTTCGATTCGTACGGCAGATTCCACGTCATATCCTGCGGATTCCACCAGGCGTACTGCAACCCCTGCCAGAACAGCCGAGCCTGCCGAATCCGCCGAATCTCATGCCGCCGCGCAACAATTCCCTCCTGCCGATACTCCACTTCGAGTTCACGCAGAGCATTCACCAGATCGGGCCGCAGCTCTTCGAGCCGCTCATTGCTCGGACCCAGCGCAAGCTTCGCCACGGCGTCCTGCAAATGCGCCGCCGGCTTGCCATCGATCCCCAAAGGCGCCTTCGCGATAAGCGCAGTTTGTCCGCCGAGAGCGGCGCCTACAGGCGCACCCTGTATGGGCACGGCATGTCGTGCCTGCCCACCGCCACCGGCACTGCCATCCAACGCCACAACGCTCCCATCGTTCGGAGCAGCGCTCCCGCCATTCAACAACTCCACATCCGACATATTTGTGATCTGATTTGTCATGTTTTTCAGTGGGAAGGCATTCCCGGCTCTCCGGGATCGTTAAAGACAAATGGGTCAGGAAAAAAACACCACAACGCGCCGGATGAGCATCCAACCAGCGGGAAAATCTAACGAACGACAAGGAGGGCCGGGGTCATGCCTATCAATGTCAAGCACGACATCACCTTAGCCTGGCTAGCCGCGGTCGTCGTCTGGCTAGTTGCCTCCGTGCGGACCAAGCCTACGGAACATTCCCGGCCGCTGAGTTCGCGCTTGACGCAATTGTTTTTCTTCCTTCTCGCTTTTCTGCTGCTGTTCCGAACCGCCGCACGCTTCGGCCTCCTGGCTCGTCGATTCGTGCCGGATAGCGACTCCGCCGCTATGACCGGCCTGATTCTGACTGTGGCAGGCATAGCCTTCGCAATATGGGCGCGTCTGTATCTAGGCCAAAACTGGAGTGGTACGGTAACAATCAAAAAGGAGCACGAACTGATCCGCACTGGCCCATATTCGATCGTGCGTCATCCGATCTACGCAGGGTTCTCGCTCGCGCTTCTGGGCACAGCGATCGCTATAGGTGAGATCCGCGGCCTGCTGGCTTTCGTCGCCGCGTTCATTGGCATGAAGCTAAAATCGGCCCAGGAAGAAAATTTCATGAAACAGCGCTTCGGTGAGGAATACATCCAATACAGCTGTGAAGTAAAGTCGATCGTCCCCTGCATCTGGTAGCCAACAAGACAGGCCGGGCGGCCCAGTTCTTGCTGTACGAATCTGAAGATTCTCAATCGGCTATTGTGATACAACTAGGGCGATTCGAGAAGGCTCCTATAGGAGGTTCTCAATGATCGGTGGCGGATTGATCTGGTGGATCGTAGTTGGGCTCATCGCCGGCTGGCTTGCCGGCAAAGTAATGAAGGGCGGCGGCTTCGGCATCCTGATGGACATCCTCATCGGCATGGTGGGCGCAGTCCTGGGCGGCTGGGTCTTCGGCCTGCTCGGTCTCTATTCCACCGGCGGCCTGCTCGGATCGGTCCTGGTGGCCTTTGTCGGCGCCTGCATCCTGCTCTGGTTAGTGCGCCTGATTAAAAAGGCGTAGGGGTCAATATTCTTGTCCCCCGGTCGGGCCCAACCGCGCAGTCAGGCGCACGCAGAAAAAGCAAAATCAGCGACGGTCTTGCTTTGTCGCTCCGATCAAGGCGCGGTGACGGTAATCGTCCAGCTGTCGGTTGCCACCAGCGCCGCAAATGGCGTCGGGTTGTCCACCGCAGCTTGAAGCACGCTAAGCGCCGCGTCCAGTTGCGCAAGGCACGTTTGCCTGCGTAACCGAGTGCGAGTGGGCTTCGGCATTCGTGAAAGTGACATTGTTTGTTGGAATGGTTATGTCTTTCTCTCTTCTGCCATTTTCTGGTTTAATTTTGTTTGGGAAGGCGTGGCTAAGCGAAAGTAACGGTGAAGTGTGTTGGAAGTTATCGAAGAACCATCGCCCGCACTTCGTGTGCGTGCAGCGAGTCTTTCGTCGTCCCAGCAAGATGATCGTGTCGCTGCCTATTCCGCTCCATACGTGTTCATCTAAACCTGCCGCGACGGCACACTGTTCAAATCCGAGTTGTTAAACGGCCCTGTCCGCGATTTGAACGGGATGCCTGTCTACGCCCCATCCTTGAACTTCCAAGATATATCGAGTCCGCAGGTTCTCCGGCCCAGAGAAAGACCGATCCAAACCCACGATGGCTTCCTTCTGAGTTAGGCAGCCAAGCCAGCGAAGCAGATCGGCGCGGCGCAACGCTTGCGGCGTGGAAGTCGCCGAGCCAGAAGCTAACAGCGCACTCAGGGTAATCAGCAGCGGTAATTGAATTGCGAGCTCCCTAATTATTTCCGCGCATATTGGTGTAAATGCTATGCACCTGAAGACCGTCTTTGCCGGACGTTGGAAATAAATTGTCCAACAGCCCGGGACTGCATCTCGAGCCGATCGTTCGGTCGAGAAGATGCTATCTCTCCACCACAATGTTCTTCGCCGATTCGATACACACATCCTGCATGTGGCCAGCGACTTCGGGCTCCAGCGGACAGATTTCAAAATCGGCATAAATCTGGCCACTAGGCGTCTTGAAAGCATGATCCACGTTGTACGGCATTTCCGGGTCTTCGTTCTCCTTGTCGTCATCCGCCTTGAAACCCCGCCCACTATGGATCGCCAAAATTCGATGCGTCCCAATCTTCCAAAGCCGATACGATGGCGTGCCGTTATAAAAACTGAGCCGGCCATGCGCCCAGTAACATGTCGCCGCATTCGAGGGTATTTTGCACTCAATCTTTCGCTTCGAGTCACGCTGAGGAATCGCGCTTACCAGTAGACAACCAGGCGCGAACATTACGAGCGCTAATATTGTCCTCGACGGGAGAGGGTTATTTTCCATAGGGATCGACATATACGTGCCGAGATGGAACATCCCCTCCTGTGTAGGAATTGTTGAATGGCCCAGATTGTGTCTTGATAGCCAATCCTTCGGGCGTGCCAACCTTGAACCTTATGTTGGACCGGCTAGCATTCGTAAGAAATTGGAAGTTAGTGGCTCGTCCCGTCGGATCGTGTGCACTCAAGTACGCATCGCGGGCAGCAGCCAGCGACGATTCGTAGGCTCGCTTTACTCGTGGGTTCTTCAACTGATTCGCCGTTGGCTCAATCGGATGAGCTGTTCTAGGCCGCTCTTTTCCAAACTTCGAGTCCGCATTGATCAACGTGTGCGCCACTTTCTCCCGAGCGCCGCCAATCGTATCGTTAGCATTGTCACTATCCGTGAATGGCTGCGTTTCATTGAAGACGATAAGCCCGACCTGTCTTACTGTCAATGTGTTTAGCTTGTGTTTGTCGACAGATTCTTCCCAGGCGCTCTTATTCACCGCCGGCGGTGCCGGCCGCGGAGGTGCTGGCGGCTGAGGCGATATTCGATCGAGCGCACGGTCGGTTAGCGATCTTTCCTGAGGTTTCGTAGTGGCCATGAATCACCAAGAAAAGTAATTTGTAAATGCGGAACTGCACTATCTTCGCTCACTCACCGTGTTACTTCCCGTCCGCCGCCCTCCCCGCCGAACCTCGCTCCAGTGCGCCCCGCCCCGCAAGCGCCTCTCGCCCTGCCGCCAGTTCCCGCTCGCGAGCAATCTGCGTCCAGGTCCGCTTCCGTACCGCAGGCAAAGCCACGCTGCCGCGCCGTAAGTCGTCCTCAATGGACACCGGCGGAAATCCCGCCGTCCCCAGCAGAGAATTCACCAGCGCGCGATTCTCCGCCCGCAGCCGAGCCACATCGTCCTCCAGCATTCGCACATACCGGCTCCGCAATCGTTGCCCCAGCCACAAAACTATTTTTCGAGACATGTTTTCCAGGTAGGACAGGCTTTTTATCCCGAGACGCTTCGAGGGACAGCCTGTCTGCTTTTGAATTCTGAAACCGCAAGCATGCTTCATTACATGGATTCTCTGTAGCGTCGAGTGCGGAAGTTTGTGTCGTTTCAGATGAAGCAAGTTGTCTCGCTTCAAATAACGTCAAACCCAGACAGGCTGAAGCCTGTCCTACTAAAAGCCTCCACTCCCAGCACTTGTCCGTGAAACTCCGTGTTCCTTCGTGCTACTCTGTCTTCGTTGCGTTGAGCCGTTCGACATGCGTTCCACAAAATACCCATGACGCCGGAAACGATTCCGCCAAATCATCAATCCGCCATCCCGAAAGAACCTCGAACGCTGCTTTTCGCCTCCATTGTCATCGTCATTGGAGTTATCGGCACCACGCTGGCCCAGCCTCAAGTCCTCGGCCGCATTCCAATTCAAAATCTCTTGAAGAACGAGCTGCACGCCGACCGCGCCGCCAACGCCGCCTTTTTCTTCTGGATCGGCCTGGCCTGGTACTTCAAACCTTTTGTCGGAATTATTACCGATGCGTTCCCGCTGTTCGGCACCCGCCGAAAAAGCTACATGATCGTCGGCGCGCTGATGGCGACCGTGGCGTGGTTCGCCTTGTATTTCACTCCCCACCAGTACAACAAATTGCTCTCGGTCGGGATCGTCATCGACCTGTTCATGGTGATCACGAGCACGGCCGTGGGCGGCTACATGGTCGAGGCCGCGCAAGCCAGTTCCGGATCGGGTAGCGTTTCTTCGGTTCGCAATTTTGCGGAGCAGTTCTGCGTTCTCGCCGCCGGGCCCGCCAGCGGTTTCTTGGCCAGCATCGCCTTCGGTCTCACAGCTCTAGCCTGCGGCAGCATCATGTTTCTGGTCGTGCCGGGAACCGTTTATTTCCTGCACGAGCGCCAAATTAAAATCGATTCGCAGCTTCTTTTGGGCAATGCCGGGAAACAGTTAGTCACAATCGGAAAAGCGAAAACGATGTGGGCGGCCGCCGGATTCATGGCCTTGTTTTACTGCGCGCCCGGCATCGCCACCGCCGTCTTTTACAAGCAGCAAAACGATCTCCACTTCACCGTGCAGGGACAGGGTTATTTGGCATTCCTCAGCGGCCTGTTCGGCATGATCGCCGCAGCCGCGTATGGCGGCTACGCATGCCGCCGGTTTAACCTTCGCAATTTGCTTTTCGCCTGCCTGTTATTCGGCACCGCGGCCAATCTCGGTTATTTATTTTATTCAACCATCACCCGGGCGCGCGTGATCGAAAGCTTCAACGGCTTCGGCTACACCCTCGCCGAAGTCGCCATGATGGATCTCGCCGTGCGAGCCACGCCCAAAGGCAGCGAAGGCCTCGGCTTCTCACTGATGATGAGCGTCCGCAACTTGACGCTATTCGGCAGCGACTGGTTCGGCTCCAAGCTTCTCGACGTCTACCATTTGCAATTCAATACCCTGGTCCTGGCCAACGCCGCAATCACCTTCATCGCTGTCCCACTCGTCCTTCTGCTCCCCAAGATCATCGTGAGAGCCAAAGACGCCGAGACCCCTGCCCCAACCGACGATCTAGTGCCTCTGCCGTCAAAAATCCCATAAAGTTTATAGCCGTTGCTGCAACCATCCATCGTCAACTTCTGGCGCTGAAAGCGCCGGTGGATGCTAGCCCAGGGCAACGCCCTGGGTTCCGGGTCCGGCCAATGATTTGGCACCCTGAAAGCGCGCAGGATCCCTCAGTTCCGTCAGAGCGGGACGCGATCGATTGCGGATGTTATACCTCAGCGCTTCACTCTTACATTTTTGAGATGACAACTCTCGCGCAAATGTTCATTATGACAAGCGTGGCCTATATTTTTTCGGATCGGCTCAATTGCAGCGGCGCGGCAAAAGTCAACAGAAGACAGGCTGAAGCCTGTCCTACTTTTGGCAAACATATATGAGCGCCGAAAATCCCGAGCCATTCCTCAATGCAGCCGCGGCAAACGCAGTAACGGGTGAAGCCGCGACCAAAATCGACGCGTCCACTCATCCAACCGCCGTCGAAGCCGCCCCGTCCGCTACTGAACCCAGCGTCACGCGCTGGGCCATTCTGATTTGCGCTGGCGTCTTCGCCACCACCATGTCTCAGCCGGCTGTACTGCGGCTGCCGTTCCAAAATCTGCTGAAGGCCGATCTGCACGTGTCGCGCGAGACGATGTCCTCGTTTTTTGCCGTCAGCACGTTCGCGTGGTACTGCAAACCGCTGGCCGGAATTTTCATCGATAGCTTTCCGTTGTTCGGCACGCGCCGGAAAAGCTACATGGTCCTGAGCGCGATCGTCGCGGCCGCCTTGTATCTCGTGGTCGGCATTGTGCCGCGCACGTATGCGGCTGTGCTCGCCGCCATGGTCGCCGTTAATTGCATGCTCGTCGTCGGCAGCACTGTCGCCGGCGGCCTCACCGTCGAAGCCGGCCAGCGCGACGGCGCGACCGGCCGTCTGAACTCCGCGCGAAATTTCGTAATGAATGCCTGCGGATTGCTGGGCGGCCCGCTAGGCGCGTTTCTCGCCGTCCGCGCGTTTGGACTCACGACGATCACCGGCGCGATCGTTTGCCTGTCCGTCGTGCCGTTCGCGTTCTGGATCCTCAAGGAACCGAAAGTCTCGAAGAGAAATTCGCAGGCCTGGATCGACGCCAAGGCCCAATTCAAGATCCTGATGAAGTCCAAGATTCTGTGGTGGACCGTAGCCTTCCAGTTCGTGTTCTACATCACGCCTGGGTTCTCCACGCCGCTGTATTACTACCAGATGGACACGTTGAAATTTTCGCAGCAATTTCTCGGCACGATCATCGTGCTCTCCGGCGCGTTCGGAATGATCGGCTCGATCTTCTATGGCACTTTTTGCACCCGCTGGAGCCTGCGAACGATGCTGTACGTCAGCATCATCGTCAACGTGCTGGGCACGCTGGCATACTTGTATTACCGGTCGCGGATGGCCGCGATGATCATCGAAAGCGAAGGCGGCTTCGTTGCCGCGATCGCCGTCGTCGCGCTCCTCGATCTTGCCGCGCGCGCCACGCCAAAAGGAAGCGAAAGCCTCGGCTTCGCGCTAATGATCAGCGTCGGCAACCTCGCCGCCGCGCTCTCCGACATCATCGGCTCCGCGCTGGTCGATCACCACATCATGACGTTCTTCAACCTGGTCTGGCTCAACGCCGGCACCACCGCGCTAATCTTGATCGTCGTTCCGTTCCTGCCGAAAGTCTTGATCGATACCAGAGACGCGTAGCCTTTGCAGCACCAGTGGCACAGGCTTCAGCCTGTGTGCTTTTGACTTTGTCGCTCCATGGATGTGACCACGCCAAAATCTCCCCGGCAACACTGAATTTCCCTGCGCGTTGTTTCGATTGCCATCCTCCTAAAAACTAAAACCACACAGGCTGAAGCCTATGCTACTCTTCCCGTCACGAACAATGACATTTTACAGACGCAATCTTCCACATTGGCACCCGCCCGGCCAAGACATCTTCATCACCTGGCGTCTCCACGGATCGCTTCCCTCTCAATTTCGACCCAAAAGACAAACCGAACAGTCCGCGGGCCAAGCCTTCGTAGACTACGATCGCGCCCTGGACCGAGCCCAAACCGGCCCACTGTGGCTGAAAATTCCCGAGGTCGCGCAAGCCGTACTTACGGCCCTAGAGACTGCCCAGCGACGAAAACTATTCACGCTGCGAGCCTTCACCGTCATGGCGAATCATATTCACGTGCTGCTAAGCCCACAGTCGCCCCTGGCTGAGATCACCCAGCAAATCAAAGGCGTTACTGCCCGCGAGGCTAACCGAATCTTGCACCGTACCGGCGCCGCATTCTGGCAAGACGAATCCTTCGACCACTGGATTCGTGGTCCTGAGGAAGCCAGCCGAATTCGCTCCTACATCGAACGAAATCCCGTAGCCGCAGGCCTTGCGAAGCGCCCCGAAAACTGGCCCTGGTCCAGTGCCTCCCGTCCAATCGAATAACCGTCAACTTCAGCACCATTCAAACCGTCACCGATACCTTCATCAGCGCCACCGGTAGCATAGGCTTCAGCCTGTGTGCCTTTGACTTTTGGAAGCTCAAAACACCGCAATCGCACAATTCCAACCCCACACAGGCTGAAGCCTGTGCCACTCAATCCCTGTGCCACCCAAGTCCTCTACCACCCTCTCGGCCTCCACCTTCTCGGCACTACCGGCGCCACCCTCCTCGACTCCTCCGCCGAAAATTTCTTCAGCCAAATCGCGCGCGAAGTCGGATCGACCGCTGTGACTCTCTCCGCCGCAACAACCTCCGCCGGCGCGCGCCCCGGCTCAAGCGCCGATTTCAATCCATAGCGCGCCGCGTCCGCAGGATCGTCGCCATCGCATTTCAGACAATCCTCCACATTTGCCGGGTCGCGCGTGAGGGTCGGCAAATTTTCAATCAACCGCGTGCAATTTTCCGCAATCACCCAGTGATCGGCCTCCAGCGCCTGATACATCAGCATCCAGCCGCCCACGCGATCGTTATCCGCCGGGCTCGGACGCGGCAACCCCGCGGCCGCTAGCCCATCGCCTAACTGTTCCGCGATCGAAGCTTCCGCCGTGCGTTGCGCAAACGCATCCGGAGAAAGAAAAATATCGCGTATGCGCTCAACGCGGCCCAGGCGATCGACGCTGCGCTCCGCAATAGCAGCCGCCAGCATGCGCGGCGACAACCGGTTCTGCACAAACTCGCGATAGGTCACCACGGTGCCGTCGTTGCGCGTCGCGTGCCAATACACCGCGCTGGGATGCTCGAATCCCCAGTCAATCGAAATCCATCGTGGCGTCCAGGCCTCGAGCTGCACCTGCTCAGGCCGCACCGTGTGACGCGCCGGCGCAAAAATATCGAAATACTGCCCCGCGTAAACGTCCCACTCGCCATCCAGAAACGCACGCCGCAGCGCCTCCGGCAATTGCCCGAGCGTCTTCCTGTACTCCGCGTCGTTTTTGAAAAGAGGATTGTCCTGAATCGTGGCGTGAATGAATTCGTAATCGTCAGGATCGTACTGGTCGGGACGGTCCATCCCCGGAGCGGGCACGCAATCCACCCATAGCGCCTTCACCCAGGCGTGTCCAATGTTGCCCGGGTTGGTCGCCCCCGCCATGCAGGGCTTTGCGCCCTTAATGCGGCAACGGTTTCTGCTGGTCAGAAATTGCCACTGTTTCAGCGTGAAGTGTGTCAGCTCATCGACGCCGATAAATAAATATTCAGCGCCCTGATACCGGTAAACGTCGTTCTCGCTGTCGCAATATGCAAACCGCGTCGTCGAACCATTCAGCCACGTGACGGTATGCTTCGCTTCATTATATTTTTCGTACAGCTCACGAGGCACGTCTCTGCGAAAGTAAGTAATCAGCGAAGCTTCAAGCTCCGGATACGTCCGCCGCAACAGCAACGTATCGACGCCCGGATGCAAATGGGCCTGGTAAATCGCCTCATACAGCAAAGCCTTCGTCTTCCCCGGCCCCGCAGCCCCTCCGAACAATCGATACTTGGCACGTGATGCGTGAAATTCCTTCTGCCGAGGAAACGGCGCGTAATAATCCTCGATCTTAGGTTTACGTAGGACAGGCTTTTTATCCCGAGGCGAGACGAGGGACAGCCTGTCTTCTTTTGACTTCTTAGGCATCGGGAGAACCGTTCAAAAACTAAAACTATCCGGCATCCACCTACAAGCATTGC
>JBEKCU010000118.1:0-12540 GCA_050014735.1 Candidatus Acidiferrales bacterium | reverse complement strand
GAGAAGAGGAGCTTGCGGATGGTGTTATGTAGAGTGCGCGGGAGTGAAATCAAAACCAAACAGGCTGAAGCCCGTTCTACGTGAGAGACGAATCGAAGGTCTTCATGAAATTCAGGATCATTTGGACGACGGTTTCATCGCCGGCCGCGGTATTGATCATGGCGTGGTAAACGGCACGGTCGGGCCACTGGACGTGGAAATACTTTTCGATGAAACCCGCTCGCTCCTGGTCGACGGTATCCACGAGTTCCTGGGCCTCGTTCTCGTTTTTTCCGCGCGCCATCACGCGCTGTATCTTATTATCCCTAGGGGCATAGAGAAACACGCGGAATGTGTCGGGGCGGTCCTTGAGAAAAAGCTGCGAGCCTCTTCCCACAATGACGCAGTTCCCCTTGCTTGCCGCATGCTCGACGACGAGCTTGGTGAGCTTCATAATGTTTTCGCTGTCGACCAGATTCAGTTTGTGCGCGTTGATGCTGCCTTCGTAGCTCCCGCGCAAAAACGATTTGAAGAGGCGATAGTAAAGAGGATCGGTGCGTTCCTCTCGTTGTTCGACGACGGTCTCGGGACAATTCGCCAGCCGCGCAATTTCTTCCGTCAGGCGGTGATCCCAAAGCTTCCAGCCAAGATGGTCGGCAAGCTGCTTGGCGATTTCACCACCGCCGCATCCGTACTCGCGTTCCACTGTGACGATTTTGATCATCGCGCTTTGGCAGAGCCCCCTTTCTTACGTTCGACGGCGACGTATGCCGAAGTGGAGGAGGTTGGGGAGGTAAAGGATGTAGAGGATTAGGACCGTTGCCCACACGCTCTCGGGACGACAGCATTTCCTTTGCTTCCTCAACCTCCTTTACTTCCTAAAACTCGCTCACTTATCCTACCTCCACGGTACCCCCACCGCCGGGATCGTTTTTCTTCAGGACGAAGGACAGAAAAAACATCAACGCACTCCCGGCCGCAAGAACCATGAACGTATCGATATACGCCAGACTGGCCGCATGTGCTTGGACGGCCTGATACAACTGGGCATAGGCCGTCATTTGGGCTTTGTGCCGATCCAGGCCCGAGGAGGCTAATTGTTGTGTAAGACCCGCAACCGCGATTTGCAAGCTCGGGTTGCCTACGGTCATATGGCCGACGAGAATTTCCTGATGAAATTGAGAACGCCGGGCGAGCATCGTGGTGACGATGGAAGTCCCAACGCTGCTTCCCATGTTGCGCATGAAGTTAACAAGACCGGAGACCGCATTGTTTTTCTCCGCCGGAATTCCAATATAGGCCACCAGCGAGATCGGCACAAACAGAAACCCCATGCCCACAACCTGTGCCACGCGTAGCCATAGCGCCGCGCTGAAGCTTACCGCCAGGTCAATCCGCTTCGTGGAATAGTACATGGCAATGGCCAGGCACATCCACCCAAATGCGATAAGATATCGCGCCTGAAGTTTTGTTGTGAGCGTGCCCATGATGGGCATTTCAATCAGCAACATCAGGCCACCGGCCGAAATCGCAAGGCCGGCGACCTGTGCTGTGTATCCCATGAGCGTCTGGAGGAACAGCGGCATCAGAACCAGGCTGGCGAACAACATGATTCCTAGAGTAAACATCATCAAATTCGCGCTGGCAAAGTTGAAGCTCTTGAACAATCGCACGTCAACGATCGGCGCTTTTTGAAACCATTCCCAGATCACCAGCCCGATCAAACACACAACGGCCGTGATGGCCAAGGTGGTGATGAAGTTCGAGCCGAACCAATCGTCCTCCTGGCCCTTGTCGAGCAATATTTGCAACGCTCCGACGCCGAGTGTGAGCAGGGCGATGCCGATGTAGTCGAGCTTCACGCCAGCGGCCTTGATGCGCGCCAAATAGGGAGGATCTTCAACGAAGCGAAAGACCAAAAACAGAGTCAGCAAGCCAACAGGCAGATTGATGAAGAAAATCCACCTCCAGGAATAGTTGAACGTGATCCATCCGCCCAGAGTCGGGCCGATCGTCGGAGCGGTGACGGCGGTGATGCCGTACAGAGCAAATGCCAGGCCGCGCTGTTGGGGCGGAAATGTGTCCGCCAGGATGGCCTGTGCCATGGGTTGAAGCCCGCCTCCGCCCGCGCCCTGCAACACGCGGAAGAACAGAAGCAGGCCGAGACTCGGCGCGATCCCGCAAAGCAGGGAACTCACGGTAAAAATGAACAGACAGATCATGAAGAAGCGCTTGCGTCCAATCGCGCCGGCGAGCCAGCCGCTGATCGGGAGGACAATGGCATTCGAGACGAGATACGAAGTCAATACCCACGTGCTTTGGTCGTTGCTTGCGCCGAGGTTCCCCGCCATGTACGGCAAGGCGACGTTGGCGATGCTGGTGTCGAGGACCTCCATGAACGCGGCCAGCGCCACCACGACGGCGATCAGCCAGGGATTAAATCTAGGCCGCCAGATGTCCTGGCCGGCTGTGAGGGTCGCCGCGGAACTCATTGGAGGTAGACGTTGGGCACAACGTTCATGCCCGGCCGAAGCTGGTGATCCTGGTTTTCTCCCGGATCGAGAACGATCTTCACGGGAATGCGCTGCACGATCTTGACGTAGTTGCCCGTGGCATTTTCCGGCGGCAGCAAGCTGAAAATCGGGCCGGTGGCGCCGGCAATGCTGTCCACGTGGCCCTTGAACGTTTTCCCGCTCGAGTCCGCATGAATTTCGGATTTCTGCCCGACTTTCATGCGCCTGAGCTGCGTCTCCTTGAAGTTGGCGGTGATCCAGACTTCATCGAGGGGAACCACGGTGAGCAGTTCCTGGCCCGGCTGGACGTTCATCCCGACGACCACTGTCTTATTCACCTGGCCGCTCACCGGGGCAACGATTTTCGTGTATTGCAAATTTAGTTCCGCCTGCTCGAGGGCGGCGCGCTTTTGATTGGCATCGGCGAGAGCGGCTTGCGCACGGGCACGCGTCGAGGACACCTGCTGCGGGCCGGTTTCGGCGGATTGGTGGCTGGCTTCCGAGGCCCCCAAATGGCTGCGCGCCTGCTGCACAAATTGCTGCGCCGCTGACTCGTTGTCACGGGCTGCCGCTACCGAGGCCGTGCTGGCCTTTGCCGCCGCCAACGCCTGATCGTAAACTTGCGCGGCGACCTCTTGTTTATCCACCAGAGCTTTGTACCGGACGACATCGTCTTGTATTTTCACATCGTTCGCCTGGGCCTGTTCCAGTTGCGCATGCGCGGCGGAAAGCTGCTTTTCGGCGGCGATAATTCCAGCATCGGCGCTTTCGACAGCGGATGCGGTGGACTTCAATTGGCTCGAGGTGTTCACGGAAGTAATCGGAACATTGATGTTCAGCGACTGGGCTGTAGCTTCCGCGCTCGCCAGATTCGCTTTCGCCTGCTCGACGGCGACCTCATAGTCTTTCGGATCGATCTCGACGAGCACGGTCCCTTGCTGCACGTACTGGTTGTCGCCGACATTTACTTTGGTGACGTAACCGGAGATACGAGCGCTGACGGGATAGAGATGGACATCGACCTGCGCATCGTCCGTGGATTCGTAGGTATTGAAATACCGCCACAAAAAGACGCCGCCCACGATCAGCACCAGCACGATCACTACGATCAGTATGTTTCGGCCGCGCTTCGAGCGTGTGTAGCGCTGGGGTGGCGAAACTCTTGGGGGTTCCTTGCTTGAGTCACTCGTCAAAGCTGGTGGGTTTTCGTCAGCCATGAGTTAATTTCCTTCGAAGGATTTCGTGTCGCCCTCTTGGCGGCGTCAGTGGTCGCCAGCTAAACCCCCACGCTCAATCGTAACGTGGGATTGCAGAACGTTATCAGAGGACACTTGCTACCGTCTTGGGTCGCCGTGGCCTTCCGGGAGAATTCCACCGCGGGCGTTTTTCGTCCGGCCCCTTGGAACCATACAACCGGCGCGGGAAGAATGCAAATCTGACGATTAAACGCTCAAATTGAGGTGATCGTTGGCAGATGCGTGGCAGAGGCTTTGGCTCACAAACTTCCCGCCAAGTTTTGAAGATCGAGTAGGACAGGCTTCAGCCTGTCTGATTTTGACTTCGACGAGCGCGAAAAAAACAAAAGAAGACAGGCTGAAGCCTGTCCTACATAACTCCACCATTCGTATGACCGCGTCTCACGGATAAAGAATTTCCCCACAAGTTAACGTTGCCTCGGTGCAGCGGGATTGACCAACTCATCAGGCGGGATCACTCGCTCGATAATCGAGCAGAGAGTTGAAAGGTCAGCGAGCGTATCTCGAACGACGTCTGGAGCAAGCAATCTTCCTCGGTATGTGCAATGTGCTTCCAGCGTCGAGTCATCCCGTTTTCGAAGTTTGCGATAGATACTGATTTCACCGGGCGAGCGAAGGAGATTAACCTGACGATTGCCCATTAGGCGCCCGATTGAGTCTTGCATTTCGGGGCTATCGATCACGGGGCGAACTCTAGAGGGAGAGTATGTTTTGTAAAGCAAGGGCGGCGAACCAGGACACGGCACTTGCCACTTTACCTCGTCAGGATTATCAGCGTATCCTGCCCACCTCGCGTAGCTACGTATCGCCAACATAAGCACCGAATAGAGCACGATTAAAGCTATAAGCAACTTCCAGAGTGAAATTCCGGGAGCTATGAAGCGATGAAAATCCAAAAACCAAAGAAGTAGAAACCACATTGGAAATCGAGAAAAATTGTGAATCTGTCGAATCGCAAGTAGCCCAAGAGAAGTTTTTGCTCTGACCTCGAACGGCAAGTAAAAATGGCCGGACACTAGGAACCGAATGTTTCCGGCCAGGCCAGGTCGGGTTAGAATCGCCGCCGGTCGCCCTTGGTATAAACCGAATGCAGAAGGTCGGTTGTACCAACCCCGAACGGAGTCATCGCCGCTCATTTCCGCGGTTCCGGGATCGAAAAGATCCAAAAGTGCGGCAACGCTTCGATGCTGCCGTCGTGCAAGCGCGGGACGGAGAATCCACCTCCAGATTACTGCCGTCACGATAACGGCAGCGACATAGACATCAAGGAACCGATCTGAGAGATGCGAGTGCATCTTGTGCATCACGTCCGCGAGTTCGGTCAGAATCGACGCGCTGGCAGCGCGAAAGCCTCAGCCAATACGGAATCGAGCGCCAAACCGATACTGCCGTGACTATGGCACTCCGAGCGGTTGCATGTGCTTGTATAATAACTATATGTTGGTATGATAAGTATATTACCGGAGGCGTATCCAATTCATCCACCATTGCGAATTGGTGCGGCACGACGCATCTGCCCGATCCTGCCTAATCAAATCGCGGACGTGCTAAGGCTGTCGGTCCGCTGGCGGCACAGGAAGCACCGGGCGGGTGGGCCAGCTTTCGAACTTGAATTTTCGGGTGGCAGCTCCTTCGTGATTCTCGAAGGGGCTGGGTTTAAATTGTCCAATCCCTGAACCATCCACCGCTTCAAAATTTACCACGTGAGGTTATTCGCGCCGTATTCTGAACAGTGTGTTAAGTTGCGATTTGCACGAAGTTGACTCTAAAGCCGGACCCTTGCAAATCAAAGGGTCCGGCACCCGAAAATTCAAAGCGGGTTGAAGGCCTTGCCACCCTTCCCGAACGAGGAACGCTTCACGGGCATCCTCGGCAGTTTCACCCTTCGAATGTTCGTGGTTTACAGGGCGAGACGTTTCTGACGTCCTCCTTTGTAGAACCCGCCCCCATCATCGGTTTCATGCTTGCGTGAGGACAAAAACAGCGCTAGCGTTAGCATATATGAGCGATTTGCGAAACCAGATCAACGGCCTCTCTCCTGCGGAGAAGGCGGAGTTGCTAGATAAGCTCTGGGAAAGCCTGGAGGCGGACTCGGTATCGTTGACCGACGCGCAACGGGCGGAGCTTGACCACCGGATCGCTCGGCATGAGCAAAACCCCTCGAATGTCATCCCTTGGGAGCAAGTCAGGGCGGATCTTTTCAAGAAGCCGTGACGCCCCCGGTCGTTTGGATTCCAGAAGCTAATGAAGATTTACAGGAAGCGCGGACATGGTATGACAACATTCGTCCGGGGCTTGGGGAGCGTTTTGCGCTGGCGGTTGAGGCCATGATCGAGGAGATAGCGGAACATCCATTACAATTCCCAGCAGTCTACCGCGATCGCCGCCGCGCGGGAGTGCGGCGCTTCCCCTACGGAATATTCTTCGAGGTGCAAGAAAACCGGATTGTGGTGATTGCCTGTTTCCACGGCAGGCGGAATCCGAGCCGCTGGCAAATGCGGTAGGGCGGGTAAGCTGCCCTGCCGTTTTCCACGGAAATGCCCGCGATCTGAAGCGTCCACTATTCCCGCACGTCCACTCTGGGTTAGGATTTTGAACTTGGGGTGCCCCGTCCTTGACGTTCTTTCACGGGCGGGGTTCTTGATTTCAGATTGCAGTGAAAAAGCCCCGCCCTTCCAAGGCCGAAGGACCGGGCACTCAAGACTAAAACGCATCGGCCGAGCCATCGCCCGCGTTGACACTAATCGCAGAGAGAACTCCGGCCTGCAACCAGCATTAACTCTGTCGATCCGATGCCGGGGGCACAGGGAGAACCGGGTGCTTCGTCAGTTCGGTGCCCGCGACGATTGCGTTCCGGATCTGGCCGAAAAGGTCTGTCAGCGTGCTAGGCGAATGCGGGATCAAGACGGTGTTGGTGCGATCGTTTCCAGCGATTTCCTTTAATGTGTCGAAGTACTGCGTCATCAGGACGAGCTGCATCACGTCCTGCGGCGTCGAACCCTGCACCGCTTTCGAGAAATCCTCGACCGAATCTTTCAGTCCCGAGATGATGGCTTTTCTCTGGTTGGCGATACCTTCCCCTTGCAGGCGTTTCGATTCGGCTTCGGCCTCGGCTTGCTTGACGAGAAGCAGCTTGTTCGTTTCCGCGCGGGAGACCGTCGCTTCCCGCTCGCGCTGCGCGGCGTTGATGTCATTCATCGCTGCCTTTACCTTCTGGTCGGGGACGATATCGGAGATCAAGACTTTCACGATCGAGTAGCCGTACTCCTTCATCGAGCCGTCGAGGTTGTCACGTAAATCGCTGGCGATGTCTGCTTGGTTCAGGAAGGTATCGTCCAATTTCATCTTTGGGACGTGGCCCAGCACGACGTTGTAGACCATGGATTCGATCTGCTTCACTGGATTGGATAATTTGTAGAATGCGGCCTCGACTGCTTCCGGCATCACCTTGTACTGGATCGAGACTGGTATCTGGACGAAAACGTTGTCCTGAGTTTTTGTCTCGACTTGAACATCGAACTGCTGGACTTTCATACTCATTCGATAAACAACGTTCTCAATCAGCGGCGTTTTCCAATTCAGTCCGGGGCCCGCAATGCGGGAGAACTTTCCCAGCCGTTGCACAAGGGCCACCTGCGAGGTCTCCACCGTGAAAAACGAGCCTAAGGCCACGCTCAGAATAACGACAGCCACCATGCCCGCCAAAATGACGGCCATCAGCGTTAAAAAATCCATGTCGCACCTCCGTGCATTCACTATCGTTTTTTTTGGCCCGAAACACATCCACACCGGGGACAATAATGCATTTATCGCGAGTATGCTGTGCCAGCAAATTGTATCGAGGAACGCAAAGGACAGATGCCTCATCGCAATGCTTTTTCAAAGACCGAAGCGCAAAAGACTATTAATAAGTTAGACCCAATGGGGCATCGAGGATGACGGCTAGTTATTACTGTACCTGAACCGAAATCGAGTAATCGTGTTGCGGCGTGCGAATCTGGATAAACGTCTTTCCCGGCGCCACGGCAGTGACAACCCCATCCGCGGTCACTGTCGCGATGTGCGGATCGCCGGACGTAAAATGAGTTTTGTTCGATTTGGTCAGTTCCTCCTGTGAGTTATCGGCAAAGGAGCCGAGCACGCGAATAGGAATTCGATCTCCCGGATGGATGGATTGAATGACGGAAGGTTCGGTCCAAATCCTCGCGGGTTCTTCAGATTTCTCGACGTCAAGAACGATCGCTTGCGACTCCATATTTCCGCCGGAAGTTGTTCCCATCGCCGTGACGCGGTAAGCTCCGGGCCGGATTTGCGCCGGGATGGTCAGCTGAAACTGTACTGGCCGGGAGTCGCCCTGTCCGCGCGTCACAACTCCGGGCGCGGGATCGGAGATGACCTGCCCTACTCCAAGCGGATGCTGGCCGATCACCACGAGTTTCTCCACCGAAGTCTCGGCTGTCACCGTGATCGTAATCGTTTGCCCTGGGCGGACGACCGTATCGGTCGCGGGCGAGAGTATGTGGATGAGTTCCTGTTGGGCACGAGCTCCGATCGCGCTAAGTGCAGCGATCAAGATCAAAATGCCTGCGATTCGCGATGAGCGTCGATCGGTCATGCTATCCTCCATCCGCTTCTGTCGCTTGCTGCCAGGTGCACTCGTGAGGAGCAGCCGGGAGCCTATGTTCATACTAGTGGAAGTCAGCGCCCGTGGGCGCTTCGTTGAGCAAATTTATGACCTCGGTCACAATGTTGGACGCGGGATCGAGCACCGAGGGGCCATTGAAATTCAGGGTTTCAAGCGCCGCTGTGTGGATCACACCGGAGTATTGCAGGCCCGGCAGGATGTTGTTCACAGCGCTGTCCAAGGGAACGATGGTGTCGTTACTCTGGCCGTAAACCGTCGGCCATTTACTGGCCGTCAGGTCCGTTGCGAGCGGGTTCCCCGAGCATATAAGTCTCAGCGCCCCTGCGTTGCAGAAAATGCAGTTCAGGCCGCTGAGATTGGACGAAGTGGCGATCCCCGCAATGTAAGCGGTGGGAAACGGCTGGACTGCTTTCAAACTGCCCAGCGCTGTGCTCAAGCTGCTGCCGTAGCCGTTCCCTTCGAGGTCATACACAGCGCCATCCGTGGTTTGTCCGGAGAACGTGACGGATTGCAGTGCGATATCGCCATCCGATGCGAGAACGTTTCTTGCGCACGTGTTATTGCTGGCGAGCAGGTCGGCGGCCACGGGCGTCCCCAGATGCGGCGTGGCGACAGTAATCAGCTTGTTGATGGGGCCGGCGCCAAAGGTAGAGCCGCTGAGAAACGTCGATAGCAGGAATGTGGTTCGGGAGATGTCACCGCCCATGCTGTGCGCCACGATGTCCGCCTTCACCGCCGCCACATTGGCGGAGGTCCGGTAGGCGGCAATAAAATTATTGATCTGAGCCAGGACCGATGGAGCATTGTAGGCGAAGCCGAGAGAATTGGCCTCAATGGAAGAAACGACGCTCTTCGAGAACGAAGGTACGGTCGTAGTGACACCCGTGATGGCGTTCGCATAAACAGCCCGGCTGATATTGAAGTTTGTATCGGTAATCAGCGGCGTGAAGTTGTTGAAGCTCGACGCGTTGCCCCACAGACCGTGCACTAGGACCACGGGCGGCCTCGCCACGGTGACGGTTGTGCTGGTCGCCGTGCTGCCCGACGGAGTGACCTGTAAGGTCACGCTCCGGGTGGTCAGTGTATTGTCTGCTGAACTGCGCGAGAAATTTACCGGACCACGATAGATTGCAAAGGCTTCCGCGCCCGCGGACGTTGTGACCGCGGTTAGTGAGCTGAGAGAACTGGCGAGGGAACTTGTGTTAGCTCCCAGCACCATCAGTCCGCCATCGCTCGGAACCGACGAGCTGGCCACGCCTGCATCGTTGATTACTTGTACGCTAAATGTTTGTCCGACACTGGACGCCGGTATGCGCAACACGATCTGAGTCGTTCCATCCGCCGCTGTCCCCTTGACCAAGCCGGTGGTGGCTGCGGCGATGGAATTCACATTGGTCGTGACCGTGGACCCGCTCATCAGACCTGCAACCACCGGGTCAATCAACACTGCGGTCCCCGTCGTGGCGAACGTGATCGCATTGACCGCAAGCGAAAATTGGGGCGATGGGCTGGAAAGGGTGACTTGGCTAATATTCGTAGCCGACAAATCGACCGTGCCCGATCCGGGGTCGATGCTGGAGGGCAAACTCACTTGATTCAGGTTGCCTTGAGCGCTTTCCGTCGCATAAGAGACGTTGAAAGGCTGCGCGCTGTAAAACGAGACCCGAAAATCGGAAACTGGCTGATTGAAGTGAATCGAAATCGCGGGAGAACAGCCGGTGCACTCATTCGACGTGCCGTATACGGCTGTTACCCCTGCGGGCGCAAGGGAAGAATTGCGCAAAACCTGGCCGCCTGAAATGGTCGCCGAAAGAACCGTTACGGGCGGCTGCACGGCGTCAAACTGGCTGGGTCCCGCAAAATCCTCGAAGTCTATCGTGTGGGTTTGGGCAAATATGGGACTCACAAAAAAAAGAAGGACCGCGGTGCATAGCAGAGGGCGGGCGCTCATCCGCATCGTGTGCTCCTTGCAACGTGATTCGAAACTGGACTTCGAATGGACGTCCAGAATGGCGGAGTGTACACCCAACGAGCCAAAATGGAAAAGTGGACATTTGTTTCGCGCCGACAGCGCGACGCGCCAAGCCCGCTGACAAGAAGGGGAGCCAGTCACACACGGACACGTCGAACGTTCATCGCCAAGTAGATGACGATGGCCACATTTAACAAGAGCACGATCCCTTTTGCGAGACTCGCCCGTCGAACAAGCTCATAGACCTCCAGTGGGATGAACGAAGAAGTCACGAAAATCGTGAAGTATTCGGCCCAGCGCTTTCGGAGCAACAATCCGGTGCCTTCGGTAAGGAGAAGTGCCGCATAAAAGAAAGTGCCCACGCTCAGTTCCCTCAGCTTCTTTTCATCAAGCATCGGCAGCCGCATTAACACGCGCCGAAGGTAGCGACCGCCGGGATCCACTCGGAAGGCATTTGCCCAACGGTACATCTCCGTGGCGGCGTCCTTGTCAAGCAACTTGACCGCGCCGATGCCGACAGCCAAGAGCACCAATCCTTTGAAGAGTTTGAACGCGGCGATTAGATAAAGAGTACGGGGATATGCCGCCGTGCCGGATGCCATTAGAAAATGATACACCAGGGCTTGGCGCAAGTCGGATACTGGGTCAGCGCACCCAACAGAGCCGTTAGCCTAGATCGCTGCACAAGGACTTGAACGACTCGGAGCGGGTTTTCAACTTGCATGAGCAGTGTAGTACACTCAGGCCGGTCTCGCCGATCATGTCCAACAATCTTGCGCTCATCCAGATCCGGTCCAATCGTCTGGCTCGATGACGCGACATTAAACGAGGCGAGTGAACCCAGGCCGCCGAATTTATTTCACGGAGTATCTCGACGGAAAAATCGAAGTGCATGACACCGGGAGGAACCCCAGACGTCCCTCCGCTTTGAGGTACTATCATAAAACTCGCTAACCCCAGGTTAGGTCCCGGTGCGTCATTTGGATGCCTGCGCTCAACTCGAGGGTGACATTGGCTCAACGCTATCGAAGTCTCACAGCGTGGGAGGAGAGCTTGTTAGCATGGATCTCATTCGAAAGCTCCGCGGTTTCATTCGTGTAATGTTTTTGGCGATCCCCGCATTCAGCCTGGTCGCAATACCTTTATTTGCCCAATCGAGCCGAGAGGCTGACGGGGCCCGGCTGCTGAAGGGTGCCATTGACATGCACTTCCATGTAGATGCGCCCAGTCCTGACGGATCCGGTGCGCAAGCATCATTCGCTACCGTGAGACTCGCTCATTCGCTCGGGCTGCGAGGTTTGGTTTTAAAGAATCACTATGAGCCTACCGCGACTCTGGTTTACCACCTCCGTCTGGAGATCCCCGACTTTGAATTGTTCGGCGGCATTGTAATGAACCGGACGAATGGCGGAATGAATCCGGCGGCCGTTGAGTACATGGCCACGCGGATCATGGGCGCGCCGGGGAAAGTGGTTTGGATGCCGGCATACGATTCGGAAATCGAATCGAATCCACCGCATCCCAAGAAACCCTTCGTGCCCGTTTCAAAGAACGGGCAACTGCTTCCTGAAGTGAAGGAAGTTCTGTCCATGATCGCAAAGTATCGTTTGGTGGTAGCATCGGGTCACATCGCCCCTGAAGAGGCTTTAATGGTGTTCCGCGAAGCCCGCAGTCAAGGCGTGCAGCAGATGATTGCCACGCATGCAATGGATTTGGCGGGAAAGATGAATTTAGAACAAATGGCTGAGGCCGCTAAGCTTGGAGCCATGATCGAGTTCGATTTTAGAAATGTTTTGGATGAGGGCGGCCGGCGAGCAGACGCGATCCGTAAGATTGGGCCCGAGCATTGCTTCATTTCTGAATTCTGGACTAAAGCCGGCCCGCCGAGAGAGTACGGAGGGCTTGACGGTGTCGGAGCGTTCGCGGAAGCGATGCGAGCCCGCGGTTTTACCGACCGCGAGCTCGACCTTATGTTTAAAGAGAATCCCGCAAGAGTACTCGGGCTACCGTTGCAGTAACGGAAACAGCGAGGCGAAGTTCGATTGAGGGCTGTCCCTTGCTGGTGACGCAGTATCGCGTGCGAGAGTCGCAGAAGCGGCGAGGATATAAGGAGAATTTCCCATGCTGAATTTGAGGATGAAGGAGATGGTTCGATTCGTCGGTCTCTCGGTCATG
>JBEKCU010000117.1:0-12643 GCA_050014735.1 Candidatus Acidiferrales bacterium | reverse complement strand
ACGCCTCGCCCAACTCACCCCTACTGCCCGGGCCCTGCGCAACCTCTAACCTCCGCACACGCCCACCCTGTCAACCATGTCGTTGCTCTGACGCTTACGCCGCTCCTGGAATACATGTTTGGAATAGTCCCATTTCCACTGTGTGCGACGCACTATTCCAACGATTCAACCCTGCACGGAAAACAAAAGTGCCTCCACGAGCCGGGCTGTTTCAAGCCCTACGCCAGGTTCGTGGAGGCACTTATTCTTTTCCAATCTCGCGGCTGAATGCGGCCGGAACTACGGCATTGGCGGAGACTTCTCCGAGTAGCCCTCGGGATAGAAGTGTACTCCGGGATTGAACGGGCGGCCCCGAGTTGGGAGCCAAAGTGTATTGTCGTCCGCCACATCGAGCTTGTTTAGGCTCTGGAATGGCTGAGGCATCGGGTAGAAAGTAAATTTTCCGGTCTTCGGATCGAGTTTCGCAATTGTGCTGTGAGCCTCGTCGGGCACCCAGATGTTGTCCGATTTGTCCGGCCAACAATCATAAGGTTTCGCGCCATTCGGCAGTTTGTATTCGGTGAGATTGCCCGTCGTGGGATCGAGTCTTGCTACGAGTCCGGTTTCATACTCCGAGGCCCAGACGATGCCTTTCGAGTCCACACCGATGCGGCGGACTTGGCCCCAGGAGTTCGGTACTTTGTATTCCTTCACGGTTTCCGTATCTTTGTCCCACTTGCCGATCATGCCTTTCTCCCAGCCCGCTCCCCAGAGGTTGCCGTGCTGGTCGGCCGCCAATCCGTACATTCCATTGTCCGGCGTCGGCGTGGGATACATGTGAAGTTTGCGCGACACCGCTTCCATCCTGCCAAAAAATGCACCGTAGATGAGGTCGAATCCGACGTTGCCGTCCTTGTCGACGACTACCTCATTCACCATGCCGGCCTTTGCTGGCAGCGCGTGCCGGATCTGCTTTCCCGTCGTGGGATCGAGCTCGCCTAGATAGGAGGTTTTGTCTTCCGCCCAATACACACGGTTTTGCTTATCGACTGTCACACCCGAGAGAAATACATACTCATCCCCTTTGATGGGGTAGTTCTTCCAGCGCTCGGAGGCATCCATGTCTTTGGGGTTCAGTCGAAGGATGGAATTCGATGCTTTGGAAGGAAAATATACGTCTCCGTCCACCGGCGAGATAAACGCACCATTCAAAAACTGGCCGTTCGCTGATTTTGGAATTTGCGGTAGGACCCCATCCACCATGGGAGCGCCGATGACGTCTCCGCCGCGAACAATTGGCAGATCCGCGGGAAGATCGTAAGATACATAAATCATCTTTCCAGCAATATTCTCGTCGACAGGCACTGGATCGCGCCGCAGCCTCTTTTCGACTGTTCCAGGGCCGAAATTCTTGAACAGGTAGTCCGCCAACATGTTCTTGTCGCTCTTGCTGATGATTGTTCTGCTCAGGGCCAACGCGAACGCGTTATTGGAGGGACCGGTTTCGGTCATCTGCTCGATGCCCGTCAGAAATTTTTCCTTGGTCAGGTGCATGCCGCTAAAATTCTTTCCGATGCTTTGAGCGTCGGCATGGCAACCTGTGCAGTCTTCCTTCAACATATCCAGGCCGGGCCCGGGAGGAAAGATTTCGTCCATGGTGCTGACATATTCGATTTTGCTGTCGTTGTTGGCGGGAGCTTTCTTCTTGATCATGAAGTCGGCTGTCTTGTTCTCGCCGGGTCCGAGTTGCACGGGCGACGTCGGGGAGTCATAGTCCGGTTCATAGACCATTATCTCGTAATGCCCCGGAAGGGCTTGCGGGATGTTGTACTGGCCCTTTACGGTGAATACCGTGTACCAGATCCTTTGGTCTAAATTGTGGGCCGCGACTCGAAACCCAACGACCTGTCCCTGATCCGCGGCTACTGTTCCCTTAATGCTGCCCCGCACAACCTTCTGCGCATACGATGGCAGACAACTGAACACCATGATCAGCGCTACTGCCAATTTCAGCATCGGATGAACGTGATGTGACGATTGCTTTTCGGTACTAGCCATGAAACTGCCTCCCTCTTGCGGTGGATGTCGGATCTGTGATTTCGGCTTTCATGCACGTAAGACGCTCAGGACCGCGTTCCGGTTCCTGAATCCTGCGAACTCCTTGGATTTTCACTTGGGCGAAATGATGCATCGGATAGCGTCAGGAGTCAATGACAATCGTCGCCTGGTCGGCCAGCAGTTCGATCCACCGCGAACGCACACCCGCGAATTCATTGGGTATCGACAGTCTCGCGGGTGGAGGGGCACGGCATGCCATATTGCGCCCCAACTTTTGCGAGATCGGCAAGATTTCATCATTCAGGCAAGCGATTGGCGAGTGAGATTTCAACGCGAAGTCCCGGGGAGAAAAGGCCGCGCATCGACTTAGAATGCGCGGCCTCTCACATCCGCTATGGGTGCCGGGCGAGGCACCGGTCTTGCGGCTTACTTCGCCAGTGGGTCAGGCCGGATTTGGAACTTCACCAGAGAGCTTCGAGCTTTTGTTCCCACAGGCTCGATGTGCCAGTTGGCGTTCGGACCGTAATCGGCATACATCCCGCGGCCTTTCCAGCCACTCTTTGTGTCGTCAATCCTGCCGTCCATTCCACGCTGGTAGAAGCCCATCGGGTAGGGAACCCGCATCGTGATGTACTTGCCCGTGCTGGGATTGAGAACCAGCAACGAGTCGGAACCTGTACCGTTCGTCACTGGGATGTTGTTTCCCATGCCCAGGGTGTTGTAGCGGTCCACCCAGTTGTAATAGTGGTAGTCCACCGGAATATCCGTTCCCTTGAACTTCGGTCCCGGAGTTGGATAGGTCGTCCAGCCTTCAGGGCAGTGTTGTCCGTCGGTGATCTCCGGGCCAGTCGTGATTTTGCACTTAGTCCGGTCGAAGCTGGCGAGTTCGCTGCTTCCGGCCAGAGCAGTCCACACGATCCCATTGGTATCGACGTCAATCCCGCGCGGGCCGAAACTCACTTTGCCAGGCGCATAGGAGCTGCGGTAGGGAGGCTCGTAGACTTCAGTCGCGCAAGTCTTCCGGTCGATGCGCATAATGTGGCCTGGCACACCTGGAATCGCCGCCCAGCCGGCATTATCGACAGGGCTGGCAGAGACGCCGTATTCGCCGAAGAGCACCACCTTCTTATCCACATCGGCATCGTATTTTCCATTTCCATTGATGTCGAAATAGCCGCCGCACCAGCCCTGGGCCTTCTGGATATCGCCGGTTTGATCCAGCACTTTAATGTCGACCCAGCCGATGTTACCTGTGCGCGACCCGCTGCCATAAACAACGTCATCGTTACTGATGGTTACGTGATGATTGTCAAAGCACGTGTCGACCATCGTAAACTTCCGGGTCTTGGGATCGTAATACTCCATTTCGCGCCAACCACGAGGGATCGGCTGCATTTGGGAGTACTGATTGGAGCCGTCTTTGCAGTATGCCGGCTGGTCTTCGGGTTTGCGAAATCGGGCAGGCATCCAGATGCGGCCCTTGCCGTCGATCGCCATGTTGGTGGGAATCGCCTGATCGAACCAATACAGATCGTTGTCCCAATAGGGTGAGGGTTCCGGCATGCTCTGCGTCTTCGCGGACGGGATATCCTTGTCGCGCACTGGCACGGCGATACTCGACGCCGTGTGTTCCACCGGGTCAACCATAATCAATTGATCGTTACCCCAATCGACGCCGTAGATTGGGCCATTCGCGTTGACATTGGGATGCCGCTTGTCGGTGCTGAGCTCGTCATGGGCAAATGTCGCCGCGTTTCCCCACTCCCAAGACGTCAGTACGATGTTGCGTTCGATTCCCTCGGGACGAGGCGGGGCGGGCGGCAATTCTCCTTTGGCAATGCGATCCGTCCAGTCCGCCAGCATGCCCAGCCCGCGTTCACGTCCGTAATTGTTCATCGAGGAGGTCATGCCCAATCCGTCCTGACCGACCTGCGTGCGGTGGTCCCAGGCAGCCACCGTGGTGGGAAATGTCCCCAGTTGCGGCTCGATCTCGCGAGTGGCCTTATCGCCAATCTGGTGGCACGTTTCGCATCCTGCTTTCATCTGCCACACCCAATCGGACTGGGTCATCATTTTCGGGTTGATCTTGTTGCCTGTCGGGCCGGTCCCAGGGAATTCGCTCTGGGGCGGAACTTGGGCCAGCGAGTACCAGTAGTCAGCTGGATAGTATTGCGCAGCCGCCCGTTCGTTAGGGGCAAGCACTGCTTTTAAGTCCAAAAGCTTACCCGGCATCGCGTCCACCGGGGCGGAGTCCACCAAGCCATATCCTCGAACCCAGATCTTATAGTTCGTCTTTGGAAGTTCGGGCAAGAGATACCGGCCCTGATCGTCCGTCACCACGATCTTACGGAACTTCGTCGGCAACGCCGAAGTCTCCGCAATCACCCATACGCCCGCCTCGGGACCCTTTGCGCTGGTTACCACGCCGCCGATATTGTCCGGACCTACTGACACGCTGGCGGCTTGTGGCCGAGCTTCCGTTCGGTCGATAGACACTAATAGCGCGAAAACACACGCAACCGATAGAGCAATCAACCATATTCCTAACGACCATCTGGCTCGCAAGTCTTGCATAGGCTTCTCCTTAGGTTCCAAAAAATAGGTGCTAGAGTATGGCGCCGACCGAACCTGCGCTCGATCGGTTTTCGATTTCCCGGCCTGCATTGGTGGTGCAATCAGGGCGGCATCGGATCAATTATCATCTGGGAACTGTCTCCAAGCACGCCGCCTTCAGAATTACGGCATTGGCGGAGAATCCTTTGTATAACCATTTGGATAGAGATGTACGCCAGTGGTAATGTTCTGGCGTCGCGTCGGCATCCAAATCGTATTGTCGTCGGCCACTTCGATTTTGTTGAGACTCTGGTTCGGCTGCGGCATTGGAAAGAAATCGAATTTGCCGGTCCTTTGATCGAGTCTGGCGATCGTGCTGTGAACCTGGTCCGGCGCCCAAATATAGTCCAATTTATCGGGCCAGCAATCGTAAGGCTGTGCCCCGCTCACCGGAATCTTGTACTCAGTGACTTTGCCCGTCGCGGGATCGAGCCGGGCGATCATACCAGTATTGTATTCGGAACCCCACGCGACGCCCTTCGAGTCCACACCGATGCGGCGAACTTGTCCCCACGAGTTCGGCACTTTGTATTCCTTAACGGTTTCAGTTTCCACATCCCATTTGTTAATGGTGCCTTTCGACCAGCCGGCGCCCCAAAGGTTGCCTTGCTTGTCCACCGCCAGCCCGTAGATATTGTTGTCGGGAGTCGGCGTGGGGTACATGTGAAGTTTGCGCGAAGTTGCTTCCATCCGGCCAAAAAATGCGCCGTAGATCAGGTCGAAACCAACATTGCCGTCCTTGTCGACAACCACGCAATTGACGATGCCGGCTCGCGCTGGCAACTGATGCCGGATCTGCCTGCCCGTCACTGGATCGAGCTCGCCAAGCATTGCGGTTCTATCTTCCGCCCAATACACTCGATTTTGCTTGTCGACGGCAATCCCTTCGGGAAATGTGTAGACATCGCCTTTTATGGGATAGTTCTTCCATCGCTCCGCTGAATCCAGGGACTTGGGGTCGAGTTTAAGGATGGAACTCGATGCTTTGGAGGTATACCAGATATTCCCGTCTACCGGAGAAATGTACCCGTTCCCAAGCCACGGTCCGTTATATGGCGCAGGCGCTTGGGGGATGATTCCATCCACCATGGGAGCGCCCAATACGTTGCCGCCGCCAACAACCGGGAGATCTTCGGGAACATCGTAGGAGACATAGATCATCTTGCCGGCAATGTTTTCATCGACCACCAGCGGATCGATCCTGAGTCTCTTCTCTACGGTTCCCGGTCCGAAGTTCTTGACCATGTAGTCCGCGAGCATGTCTTTTTGAGCCTTGCTGATGACTGTCCTGCTGAGCGCCAGCGCATACTCGTTATTCGAAGGTCCAGTTTCCGTCATCCTTTCGATGCCCTGCAGAAATTTTTCCTTGGTGTAATGCATGCGTCCAAAGGCGGCGCCATGGCAGCCAGTACAGTTTTCCTTCATCAAGTCCAGCCCGGGACCGGGAGGGAAAACTTCATCCAGGCTGTCGACATACTGAATCTTTGGGGCATTCGTGTCAGCCGGCATCCGCTTCTTAAGCACCAAGTCGGCTGTCTTGCTTTCACCGGGTCCAAGTTGCAGAGGCGATTTCGGAGCGTCAAAGTCAGGCTCGAAAACGGTCACTTCATAGCGGCCGGGTAGGGCCTGGGGGATATTGTATTGTCCCTTGACGGTAAATACCGTGTACCAGATTTTGCGGTCTAAATTGTGGGCGGCCACGCGAAACCCGATCACTTGGCCTTGATCCGCAGTCACCGTTCCTTTGATGGTGCCGCGCACGTTTTGCTGCGCTAAGGCCGGCAGGGAATAGCACAGAAGCACGGGAGCGATTACAAACAGAATTGCGAGACGCACGTTCAACAGCACGTTCTTTTCGTAGTTAGCCATAACTTCCTCCCTTTTGCCTTGGATGACAATCGTATCCGCGACACGGGTGAGGCCAAACCCAGCGAACATCCGTGCAACTCGCCAAGTGAGTCATGGGAGTCTCTATCTCCATTATGACTCACCCGGCGGTAGCACTGTTCTTTTTACCCGTGCTGAGTTACTACTGGCTTACTTCGCCAGCGGGTCGGGCCTGATCTGGAACTTAACGAGCGATCCCTTTGCGGTGGTGCCTACCGGTTCGATGTGCCAGGCTGCGTTCGGACCGTAGTCGGCATATACTCCGCGGCCCTTCCAACCAGTTGTGGGGTTATCGATTCTCCCATCCATGCTGCGCTGGTAGAAGCCCATCGGATAGGGTACCCGCAATTGTACGTACTTGCCCGTGCTGGGATCGAGTGCCAAAAGTGAATCCGAGCCGGTGCCGTCCGTCATTGGGGTGTTATTGCCAAGCCCCAGCGTGTTGTAGCGGTCCACCCAGTTATAATAGTGATAATCCGCGCCGAAGTCGGTGCCCTTAAACTTCGGTCCCGGAGTCGGGTACATCGTCCAGCCTTCTGGGCAGTGCTGCCCGTCTGCAATCGCCGGGCCGGTCTTCACTTTGCATTTGTCTCGATCGAAGCTAGCCAGTTCATTACTGCCGGCAAGCGCCGTCCAGACGATACCGTTGGTGTCAACGTCGATGCCACGCGGGCCGAAGCTGTTCTTGCCTTGCCCATTGGGGTTGTACGGAGGTTCATAGATTTCGGCCGCGCAGGTCTTGCGATCCACACGCACAATCTTGCCGGGCACGCCGGGAACCGCTTCCCAGCCGCTGTGATCCTTCGGATTGGCCGCCACTCCGTAGGAACCCATAACGGTCACTTTCTGATCGACGCCCGGATCGTATTTGCCGTTGCCGTTGATGTCAAAATACATGCCGCACCAGCCCTGGGCCTTTTCGACGTTTCCGCCGGTCGCATCCAGAACGTTCAGGTCCAAAAATCCGAGTGTTCCTGTACGGGCGCCGCTCGAGTAGATAACATCGTCATCGCCAAGTTGAATGTGATGGCTGTCGTAGCAGGTATTAATGAAAGTAATCTTTTTCGTCTTGGGATCGTAATATTCGATTTGCCGCCAGCCTTTTTCGATGGGGAACATTTCAGCGGAGGGATGTCCCTTCGTGCAGAAAGCGGGCTGGCTATCGGGCTTGCGGAAGCGGGCTGCAATCCATACACGGCCCTTGGTGTCGATCGACAGGCTGCCTGGTGTGGCTGGGTCGTACCAATACAGTGTGTTGCCCCAGTATGGCGACGGTTCCGGCATGCTCTGCACTTTTCCTGGCGGGACGCCGTCTTCGAGCACTTTCAGCCGTTGACGCGAAGCAGTGTGTTCCACCGGGTCCAGCATGAGGAAGTCGTCATTGGCCCAGTCAATTCCGTAGATCGGGCCGTTCGCATTAAATGTGGGATGCCGCTTGTCGGTGCTGAGTTCATCGTGAGTAAAGGATGCCTCGGCTCCCCACTCCCACGAAGTCAACACGATGTTGCGCTCGATTCCCGTCGGACGCTGTGGCGCCGGCGGAAGTTCACCCTTGGCCACTCGATCGGTCCAGTCGGCAAGCATTCCAAGACCGCGCGGGCGCCCATAATTGTCCATGGTGCTGCTCATTCCCGTACCATCCTGGCCAACCCTGACGCGGTGGTCCCACGCTGCAACCGAACTGGGGAAAGACCCGAGCTGCGGTTCGAGTTCGCGCGTAGCCTTGTCGCCAATCTGGTGGCACGTCTCGCAACCGGATTTCATGTTCCAAACCCAGTCGGCTTGCGTCTTCAGTCTGGGATTGATCCCGTTGCCTTGGTCTCCGGTTCCCGGAAAGTCACTTTGCGGCGGTACCTGCACCATGGAATACCAATAGTCGGATGGATAGTACTGCGCCGCAGCTCGCTCATTGGGAGCGGGCAACGCTTTCAAATCCAGGTTCGTTCCCGGGGTCGCCACCACGGTCGGTGAGTCAACCAATCCGTAACCTCGCACCCAGACCTTGTATTTGGCCTTCGGAAGTTCGGGCAAGAGATACCGACCCTGGTCATCGGTGACCACGATCTTTCGAAACTTCGTCGACAGGTCCGTGGTTTCCGCGATGACCCAGACGCCGGCCTCGGGTCCCTTAATGCTGGTCACCACGCCGCTGATGTTGTCGGCGTCGACTTTCACTTGATTCGTATTCGCCTGTGGTCCGGCAGGCCTTCCAGCAGACACAGCTTGTATGCGGATAATCGCCGCAAACAGAACTACGGCAAAAATAAGTCCGGTTACTGTTTTGAGCTTCAGCGACGTTGCATTTAATTTCGTGATCACTTTACTTTCTCCTTTGACCGATTCTGATAACCGCACAGCCAAAAATTCGTCGATCGCGACGTGCGTCTACGAAGTACGACAAATCTTCTGGAAAATATACCTCAATGCTAATTGGATCAGCCGTGGGTTCACGGTTGTGCCTATCATACTCCCGAATTTGGATGCCGCCACATTATGTTACCGAAGTGTTGAATTGTGTCCGCTTGAATGTGCTGAAGAACCCCGCGCGAAATTGGAGTCCGGCATCTTTGTGGATGCTGCCCGCGGTCGTCATTTTGGTAAGGGACATATCCCTGTTGAACTGCCCAGGGCCGAGAATACGGCCGAATTGGAAATTCCCGGACCAGGTTGAGCCACAACTTCAGTTCACGGGCTCCGTGCGCTTCATGCTATGAGTCGCTGGTTTGGACCGATACGGTACGCCATTCGCGCATCCCAACTGCTCTTTGCCCGAACCTGAGCTTGCCGCGGCAGGCAAAAAATTGGCCGGTGCGGCAACATGATCCTTCGTCTGCGAAATCGATTAGCCCAGTAATATGGGCTTATATCTGAATTACATCCGGGTGTCTAGGGGAAACTTGTGAACTTGAATAGTCAGCCCTCCGCGAGCTTGTTTTCGGGATTCGATAGAGTAGGGAGAATGAGAAATTACATGGACACTGAGCAGCAGTTGCTTCTCGTGAATATAAGGACGGAGCACTGGACCTTGCCTTATCGGGGCCAAGCTTAGGAGTTCCGTGGAGTGTGGTACAATTCGCGTTATGACCCATATGCGCGAACGCGGAGTTTGTGTCTGTTGTTGTTGCAACAGAGCGCACTCGTGTGGGGAAAACGCGCGATAGGGACTGAATCGCGCGCATTGCGACCAACCCACCCTTGGCGATCAGCCCCGGCGGTGGGTTTTTTATTTCGGCTCCGGTACTATTTATTGCAGACGTATCTGTAACAGCGTAACGATGGAGGCAAAGCTTCAATGAAGGTCTCGAACCCTCTCTGGGCAGAACGGCTCTCCGGAAATATACCGGAAAATCTGGCCCGCGAAATTGACATATTTGAAACTGAAGTTGCCCTCAGAAAGCAGGGCAAGATTGACGAGCGCCTATTCGCCGAAACGCGGCTCCGAAGAGGAATTTATGGCCAGCGCTACGACAACGGCCAGCGGCACAATGGGAAGCAGGTTCAGAAAATTTCATATCCTTCCGGCGAATTGACGAAAGGCCCATCCACCATGTGGGACGCCCCCGGGATGCAGCGCATCAAGATTCCCGGCGGTGGGCTCAACGCTGAGCAACTCGAGACCCTTGCGGAATTGGCTGAAGAATATTCAGACGGCATCGCCCATGTAACCACGCGGCAGGATTTTCAGCTCCACTACGTCCACATCGAGGATACTCCCAGCCTGATGCGCCGTCTGGCGGCAGCGAAGATTACCACGCGCGAAGCCTGCGGAAATTCGGTCCGCAATGTTACGGCGTGCCCGTACGCCGGCGTGTGCCCGGATGAAGCGTTCGATGTCACTCCGTATTCTCGCGCGATGTCTAAGTTCCTACTGGGTCATCCCGACACCCAGAACTTCGGCAGAAAGTTTAAGCATGCATTCAGCGGCTGCTCGCAACATGCCTGCGGACTGACGAGCATGCACGACATGGGCTTGATTGCAGTCACTCGCACCGAAGACGGAAAAGAGAAACGCGGCTTCGAGACGTACGTCGGCGGCGGTCTTGGCGCCGTTCCTTACCAGGCGAAATTATTCGACGCGTTTGTTCCCCCTGAAGAGTTGCTGCCTCTGGCGCAGGCGATCGCGCGAGTTTTCGCGAGACTCGGCGAGAAAAAGAATCGCAGCCGCGCCAGGATAAAATTCTTGATTCAGGATTTAGGGATTGAGAAATTCAAGGAGCTAGTTCTGGAAGAACGCGTAACTCTTCCGGCCGATCCGCGTTGGACGGATTATGTAAAGGAAGCTGAACAGTTCGAGGAAACACCCCTTCGTGCTGGCGGCAAACCGCCTTTGTTGGGATCGGACTCTTTCCAGCGTTGGATGAAGTCCAACACCAGGCTGCAAAAACAGGATGGATACGCGGTTGTGACCATCGCGCTCCCACTGGGCGACATCACCGCCAACCAGCTTCGATCCCTGGCGGACATCGCGCGCCGGTTCACGAAGGAAACGATCCGGACCACGGTCGAGCAAAACATCGTTCTTCGGTGGGTGAGCCAGAGTGACCTGGTCGAATTGCACAAGGCCCTGCAAGCTGCGGGACTCGGAGAGCCTGGGGCGGGCACAGTGGTTGACGTTACCGCATGCCCCGGAACAGACACATGCAAGCTCGGAATTTCCTCTTCACGTGGATTGGCGGTGGAACTTCGAAAGAGACTTGCAGAAACGAGTTTTCAGTCGGATGAGTCCGTCGAAAATCTGCATATCAAAATTAGCGGCTGCTTTAACAGTTGCGGCCAGCATCATGTGGCGGACCTGGGCTTCTACGGTGTGAGCCGCAAAATGGCCGGGTACGCGGTTCCTCACTTTCAAGTCGTTCTCGGAGGCGAGTGGGACCATAACGGCGGTTCCTATGGCCTTCCGGTCATCGCGATTCCATCCAAGAATATCCCGGCAGTCGTGTCTCGCCTGACGGTAAGGTATGCGGCCGATCGCAAGAATTCGGAGACGTTCAAGGACTTCATCAAGCGGATTGGCAAGGTCGAATTGAAAAAGATGCTGGAAGATCTCACTCGCCTGCCGGCCGATCCATCGGACCGGTCCTTTTTCAGCGATTGGGGCGATCCTAGAGAATACGGCCTGTCGGACATGGGAATCGGCGAGTGCGCGGGAGCAGTTGTGTCCGCGACCGATTTCGATCTGGCCGCTGCCGAACGGGAACTGTTTGAAGCGCAGGTAGCGCTGGAGGGCGGCCAAATCGAACAGGCGGGAACCACGGCGTATCGTTCGATGTTGCGGGCCGCCAAAGCGCTTGTGAAGATCGAAGCTCCCACCGTCGCGGACGATCCCGGGCAGATCGTTGGCGAATTCCGAACACGGTTCTACGACACGCAGAAATTCTTCGATCCTTTTGCCGGCGGAAAATTCGCTAACTATCTTTTCGACGCGTACAGAAAATCGGATGAGTTATACACGGTCGATTCGACCCGCTACCTTATCGACGAGGCACAACTTTTTATCGATGCCGCGCATAGTTGCTACAATCGGATGGGGACGCCGGCAAACGCCTGAACCTTCGGCACTCAATAATTTTGACAAATCCATTTTAGTAATGAACGGTAACGATTGAA
The DNA here is from genome assembly GCA_050014735.1 of Candidatus Acidiferrales bacterium. GTDB lineage: Bacteria > Acidobacteriota > Terriglobia > Acidiferrales > UBA7541 > Palsa-360. The sequence goes on along the minus strand of JBEKCU010000117.1, from coordinate 499 downwards.
GGGATTTCAACGCATGCAACTCCAGCACGTCAACGTGAAACTTCTTGTCCAGAATCCCGAGGCGGTCGACTTCGAGTTGTTGATCCCGATATTTCATAGGTGGATTGAGGACCGAACCGGCTCGGAACTCTTGCTGGACGTTGCCGATTACAGTCACGTCCACGCGGGTCCAGGAGTGGTCCTGATCGGGCACGAGGGTGACTTCAGCGTGGACAACTCCGACAACCGTCCGGGGGTTCGCTACAACCGCAAGGCGCCGCTCGACGGCAGCAATCAGGATCGCCTGAAGCAGGCCGCCCGCGCGGCACTGACTGCGTGTCAGCGATTGGAAACAGATTCCCAGCTGGACGGAAAACTTCGCTTTAACGGCGAGGAAATCGAAGTTTTCATGAATGACCGGCTGTTCGTCCCGAATTGCGATGCAACGCGTGAAGCGGTTCACCCGGATTTTCAACTCTTCGCTCAAAAATTGTTTCGGGGCGGAAATTATTCTTTAGCG
>JBEKCU010000116.1:0-12720 GCA_050014735.1 Candidatus Acidiferrales bacterium | reverse complement strand
TGCTTAGTTGAGCGAAACTCCATGCCGGAAGAGACTCAAGAGAATTGGTTGCGGGGGTTGGATTTGAACCAACGACCTTCGGGTTATGAGCCCGACGAGCTACCAGGCTGCTCCACCCCGCGAATGCATCATAGCGAAAGCGTTCGGCTTCGTCAAACTACGCTTTGCAGCGGTGACGGTGTTGCGTGATGTGACTGCTTCCTTGCCGTGTACGGATTTTCCGTTCGCAATTCTAAGTTCAATCGGCCGCAGCAACATCACGACCCCCACCGCCTTGTAGATCTTCATTGGCAGCACCGGTTGACTTCTTCAGCTGAATTCTCTCTCACAGGCCTCGACGTGGGAAATCTCACCCGAGTGCGTGTCGAACGAGCGTGGCACGCGCACGTTTCCACGATTCCACTACGCGCTCAAAACGATCTAGGGTGCGAAACAGCCGAAAATATCGAGTATCAGTTGGGTCGGATTCGACGGGAATGCGTCGACCGAACCACTTGCGCCGGGTGTCACTGCCATGTTCGATGTGACCGTTCCGTCCAATGCGGACAGTGCCGCTGCGTTTGGCTGCGACGTACCCGGCGGCCACAATGTCAAGTAGCCCAGCGGCGCCGGCGGCACGACCGTAGCGTTGAACACATACGCCTGCGCGCTGACCGGTACGCCGCATCCGCTCCATATCACACTTGCATCGAACGTTGCCGCCAGCGGCCCAACGGCATTTTGTCGCGTATCCAGCGTCCGGCAAGGCGATAGCGTGTAGAACGATAGCCCGCCAGTCCCGGCTGGCGCGAAGTACCCATCGACATCGACCACCAAGTCGGTGTCGTTGCTGGCATATACGTTGATCGTTACGTCTGCTCCAGCCTCCACAAGCGCTGCATTCGCCGTTACCGTTCCGGTCACCGCGCTCAGGGTCGCTGTCGGAGGTTGCGCCTGCCCTCCTGCCCACGCCGTCAGATAGCCCAGCGGTTCCCTGGGGATTGCGGTAACGTTGAGCGAATAGACCCTGGCGGTTCCCGGCAAATTACACGAGGATTGGGCCAATAAGAACAGCCGCGTGGCACCTCCGGCCAGGAACGGTCCACCTAACTCTCCGTTCGGATTGCGGGTGTCCACCAACCGGCATGGCGTCATCCGAAAGAATTCCAGCGCCGTGGAATCGGTTGCCAGCACGAAGTACCCGTCGATGTCCAGTACCACGTCGGTGGTATTGGAGGCAAACACGCTGACCGCACCGCTCGCGCCGGCCGGCACGATGGCCGCATTGGATCGTACCCGGCCGTCGACCGAACTGACGGTGGCGACCAGTGGCTGCGTCTCCCCCGCCGGCCACAGGGTGAGGTACCCCAGAGGACCGGTCGGAACCACGGCGACATTGAGCGAATAGGCAGCAGCCGTCGAGGGGATATTGCACGAGCCGGACGGGATGGTGAAGTTACGCGAGGTCCCGCCAGTAATTGTCGGTCCTCCGAACGGCCCACTCGCATTCCGAGTGTCCAAGACTCGACAGGGAGCGACGGGCACAAAGCGCAGCGCCGAGGTGACAGGAGCGGCGGGCGTCCCCTCCCGGATGGTGGAATTCGCTGTATCCGCCACGTAAATACTGCCCGAAGGGGTCACCGCCACCGACTCGGGATCGTCAAACGTGGCTCCGATTCCCGTGCCGTCAGTGCTTCCTGGAACGTTTATGTTACCTGCCAGGGTCGATACCACGCCATCGGAAATCAGGCGAATCGTATTGCCACCATAATCCGCTACGTAGACGTTGCCGTTGCCATCTACGGTTACACCCACCGGATCCCCAAAGATAGCCATTGCAGCCGACCCGTCGCAATAAAGGCACCCCGTGCCACCTCCTTCTGGATTGCCCGCGAAAATCGTCACCACTCCGCTCGGTGTAATCTCGCGGATGACTATATTGCTAGAATCGGCCACGTAGACATTTCCGCTGGCATCTACGGCGACGCTGGTGGGTTGGCAAAACCTGGCTGCGCTGCCCGCACCGTTCAGGAGGAAGCAGGAGTTGGAGGCGGTGGCGGACCCCGCTAGGGTCGTTACGACCCCACCCGGCGTGATCTTGCGGATTGTGTTGTTATCTCGATCCGCCACGTAGACGTTGAAATTGCTGTCCACGGCAACGCCCGTAGGCTGCTGAAACTCGGCCGCGCTGCCCGCTCCATCCTGGTGTCCGGGGACGCCCGGGTTGCCCGCTAGAGTCGTCACCACTCCGCCCGGAGTAATTTTTCGGATTGTGTTGTCGTCGGTATCGGCCACGTAGACATTGCCGTTGCTATCGACCGCGACGCCCCCAGGATCTTGAAACCCGGCCGCGCTGCCTGTTCCATCGATGTTTCCATAATTACCGCCCGCTAGGGTCGTAACCACCCCGGCCGGAGTAATCTTGCGAATAGTGTCGCTCTGGGTGTCCGCAACGTAAACATTGCCGCTGCCGTCCACAGCCAGGCCTTCCGGCAGTGAAAACCGGGCATTGCTCCCCGTGCCGTTATTGCTTCCGACGAGACCCGCTTTGCCCGCCAGCGTGGTGATCGTGTAGGGCGTGGTGTAGTTAACCGTCTGAGCCAGGAGTGAGTGTTCGCCTATAACAAAAAATGCCAGAACGGCGGCGGCGCGCAGGGCAACGGCCGTAGTGATTTTTTTCACCACCGGTGATTGCGCCGTAACGCGGGGTACTGAAAAGGAAGAAGGCATATTTCCTCCTAGCAGGCGAGTTCCCCGAATCCAACTCCATTTCTGGGCAAGACCATACATTCGCTGCCCTCGGCTGTCAACTTCGCATCGCTCTAGCGGCGTGATGTGGCGCGGCCTGCGGCTGCTGCGTCGACCGTGTACCAACCGGCAAAGCTAAAATCACTTTCTTGACATCGACATGATCGGGATCCGAATCGCGTTTCGGTCCGCCGAATTAATTTCGCGAAGCGGCTTCGGCGCTGCCCTTACGCTGACGCGCACGAATTTTTTGCAGGCGGCCGCGCAGGTCTTCCGGGTTAATTCCCGCTGAGTAGCAAACAGTCCTAAAATCGTTTTCGTCTTGAAACAGAAATTGCTCGGCTGCACGTTTCTTGGTTAGCGGGCCGTTGACCCATTCTTGAACCGTGCTGGCAATTACCGCGCGCCAAAGGCGCTGTTCGGGTATGTCTTGAGCATCGAAATCGTGAGCACTATTTTCTTTCATCGCTTCCCCCTAGGTCCCTCTTTTATCCGGTGCATCGATTACAGGGATAGGAAAGGCAAATTCGACGCCGTTCCGGTGAATATTTATTTTGTGTCGACGGCTGTAACAAACCGCTTCCAAAGGTGATATGGAATTCGGATGCTGAGTTCAAATCTCCGGGAGATTGCGGTACGTTTCATTTGCGCCAAATCCTCGATCGTGTGTGCTGGGATGAAACACTTAGGACGGATGTATCCCGCATCCGGAATCGACGAGGCCGGATGGGAGACCACTCCACCAACCTGCAGCTGGCGAAACAAATTGTCGGACTGATGTCAATTTCAGTGTAGAAGGATGTCGATGCGATAACGGACCGTATCCAAGCAGACAAAATGATGCATAAATTCAGCTCGCGACCCATCCCAACGGCCGCTCATATTTTCGCCGATACGTAATCTTGCTCTTTTTTCCGCCGGAGATAAATTCAAAGATAATTTCCCTGCTTCCGTCGAGACGCGCTTTGCCGTGATTCTTTGACGTGGACAGCACTAACCAGCGTCCGGAAACAATCTCATAGGTCCCGCGCTCGGCGAGGATCTGATAGCTGCCGTCCGAATTCAGTTCCAGCGACGGGGCCGAGCACGACTGCGTCTTCCCCGCAACTTCAACCTTGATACAATTATAGGTTCCGGACAAGTAAGGCTGCGAATGAACCGGGGCAGCGCTAACGACCATTCCCGCTACACCCAAGATGAAAAGCCTGCCCAGATCGCGAAGAACATTGGTATACGTCGGCATCGTGTGTAATCCTCTTATGCTCATGCTATTGGCGCTTCAGCGGTCCGGAGGATCTGCCGTTTCCAACTGGACGACCGTCACGATAAAATAGTGCATGCCCAGTTCCAAAAAGACACCCTTTTAATACACACATAATAAACGACATAGGGGAGCGCTCACTGCGACTGTCATGAATTGTGTGCAAGAGGCGTTCGTACAGTGCTCAGGAAAGGCACAACTTTTCCCACGGTGCTACGCTTAGAGTGGTCCAATCGTGCTCGATTCGGTCTTAGTCCGAATGATTTCTGCACCCCGCGCAATACCTGATAGAATAAATAGAGAATAAATCTAGGGAATATTTGGAGACCAGCGTGGACACCGTAAAATCAGAATCCGGCGAACTCGTTCCGGAAATCGCGCCTGTAAGCGAGTTCGAGCGCGATATTGCCCTTCTGCTGCGGGCCGAAAACCGCGACGTATTCCGCCTGCTGGGGCCGCATATTTCCGAGGACGGCGAAGAGAAGCGGCTGGTGGTCCGTGGCTTTTTCCCGCGCGCCAATGAAGCGTTTGTCCTGTTGAAGGGACACCCCGATCCGATTCCCGCGGGACGCATTTCCCCAGAAGGATTGTTTGAAGCTGTTCTGCCGCTTTTCGCCGAGTTGCCGATTTCTCCAGCAACCTATCGGTGGCGCGTCGTTGAACCGGACCAGCCGGACAGTGAATTCCATGACACGTACGCGTTCCCTCCGCTCCTTTCCGACTTCGATTTGTATCTGATGGGCGAAGGTACTCACTATTTGAAGTATGAAAAAATGGGCGCGCATCCGGCCGTGATCGAGGGAGTTGCCGGAGTGCAGTTTGCAGTGTGGGCACCCAATGCGCTGCGTGTCAGCGTTGTCGGCGATTTCAATCGGTGGGACGGCCGCACACACACGATGCGGAATCGCGGCCCCTCGGGAGTCTGGGAGTTGTTCGTTCCGGAATTATCCGAAGGAGCGATCTATAAGTACGAGATTCGACCCGTGTCCGGCGACGCGCTGTTGCTAAAGAGCGATCCGTACGCCTTCCGTGCCGAACTCCGGCCGAAGTCCGGCTCCATCGTGGCGCGGCTGGATCGTCACCAATGGAACGATTGGGGCTGGATGGACTATCGTGCAAAAAACGATTGGCTGTCGGCGCCGATGTCCATTTACGAAGTTCACCTCGGTTCATGGCGTCGCATGGTGGAGGATGGAAGCCGCTGGCTTACATATTCGGAACTGGGCGACCAGCTGATTCCCTACGTGAAGCACATGGGCTACACGCACATCGAGATGATGCCGGTGATGGAGCATCCATTCGACGGCTCCTGGGGATACCAGACGCTCGGTTATTTTGCGGCCACCAGCCGCTACGGCACGCCCGAAGATTTTATGACGTTCGTTGACCGCCTCCACCAGGCAGGTATTGGCGTGATTCTGGATTGGACGCCGGCCCACTTCCCGAACGACGGTCATGGGCTCGCTGAATTCGACGGCACGCATCTATTCGAACACGCCGATCCCCGCCAGGGCCGCCATCCGGACTGGGGAACTCTGGTCTTCAACTACGGCCGCAATGAAGTGCAGAATTTCCTGATCTCGAATGCCCTTTTCTGGATCGACAAATATCACATCGACGGTTTGCGCGTCGACGCCGTAGCTTCCATGCTGTACCTCGATTACTCGAGGAAGGAAGGCGAATGGATACCGAACGAATTCGGCGGGCGCGAAAATCTAGCGGCGATCGCTTTTTTGCGTCGCCTAAACGAAGTTGTCTATGCGCGGCATCCCGGAGTTGTGACGATTGCCGAGGAGTCGACCTCCTGGCCCATGGTCTCGCGCCCCACATATCTTGGCGGTCTGGGCTTCAGTTTGAAGTGGAACATGGGCTGGATGAATGACACGCTGAGTTACTTCGAGCAGGGTTCGATCCATCGAAAATATCATCACAACCGGATGACGTTCTCGATGCTGTACGCGTTCACGGAAAATTTCGTACTCCCCTTCTCGCACGACGAGGTGGTTCACGGCAAAAGTTCCATGCTAAACAAAATGCCGGGAGACCTGTGGCAGCAATTCGCAAATCTGCGATTGCTCTACGGATACATGTATGCGCACCCGGGCAAGAAATTAATGTTCATGGGCGGCGAATTCGGGCAGCGGCAGGAGTGGGATCACGATACCAGCCTCGAATGGCACTTGCTCGAGTACGTTCCTCACCGCGGACTCCAGAACTTAACGGTCGATTTGAATGCGGTTTATCGCAATGAGCCCGCGCTGCACCAGGTCGATTTCGATTGGCATGGGTTTGAATGGCTCGATTGCAGCGACGCCGACGCCAGTGTCCTTTCGTTTTTGCGTCGAGCCAAGGACCCGAGCGATTTCATCGCCGTGGTGTCGAACAATACGCCCGTGTTGAGGGAAGACTACCGCGTGGGCGTGCCGGAACTCGGCTACTACCGCGAGATCATGAACACGGACTCGGAGCGCTATGGCGGGACCAACGTGGGAAATCTCGGCGGCGTTCACGCGGAGGCGATTCCCTGGGGCAATCACCCCTATTCCATCAATTTGCGATTGCCCCCTCTCGCGGCGGTCTACTTCAAGCATCAGCGCTGGTAAATCCGGCGCGATGGCGAACCGGGTCGATTGATCCTGATCAGAACCCCGCGCCCCCAAATCGAAGGGCAGGGTAACCTAAGTTCAAAATCAAAAGCCGGGACGGGTCGTGACGAGAGCGGTGGGAAGGCAGGCCCGACGATCCCCAACCTTGCGTACCCCGATCCGGCTTGCCGCCTAGTGCGGCGGTGTCCTGCAAACATCAACGCTGATAGCGCGTTACGCATACTAAATCAGCTGGCGATTGCTCGCGTTCAGCTTGCAATTTCCGAACCCTCATGGTGAGGAACAAAGAAAGCCTCTGCCTTGACGGTATCTTGTTGCCAGCCTCGCCGACTCGCAATCCCTTTTACACTGTCGATCATTCCCGGATGGCCGCAGAGGTAGACGCAGGTGTTTTCAGGCGTCAGATTCCACATGTCGGCGTACTTGCGGAACACGTCGTCCACGCGGCCCGTTTCTCCGTTCCACGTCTTGTCTTCCCATTGGCGACTTATGGTGGGAAGATACGTCAACCAAGGGACCTCCGTGCATAGCTTTCCGAGTTCTTCCGAGTAGCCGAGTTCCCAGGAGCGGCTGGCGCCTTCCAGCACGTACAATTGATGCCCGGCAACAGGTTTTGTGTCTTTCCATTCGTGGCGAAGCGAACGGACAAAGCCGACAAAAGGCGAGACTCCAGTGACCGTGGCGACCATCAGGTGATTGGGACGTTCGCCCGAAAAATCCAACGCGAAATTCCCTTTCGCGGTCGGTCGCAACGTGATTCGGTCGCCGACGCCGCATCGATGAAGCCGAGGCGTTACCTGGCCGCCCGGAACAAGTTCGATAAAGAATTCCGGGTATTTCTCGTGAGGCGCGGAAACAATCGAGTAGGGACGCTCGTAGTGCTTTTCGGCTGTACCGATCCCCAGCGTCGCGTACTGGCCCGCGCGATACGGAAATTCCCCGTCAGGGTCCACGCGGATCACCCATAAGTCATCGGATAAGTCGCGCCGCTCAACGATGCGGGCGGACCGAAATGTTGTGTTGCCTTGCTGAGGGTCTGGCGTAGCCACAAACCATATTACATCCATCTTGGGAAAACCCGTCTACTGGGGAAACTGCACGGGCCAGTCGTAGCCCGTCATTTCGAGATAGCCCACGCCCGCAAGTGGTTTACCGCCTCGAGTCCCGTTTAGCGTGATTGCCCCTTCCCAGTACGTTGGAGCGAACTTTCCCTGAGTAACCAACTCTTGCGACGCAAGCGGCGTCGTTGCGTCCAATTCGATTTTCAGCCGGGGAATCTCGATCTTCCAATGAATGGGATACGTCGCGCGAGTTTCGGGACTTGTCCAGGTATCGCCGTCCGGGTGCAGCACAAAATCTTTGCTGTCCAGACTGATCGTCTTACCGCTGGTATCGATGTAAGTACCGGCGGAGTGCGGGTCAATTGAACCGTCCTTGCGCCTGAGATGGAAAATCATAACTTCGGTTTTGTCGTCGAGCTGCAAGCTTAGCCAGTCCCAGCCTGCCTGATCTTGTTCAAGCTGATCGGTGAAGAATTCATGGTCCATCCACGCGATGCCGGTCACGTCCAGTTTCGCGCCATTCAGATCGATGGATCCGGATGTCGCCAGGCGGGTTAGCGAAATATAGTGTGACGCTTCCCCCGCGTTCTGCCCTTTTTGGCTCACGCCATTTTCGCCATGAATCACGGGAGGCTTTTCCGAGTGCATGACGAGGTGAAGCGCAAATCGGTCGTCGATCGCTTGCAACTTTTGATCGTCGCCTTGCCAGCGAATTTCCCAATTGCCATTCCAGATGCGGCCGTCGGACTCGCTTACGCCGGCAATCCCCGGACCGGAGCGATTCGATCTCTCCGAATGGTAGAACTTTCCTCGGTCGAGATCGCTCAAAGCAAGGTGGGCGAAATAAACGTCGCGCAAATCCCACACGCCATTCCGGGCGGGATCACGCGTAACGCCCTGGCGAAAAAATGCCAGTTCGAATCCGAATCGACGGCCGTCGCTGGCTTTCACGTTGCCGGTGTAGTACCACCATTCCGTTCGGTAATCGGGATGATTGAAGTGATCGCGTGGAAATTGATAATGATAGCCTGGCAGAGCAGTACCGTACTGCGCGGCGAGAGGCTGCGAAATGAGAAGTAGCGGTGTGAGGATGAGGGCGAAAAAGCGAGCCGGCCTACTCTTCATGCACCACTTCCAGCGGGTTGAGGCGCACAGCGATACGAGCAGGATACAAACCGGCCAGCACCGTGGCGGCGTAGACGATGGTCAGCCCTCCGAACAAAACCGCGACGGGCCAATGGAAGCGGATCGTCCAGCCAAACGATTGCTTGTTGATCACGTAAACCAGGATCAGAGATAGCGCATATCCCAGAGCGAGGCCGACGAGATTGGCCAGCAATCCGAGCAAGCCTGCTTCGATCAGAATCAGCTTACGGATTTGCCCCGTTGCGCCGCCCAGAAATCGTAGCAGCCCGATTTCGCGGCGCCTGTCCATCACCAACACGAGCAATGCTCCCGCTATGCCCATCACGGCGACGAGAACGGCCACCGCTTCGAGCGCATACGTGATGACGAACGTGCGATCGAAAATGCGAATGGCCTCGACGCGCAGTTCTCGATTTGAAGCTACCAAGACACGTTTTCCAGCGGCGGCATGTTCGATCTCCGCGCGAACCGTTTCGCTCGGCACATCCGGCTTGGTATACACGGCAATATTCGACGGCGCGGGATCGGGCAGATAGCGCAGCAGTGTTTTGCGGCTCATGAGAATGTTGCCGCGCTCGCTCGAGTAATCGTAATACACATCGGCAATACGGAAATTTGCCTGGACGGCTCCGAGCGAAAGCCGGATCGAATCGCCGGCCTTGACGCGGTGCTTCGACGTGAACGGCTCACTCACCAGTACCACGTTTCCACTGTTTAGGTCCGCCAGAACCTGTTCCGGAGAACGCCCCGAGAAAAACGCGGAGCTATGGTATGAGTGGAGCACTCGAAGATCGGCGGCTGCGAGCGTGGCGGGCATGCCCTCATAACTGATTTCGTACGCGCGCAGCCGGTCGACTGCTGCCACGCCGGGGAGGATTGCAATCTGTTCCGCCAGACCCGGTGAAATGGTCGGATGCCGGTCAGGTCCCGGCTCCCCTGCCGGCCGAATGTAGAGATCCGCCGGCAATTGATTGTCCATCCACAGCAAAACCGTTTCACGAAAACTGCCGACCATGATGCCGACCGAAACGATCATGGCGATCGCCGTCGAAAGGGCTCCGACCAGAACTGACGTGCGCCGCAGCGATGCGGAAAGGCTGCGGGAAGCCAGCAGCGCTTCCACGCCAAGCATCCTGCCAAGCAGGTTTGACGAAAACGGCGCGAGGGCGGCGACGATTGCGGGAGTCATCAAGGCCGAAGCTACGATGAGCAGAATCACCGCCAGATAACCAAGCAGGGGTCTGCCTGAAATGGCGGGAGCGAAGGAAGCAGCAGTCGCGCACGCGCCGACGAATATCGCGATCCACAAATCGCGAATCCTGTGGACCCGCACTTCGTATTCGCGCCTGCCGCGGGCCATCGCCTCGACCGGAGATACTAGCGAAGCTTCGCGCGCTGGCGCATAGGCAGAGACCACGGCAATTCCAATTCCGATCGCAAACGCCAGAAATACGGAACTCATCGTCAATTCGATCGGCCCAGGACGGCTGCTCACGTAGAGAGATTGAACCGTAGTTCCAATCAGTCTCACAGCACCCGTTGCCATCGCGCGGCCCATCGGCAAACCGATCAGGGCGCCTGCCGCACCGAGACAAGCCGCTTCGCCCACAAATGCACCAAGTATCATGGCCCGGCTCGCACCCAGAGCTCGCGCAATGCCGATTTCCGGACGCCGTCGAACCACGGCAACCGAAATCGTGTTGAAGATCAGGAAGGCGGCTACCACCAGCGAGATATAACTCAGCAACCGCAGATTCAACCGGAAGGCCGCGAGCATGGTCCGATTCTCGTTCGTGCCGGTCCCCTGAGGCTGCACATTCACACCGACGGGAAGGACCCCGCGAAATCGTTGCTGCCACTCGTCCAGGCTTGGCATCGGCGGAACTTTCAACAGAATCCGATCGACGCGTCCGTTCCGGCGAAGAGCATCCTGCGCCGTCGCGATGTCCATCAAAATTGCGCCCTCATCGTTGTTCGAATCGGGGTACACGCCACGGACCGTAAATTCCCGAACCCGATCGTCGATAAGCAACTGGACACGATCGCCGGATTTGCGCCCAAGACTGGAGCCAACCCAGATCGCATTATCGTTCGTAAATTGGGCGAGCGACTCTTCTTGTCCCGCAGTAACAGAATCCTGCGCTGCTTGGTTGTTTTCAAAACTCGCGCCCTCGGCTATTAAGTCCAATCCAATCAGCGGAACTTCTTTCCCAGTCTCCCCAATGACTGCATAACCCTCGATCCGCGGCGAAATTCGCATGGCATAAGGCAGCGTCGCCAGGGTTCCCACCACGGATTCCGGCACGCCCCCGACCGCCGTGATTTCGAGGTTGCTATCGCCGGTAAGCGTTTCCATCGAGGAGCGGAACGAACCTGCCGCCGCATTTCCGGCAAGATCGATGGCAAGCACCACCGCAACTCCCAGCGCAACGGCCAGCACCATAAGCAGGGTACGCACGGGTTCGCGCGCAAGTGGCCGCACGATCGAGCGGTAAAAGAGGAGGAGTTTAGGCATTTCAGCGCCGAACGATTTCCTGGATCTTGCCGTCACGCATGTGAACCACGGCGTCCGCAAGCGCGGCGGCTTCAAGACTGTGCGTCGCCATCATCGTGGCCGTGTTCTGCTCGCGGGTGAGTTTTTGGAGCAAATCGAGAATCACATTGCCGGTTATCGAGTCGAGATTCCCGGTTGGCTCATCCGCGAGCAGAATGCTCGGCGAATGAATCAGAGCGCGCGCGATGCCCACGCGCTGCATTTGCCCGCCGGAAAGCTGGTGCGGGTAGCGGTTCCCCAAATCGGCGAGTTCCACCCATGCCAGCCGCTCTCTAGCGATGGCCCGGGCGTTCGTTTTTCCGGCCAGCAGGAGCGGCAATTCCACATTTTCCAAAACGGTGAGCGTATTGAGAAGTTGAAACGATTGAAAAACAAAACCGATTTTTTCACGCCGCAGACGCGTCAGTTCCCGATCGTCGAGAGTCGAGGTATAAACTCCGTCCACAAACACCTGGCCGGAGCTCGGAAAATCCATAGCGCCCGAAAGATTCAACAGCGTGGATTTTCCGCAGCCGCTGCGGCCCACGATGGCCACGAATTGTCCTGGGACCAAATCGAGCGACACGCCATTCAGCGCGTGAACAGTCTCGCCATCGCTCAAATATTCTTTGTGAACATTTTGCAGGGACAGAATGGGCATAGAGCTCGATGAAAACCACTGGAAGCACGGATTCAGTGGAGCGAAACAAGAGCCTTTTCTATCGCCGAAACAACTTCCGGCGAATCCGGCGTTACCGAGGAGTTGAACCGCGCGATCACCCGGCCATCGGGGCCGATCAAAAATTTGGTGAAATTCCATTCGATCTCGCCGCCGGTCTTGGGGTTGGATTTCTTATCGGTCAGAAACTTATAAAGCGGCGTGATGTCGGAGCCTTTCACCGATACCTTGGACATCATCGGAAATGTTACGTTGTAGGTCGCGGAACAGAACGTCTTGATTTCCTGATTCGAGCCAGGTTCCTGCCCGCCGAAATTGTTCGCGGGCACGCCGGCGATCACGAAGCCGCGGCCTTTGTATTTCTCATAAATCGCCTCCAGGGCGGAGTATTGGGGCGTATAGCCGCAACGGCTGGCGACATTGACCAGCAACATCACTTTGCCCTTGAAATTCGCGAATGGCACGGGCTGGCCGTCGATGGAATTCATCGTGAAATCGTAGACTGTCGTTTCCGCCGCCATCAATGACGCGGCGCCCAGCAGCAGGAACGCAAGAAACATTCTCATTGTCTCTCCCTTAGGTCCTGAACCCTATCTTAATTATGATCACATATACTCGACTTTACTTTCGCGTGCGATACCCGACTCTGTGTACTCTGTGTTTTCTGCGGTCCTCTGTGTTAGGGCATTGCTCGCTCACGGACGAAG
>JBEKCU010000115.1:0-12756 GCA_050014735.1 Candidatus Acidiferrales bacterium | reverse complement strand
ATTGCGGCATCCAAACTTGGCACCGCGACGAAAATGTTTCCGGAACGAGATGCGGCTCGTGTCGTACGCTTGACCGCCCGCGTTGGGCCGCTGCCAGAATGGCCGTCCGTCGCTCCGGCGCGCCTGGTGGCAGCCATGCAAGCCGACAAGAAAACTCGCGCAGGACGCCTGCGATTCGTCTTGCCTGAGCGCATCGGCAAGGTCCGGTGGGGAGTCGAGGCTGATCCAGACACGCTTTTGCGCGTCCTGGAAGATTGCGCTACGACAAAAATCAAAACACTGCTCCAGACAGGTCCCGGAAAATGAGCCCGGCATCGCAGCGTGGTCTTCCCGGCACGCGCCCCGAAGGCGCACAGAATGAGACCGAAGCCGCCGCCCATGTCCGGGAAATGTTTGGGCGCATCGCCTCTCGATATGACCTGCTGAATCATCTTCTTTCGCTCGATATCGACAAGATATGGCGGCGTCGCGTTGGAAAACGATTTAGCGCGATCCTTCAAAATACGAATTCCCGTGTCCTCGATCTGTGCTGCGGTACGGGAGACCTCGCGTTTGCTTTTAGAAAGCAAGCTCCTCAGGGGGCGGAGATCATCGGTTCGGACTTTGTCCCGGAAATGCTGGTTCGTGCGCGCGCCAAAGCAAACGCATCGGGCGTCAAAATTGAATTTATGGAAGGCGATGCCTTATCGCTGCCTTTCGGCGATGAAAGTTTCGATCTGGTTTCCTGTGCATTTGGATTCCGCAATCTGGCGAACTACGAGCGTGGTTTACTGGAAATTCTGCGTGTGCTGAAACCGGGTGGCGCAATAGCGATTCTGGAATTTGCGGAACCTCGCGGGAAGGTGTTTGGCGCGCTCTACCGTTTCTATTTCAGGCACGTTCTGCCGCTCCTGGGCGGATGGATTTCGGGAAATGCTTCGGCGTATTCCTACCTGCCGAGGTCGGTTAGCAAGTTTCCTTCGCCCGAGCAGCTTCAGTCGCGGTTTGAACATGCCGGATTTACCGGCGTAAAATTCCACCGATGGACAGGCGGGATTGTGACTCTGCATACCGGGCGCAAAGTTCAGCAACCGCCGAACAAATCGATACTGCCACGCTGAAAAATGAAAGTCATCTTGTCCCCCCAAGAAAATAATTTTGCCATTCGCCCCACAAAAATACGCCGTGATTCCGAGCGAAGCGAGGAATCTCTCTTCGATTGGCACAGGACCGATAAAACAAGCAGAGATTCCTCGCTTCGTACGGAATGACAATAAAAAGATTGGGCCGGAAAGAAGAAACGATCGGAAAGCAGTCCAGACGGATTCGGTACGCAGAAAGCGCTTTTAATTCTCAAGCCCAAGCAACCGAATTTTGTTCAATAAAGTTTTGTAAGACACTCCGAGCTGTTCCGCGGCTCGCGTCTTGTTCCATCGTGCGGATTTGAGCGCGGATTCGATCTTGAAGCGCTCGACATGCTCGACCGCGCGCGCGCCCACTTCCTGCAATGTGCCGCCCCAATCGAACGCATCTCCGAGCATTCCCTCGGGCATGTGGCCCTCCGGCGGACGCGGAGCGGGGAGCTGCAAGTCCGACGCGTCGATCAGATCGGAATCCGAGAGAATCGCGGCCCGCTCGATTGTGTTCTGGAGTTCGCGGACGTTGCCCGGCCAAGCGTAACTCCTCAGTGCCGCGGTGGCGCCGGGCGCCAATATCAAACCCGGCTTGCGGAATTCACGGCGAAAGCGATCCAGGAAATGTTCCGCGAGCATCAGCACGTCGTCTCCGCGTTCGCTTAGGGGAGGAATCGTGATGGGGACGGCGGCAATGCGGAAATACAAATCCTCGCGAAACGTTTTCGCCGAGACGGCCTCGCGAAGATCCTTATTCGTGGCCGCGAGGATGCGGACATCGATATCGACCAATTGCGTTCCGCCAACTCGCTCGAAATTTCGCTCCTCTAGAACGCGCAAAAGCTTTGCCTGAGTGGCTAGCGGCAGTTCGGCAATTTCGTCGAGGAAAATAGTGCCCCGGTTGGCCAACTCCATCTTGCCGACCTTGCGCGATCCCGCGCCGGTATAGGCGCCGCGCTCGTGGCCGAACAGCTCATTTTCCACCAAACCCTCGGGAATCGCGGCGCAGTTCAACGCGACAAATGGATTTTGCCGCCGGGGAGAGAGATGATGAATGGCGCGCGCAAAAAGTTCCTTGCCGGTTCCGCTCTGGCCGAGCAGCAGCACGGTGGAATCCGTGGCCGCCACGCGCTGCACCTGATGCGTGGCCTCCTGCATGGACTTATGCTCGCCCACAATCCGCGGGAATCCATACCGCTCGGTGTATTCCTCCCGGAGCAATAAATTCTCGCGTTGGAGCTGCTGCTGCGCGGAAGCCCGTTCCACCAGAAGATTCAAATGTTCCAGGTCCACCGGTTTCTGGATGAAGTCGTACGCACCTTCCTTCATCGCGGTGACGGCCTCTTCTACCGAACCGTATGCCGTGATCAGGATTACGGGAATGGTAGGGTCAGCAGCCTTGGTTTCGCGGAGCACGTCTATGCCAGAACATCCCGGCAGCTTCAGATCGCTAAGGACAAGAAGATATCGCCGGGCGCGAACCTTCGCAACCGCGGAAGATCCGTCCGGAGCCTCGTCCACCGTATGCCCGGCGCGCTCCAAGGCTTTTCGCAGCATGGCGCGCAACTCATGCTTGTCTTCGACCAGAAGAAGCGGTTCCATCGAATTTGTTTTATCACGATTCCGGTGCGCGGTGAGGGCTGGCGCTGCGGCGATGTGCGGAGTTCGCTATCGTATGCCCGCCGAATATTTGGGAATCATCGCTCGCTGGCATGGCCTAGCGGGCTATTGCATCGATGTTGCCGGTGCAGTTGCCGGTGCCGGCGTTGAGGCCGGGGGCTCCGCTGGCGGAGGAGCCGACGGTGGTGTGGCCCAACCCGGATCTCCGCCTGCCGCTCGCAAAGCGTCCTCGAGGTCGGAAATACTCTGCTTGTCCATAGCGACAGCCGCAGTCTTATCGTCAATTTTTTGCTTCGTATCGTTCAGGTCCTGCCGGCTGTATTCTTGCTTCAGCGCCGCCATGGGGTCCGTATAGAACTGTTCCTGCTTCAGGTTATATTCGCGTTGCAGAATATCGAGTTCGTGGGCGTCGTCGGCGAGTTTTCTGTTTGCGTCAGAAAATTGCTGTCGCCAGTAGGCTTCGTCCTTCACTGGACCCTTTTCGGGCTCAGCTGCCTTGCTCTTATCGGCTGACGCCGATGCCTTATCCTTGTCGGCAGGTGCCTCCGGTTGCTGCCCAACAACGCTAATAGACCCCTTCAGCGAGCCCAGAGTGTCGTTGTCGAGGGTCATTTTGGCCTTCGGAGCCGTCTTTTTGGCCTCCTGGGCCTTCCGGGCTGCTTCCGCGACGTCCTGGTCTTGCTGAGCCAGCAGCGCACCCGGTGCGAATAGGAGAACGCTTAGAAGCGCAATAACAATAAACTGCTTTGTATTCATAGTCTTTGGCCGCCTTTCAGGGAGAACTCGGCGGAACTGTACGCAACCAGTTTAGATGCGCACAGCGGCCGAATCAACGGTCCTGACGGATTCGCGGACAAATGGTAACCATACGATGAATTCGGCCCCGCCCTGCTGCTGGTTCCGGGCTTCGATGGTGCCGCCGTGCTGGACGACGATTTTCTGCACCACTGCCAGGCCCAGGCCCGTCCCATTTGCCTTCGTGGTGTAAAAAGGCATGAAGATCTTCGTGAGCGATTCGGAGGGAATTCCGGGACCGCTATCGGAAATGGAAATACGTTGACCCTGGAATTGGCCGGCGGGGTCGATCTCGCCGCGAATAATGACGCGGCCTCCGGCAGGGTTTTCAGAGACGGCTTCGGCGGCATTGCGGACGAGGTTCAGGAGCGCCTGATACAGAAGGGCATCGTCGCCGGAGACGTTGGCGAATTCCCCAACCGCCGTAACCGGCACGTTGGGCACGGTTTCAGCAACCTCCGCCACCACGCGATCGATCATCGGTCGAATCGTTACCTGCTCGTCGCCAATCTGGAGCGGTCGCGCGAACTTCAGAAATTCGGTTACAACATGGGTCAAAGCGCGGGTCTGGAGAAGGATTTTCTCTCCGTGCTCGCGTATTTCGGTGCCGGGTTGCGCTTCGCTCCGAATCATCTGCGCGTACCCGGAAATGGTCGCGAGCGCGTTTTTGAATTCGTGGGCGATACCGGCGGAAAGCTCTCCGAGCGCGGCCAGATTTTCCTTCATGTGAATCTGCTTTTGCAGGGCCGCAAGTTCGGTCAGGTCGCTGAGCAGGCAGATTGCGCCTGTGACTTCGCCTGCTGTGCCCGTGATCGGTGAAATCGTGACGCCGAGTTCCCGGAGTTCGCTGGCCGGCGTCAGGTATTCGACTTCTTCGCGGCGAAATGTTTTCCCGAGGTCGAGACATCCAGCGATCAGTTGCGTCAGCCGCGAATCCGCCCCCAGCACTTCGTTATAGCGACGAAAAACCAGAGACTTCACGTCGAGCGCCAACTCGGCGGCTGGGTTTGCGCTGGTGATAAGCCCTGCGGAATTCAGCAGCAGCAATCCCGCAGGCATGTTGTGCGTGACCGCCTCGCTCATGCGTTCGGTCTGCTGCGCGCGCTCACGCTCGGAGCGGTGCAGGGCTTCCAGTTCTTTTTCCTGTTCCTTTAATTTTTGAATGACCGCCTGCATCGACGCAGTGATGAATGCGGCTGGATTATCGGTTCGCGGCTTCGGGGAATCGAAATCGGCCGCGTTCCTGCTGGATTCGCGAAACATGCGCCGGGCCGCGAGTACGGCAATCATCGCGCCGGCCACGACGACAATGAAAAGGACGCCGGACAATAGCCAGAGCGTTCCCGCGTTCGGTGCGGCGATTGCCGCTGGAATTCCAAAATTCACGATTTACATCACCGCAAAAATGACAAATACCAGTTGACTATGGGAGTTCCGAAATATACAGTCGCCAGCCCGCCAATTCCGAGATACGTGCCGAAAGGATATTGGTATCGCTTCGCGAGAACATAACGAAGCTTATTTACCGATCCGATTCCTCGCCTCGCGGCGCGGATGGCGACCTTGCGTTTATAGCCAAACAAGTATAAACCCACTAAGTTGGCGATTCCTAGTGCGCATCCAATCAAACAACCAATCAATATAGTCAAGATAGTTCGCTTAATCCCCAGAAACGCACCCACCATTGCCATCATCTTTACATCGCCGAGGCCCATGCCTTCTCGTCGGAACAGCCGGAACCAGCCTTCGGCGACCACCCAGAGGAATCCGCTGCCGACAATCGCGCCCAAAATCGCGTCCACGACGGAAAGGGCCACGTCCGGGGGAGGGAAGTCGAATAACCGGTTTGCAAGCCACAGGGCCGTTCCGTCGATGGGCTTCGTGAAGAAACTGAAGAGAAGCCCCGCGCCAAGCCCGAAAAAATTGACCTCATCAGGCAAAATGCGTTCGCGCAGATCGGTAATTGTCAATACGACAAGCAGAGAGGCGAAGACGGCCCACTTCAGTGCCTCGACCGTAAACCCAAAGGCAAAGTAGCATGCCAGGAACAGCAATCCGTTCAGCAGTTCCACCGCCGGATACATAGCGGAGATCTTGACCTTACAATTGCGGCACTCCCCTCCGAGGATGAGCCAGCTCAGTACCGGAATATTATCGTAGGGAGCAATCGCTTTGCCGCACTTTGGGCAACTCGAAGCGGGCATCACGATAGACTTGTCCGCCGGAATGCGCAGGATGCACACATTCAGGAAGCTGCCGATGACCACGCCGAGCAAAAATATTCCGAAGGGGATCACTTGTTGACTGTGCCATACGCTGGGGACAAGGACAACGCCCGCGGCATTTGCTGTGAAGCAAACAAGCAATAGCAACGTGAATCGGAAATGAATTTCCGGTCACGTCGCGACTGATCGCCTTCTCGGAAACCGATTTCCACTTAACCAGAAGTCGAACTTATGAAGACTTAGCCAAGATCTCGGAAATCTGCAGGCCATAAGTGTATTATCGCAAGGAATCAATGTCTGGTCGCACCTTCGGGGTGTCTTTCCTGTCTACGCCGAATATGAATTACTTCGCTTATCCGACAGCAGCGGAACGGTACGCAAACGGTCGTCCGTACTTTCACCCGCTCGCCATAAAGAAAATCGGGGCAGTCTGCTGCGAAACCGGCCGGGTCAATCGGGCTCTCGACGTTGGATGCGGGACCGGGCAGTCCACATTGGCTCTTGTGGAAGTGGCGGACGAAATCGTCGGTTTGGATAATTCAGCTGAAATGCTCTCCCATGCTGCCGGTCATGCCCAAATCAGCTATGTCGAAGCTCGGGCTGAACAGCTCCCGTTCGATGACGGGGCTTTTGACCTCGTAACCGTTGGGTTGGCGCTACACTGGTTCGATCAGCAGCAGTTCATGCTTGAAGCGCGGCGCGTGCTGCGACAGGGTGGGTGGCTGGTAATTTACCATGACGGTTTCACTGGACGGATGAAAGGCAACAGCAATTTCGAGAAATGGAATCGTGAGCACTACCTAAGGCGGTATCCGCCGCCCCCTCGAAACAAACAGACTTTCACTGAAACGGATGCAGCAGCTTATGGCTTCGTGCCGTCGGGTCTCGACGATTTCATCCACGAAGAACAATTCACCCCGGATCAACTTGTGGGCTATCTTCTTACCCAGACCAACGTGATCTCTGCCGTCGAGACGGGAAGCGAGGGCTTGCAATCTGTCGCACAGTGGATTCTGAATTCGACCCTACCATTGTTCGCTGGGCCTAAAGAAAGCTTTCTTTTCTCCTGCCAAATCCAATTCTTCAAGCGACTTTAAGAGCACATTGTTTGGATACGCCCCGATAAACGGCGCACCGGTTTGACACCCATCTCGCCTCCCCCTATATTTTAAAATCGAATGAAAATGTCCTGGCTTGAGAATAAAATTCGCCGCTACGAGCACGCCCGGTGGACCACCGACGATAATCGGCGCGTCTTCCCATTCGAATGGGGTCTCCAGCATATCGGCGGCAGAACCGACGAACCCGATCCTCGCGGCTTTTTGAACGCCTGGGTAGATGAAACGCTGGCGCATAGCGAGGAATGGCTCGCGACGACGCCAGCCAACGATTACGTGCTTCATCCCGCCGAGAACGGCGCTTCGGGCGGCCGTGTTCTTACGTTCACCAGTCAGATCGAGTCGCCCTGGGCAACGAACAACCTCGTGTGTGCCCGGTTCTTTCGCGCCCGCTCGACAGGTCCTGCTGTGGTTCTGCTGCCAAACTGGAATGCCAAGTGGAACGGTCAGGTAAACCTTTGCCGGTGGCTGAATAAGCTGGGGATCACAGTGCTTCGACTTTCTCTTCCGTATCACGATCGCCGCGTTGCGCCTGGACACGAGCGGGCGGACCAACTTGTCGGTTCGAACGTTGGCCTCACGATCCAGGCCACCCGCCAGGGCATCATGGATACGCGCCGCTGCCTGCGCTGGCTGGAACAGCAGGGATATACGCGCCTGGGATTGGTTGGCACGAGCATCGGCTCGGCCGTTGGGTCCATAACGATCGCACACGATCGCGCGGTGCGTGCCGGTGGGTTTCTGCACGTCTCCACATATTTTTCGGACGCCGTTCGCACCGGCATGACGACGATGCACGTGTGGGAAAGCCTGCGAACGAAAGTCACCGAAGACGAGCTACGCCGCTACTGGACGCCGATCAGTCCCGTGCCGTACATGGACCGGCTGCGCGATACGGGACAGCGCCTGCTGATGATCAGCGGCCGCTACGATCCGACATTCTGGTATGAATTCACAGACGAAATGTTCCGCACCATGCGGGAAAAGGGAATTCGCTTGGAAACGATGACCCTGCCGTGCGGGCACTATTCGCTGGAACTTGCTCCGTTTGCTTATTCCGCGGGATTTCGGCTGGGGATGTTCCTGTTTGAGGCGCTCGGGTAGGCTACATTCTTTAAGTGGCACAGGCTTCAGCCTGTGTGCTTTGGAATCTGGCAAATTCAAAACCAAACAGGCTGAAGCCTGTTCTACTCCAACCGAATCGAACCTGAAGCTAGCAGCGCGATGAGTTCATTGTCGGCCGCCAGGAATCTGTAACGCAACAACGACTGGAGATCGGTCCACTCGAATCGTTCAAAGACCAGGTTTTGCAGATCGGAAGCGCTATCTACTTCCGCCCGAAAGAAGATCAGCACAAGCTCCGTTTCAGAATCGCGGTAGCGATGCCTGGCGCGGAAAAGTTCCTTGCCGATGATCGCATCGATTCCCAACTCCTCGCGCAGTTCGCGTTCGAGGGCCTGCATTGGGGTTTCGCCGGGCTCGACTTTGCCACCGGGGAATTCCCATTGCAGCGGGTGCGTATCGTCGTGGCGCCGCTGGCAGATGAGAAGTTTTGAGTCTCGCGTGATTAGAGCCGCAGCGACGGTCGTCATGAGTGAGTGGCTTCGCGCAGGTTTGCGCCGTCGGGCCGAACCGCTCTCGGCTATGTAAAGAGCGGGTTAGGTTTATCGATATCGATTTCAAGATCCTTAATCGCCTGTTCCACGACGCAAGCTTCGATCTTGCCATCACGCATTAACTCATACAGCGTGGCGAGAGTGATGAAACGCGCATCGACCTCGAAAAAGTCGCGCAGCGCGCCACGGCTTTCGCTGCGGCCAAACCCGTCCGTTCCAAGCGAGGCAAGACGCCTCGGAGTCCACCGGCTGATGAGATTTGGCAAAGCCTTTAAATAATCCGAAGCCGCGACGAGGACGCCCTCCGCGTCCGCAAGGCATTGCGTAACACACGGGACGCGGGGCTTTTCCGCTGGATGCATCAAGTTCCACCGCTCCGTATCGATGCCATCGCTGTACAGGCACTTGTAGCTGGTGACGCTCCACACATCGGCGGAAACGCCGTATTTCTGTTCCAGGATTTCCTGCGCCTTCAGAGCCTCGCGAAGGATCGCGCCGCTGCCCAATAGTTGCGCGCGCAGCTTCGGGTCTTTGTTTTCCGAAGCGCGGAACTTGTACATGCCCTTGAGAATTCCATCCTCGACGCCAGCCGGCATGGGCGGCATCGCGTACGCCTCATTCATGACGGTGATGTAATAGAAAATACTTTCGCCATCTTTGTACATTCGCCGGATGCCGTCCTGAATAATCACCGCAATCTCGAAGGCAAACGCGGGATCGTAGGCCCGCATGTTGGGAATCGGCAGGGCCAGCACGTGGCTGTTGCCGTCCTGGTGTTGAAGGCCTTCGCCGGCCAGCGTCGTGCGTCCCGCAGTCCCGCCAAGC
Organism: Candidatus Acidiferrales bacterium; assembly: GCA_050014735.1. Taxonomy (GTDB): domain Bacteria; phylum Acidobacteriota; class Terriglobia; order Acidiferrales; family UBA7541; genus Palsa-360. The sequence continues at coordinate 3,445 of JBEKCU010000115.1, read as the reverse complement.
ATGAAGCCCCGACACCGCATATCCGCCGCTGCCCAGATAAAATCGCTGATGCGCTGGAGTCCGAACATCGAGTAATAGATAAAAAACGGGATCGTGTTGATACCGTGCGTGGCATAGGCGGAACCGGCAGCGATGAACGATCCCATCGATCCCGCTTCGGTGATGCCTTCTTCCAGTATCTGGCCGTCTTTGGCTTCCTTGTAATAAAGCAACGTGTGGACGTCTACCGGTTCGTAGAGCTGGCCTCGGCTGCTATAGATGCCCACCTGCCGGAACAGAGACTCCATTCCGAACGTGCGAGCTTCGTCGGGAACGATGGGCACAACGAGCTTGCCAATCTCCGGATCGCGAAGCATTTGCCGCAACATGCCGACGAACGCCATCGTGGTCGAAACTTCGCGCCCCTCGCTGCCTGTGTGGAATTCGCTGAACAAAGCGTCTTGATTCGCGACCAGCGGCTTGGACCGCACGGCACGAGTGGGCACATAACCGCCCAGCGCCTGCCGCCGTGCCCGCAAGTATTGAATTTCGCGGCTGTCTTCCGGAGGACGATAGAAGGGAGTTTCGGCAAGCTGGTCGTCGTTGATGGGAATCCCGAAACGCGACCGAAATTCGCGCAACTCTTCTTCGTTCAGCTTCTTTTGCTGGTGCGTGATATTTCTGCCTTCGCCGCTTTCGCCCAGGCCGTAGCCCTTAATCGTTCGCGCGAGGATGACGGTCGGAGATCCCCTGTGCTCGAATGCCGACTTATAGGCCGCATACACTTTGCGAGGATCGTGTCCGCCTTGTCGCAGCGTGCGCAGGGCTTCGTCGGGGAAAGCCTCAACCATCTTTAGCAGGCGCGGGTCGGAACCGAAAACATGCTCGCGAACGTACGCGCCGGATTCGACGCTAATTTTCTGCGATTCGCCATCCACCATTTCGGTCAGGCGTTTGACGAGGAGGCCGTCGGTATCGCGCTCAAAGAGGGGATCCCAGTCGCTGCCCCAGAGGACCTTGATGCAATTCCAGCCCGCGCCTCGGAAAGCGGCTTCCAGTTCCTGGACGATCTTGCCATTCCCGCGAACCGGACCATCGAGCCGCTGCAGATTGCAATTGATAACGAAAATCAGGTTGTCGAGATTTTCGCGCGACGCCAGCGTGATGGCACCCAGGGTTTCGGGCTCGTCCGTCTCTCCGTCACCCAGGAATGCCCAAACCTTTGCATCGGTTTTCGGCTTCAGCCCGCGGTCTTCGAGATAGCGATTGAAGCGAGCCTGGTAAATGGCCATCAGGGGGCTAAGTCCCATCGATACCGTGGGATATTCCCAGAAATCCGGCATCAGCCACGGATGCGGATAGGAACTTAGTCCTCCACCTTCCCGTAGTTCGCGGCGGAAGTTTTCAAGTTTTTTCGCCGATAACCTGCCTTCCATAAAGGCGCGTGCATAGACGCCTGGCGAGGCGTGTCCTTGCAGATAAACGGTGTCGCCCTCGAACTCCGCCGTCCGCCCTCGAAAGAAATGATTGAATCCGACTTCGAACAAGGTGGCAGCGGAAGCATACGTGGAAATATGGCCGCCGATGCTGTGGTCCACGCGGTTGGCGCGGACGACCATGGCGAGGGCGTTCCACCGGATCAAGCTCTTGATTCTGCGCTCGATTTCCTGGTCGCCCGGGAACATCGGCTGCAATTCTATGGGAATCGTGTTTACGTAGGGGGTGTTCGCGGTGAAGGCGTTTGCGATTCCGAGAGATGCCGCGCGGGCTCGAAGCCGGTCGAGCAGAACGGTTGCCGACCTGGGACCCTCATCTTTAACTACAGAGTCGAACGATTCGATCCATTCCTGCATTTCCTGGGCGTCGATGCCCAGCAGCTTTACATCGGAGTCATTCGCCATATTTTCTTGCCTCTACGCCCGATTGGCGCTTACGTACACAGCTTACGCCGCATAATTCTTTGGATGCTTTCCAAACCACGAATGCCTCTTGAATATGGCTGACAAGTCTACGTGGCCTTGTTAGCGGGCAGCGCAATCGTTCCGCGCCGCACGAAACGGAGCCGGCTCGATTGTATGTTGGCGCAAGTCGCGGCATACCTGGCCGCTAAACAAAGCTTACGCCGCGGGACGCGCCATATATTAGCAGGTCCGGCAAATCCTGCAATTGCATTTCGATTTCAGTTTCCGCTCTGACTCAATTACGTCCCGCGGTCAGCGCTGGCGCTGGATAATCCGGCAGCTTTTCCTTGCTGTTGTCCGCCCGCTTGACTTCGAGTTCGTCGAAGAGCACCGACGGGCTTACGAGAGTCATGAACGGAATACCGGGCCGATTGCTCACCAGCGGATCGTCACCGGCGGCGGAAAGATCGCTGCGCAGGGCTCGCGTATCGAGTTCGTTGAAAATAGCTCCGCGGACCAGTTCTTCATGTCCGTCATCGGCCCACACGCGGTAGAGCACGCGCGGAGTCAACCGCGGACCTAACGTATCCACGAAATAGCCATACTTCAAACCGCGATTGCGGCACTCGTCGATCAATTGCTTCTTAAGCTCTTCACGCGTGGAGATCTTTGCCGGACGGATGAACACATTTCCCGGCGCCGGGCTTGTGTTGCCGCTGCCTGACGCGCGTCCGTGCCCATTCGAGGCCGGAAAATCGCGAATAGGCTGGCGACCAATCAAAAAGTTAACCAGTATGCCTTTCTCCACCACGGAAACAGGAGCGACAGGGACGCCTTCATCATCCACTTTATAGCTACCGCTCAAGCTATGGCCCGCGAATGTATCCACTGTTGGATCGTCCACAACCGAAAGAAAATCTGGAAGTACGCGAGCCCTGTAGCTGCTGGCAAACGCTCCCGTCGTCCGGGCCGGACGGCCCGGCGCAGGCCGACGCCCCAGGATGTTCGGAACGATTAGATCGAAAAACATGTCAGAGGCGGCATCGTTCGAAAAAAGAACGGGCCCGCGGTATTCCTCGTCCACAACAGGTGCTTCGCGCAAGGCCTTCATTCCGTCCATGAGTTTCAACGCGTCGGCCTGGAATTTTTCCGGTGTCGGCATCTCTTCTATACGGCTGGAAGTGTATTCCGGCGCCCGTTCCAGACGCATTCCGTCAGGAGCTTGTTCGCTTGCGGACAGGACTATCAGGTAATGCGATGAGCCTTGCCGGGTCGCGGTCCCTTCGGTGTTCACAAAATATGAGGTCAGAGCAATGAAGCTGAGATTGGAGGTAAGGGATTGAATCTGCGGATCGTTCTTATACACCGAGGTGGCGGACTCCAGCATCTTGGTCCACTTCGTGGGGTCGATCTCCAGCTTTGCAACAGGGCCGAAGGACTGGACCGCCTGGGCCTTCGCAAAATCATCCACAGGCTGTTCAACGTTGAGCTGTTTGAGTAACGACTTTTTCGTGGCAAACGCTTCTCCCGCCCGTTTGTAGGCCTGATCGGTGGCCATCCAGACC
>JBEKCU010000114.1:0-12817 GCA_050014735.1 Candidatus Acidiferrales bacterium | reverse complement strand
GGAAACTTGGAGTGCCAGGGCGGGAAGAACTCGCATTCGGAGCCATCGCGAGCGGCGGGATTCGATACCGCGATAGCGAGATTGTTGATGCGGCCAGGATTTCTGAATCGGAAATCGAGTCGATCGCGGCGAAAGAGATCCGGGAACTGGAACGTCGCGAGAGCGCATACCGAGGTGGGCGTGCTCCTCTCGCAGTCAAAGGCCAAACGGTGATCCTGGTGGATGATGGCATCGCCACCGGAGCCAGCATGGAGGTAGCCATCATGGCGGTGCGCCGGATGATGCCGGCTCGCATCATCGTCGCAACGCCAGTGGCGCCCGTTTCCACATGCAGGCGCCTCAGCTCTCAAGTGGACGACGTCGTTTGCCTCCACGTTCCGGTGTCATTTTCAGCGATCGGCGAGTTCTATGAAGACTTTTCGCAGGTATCCGATGAGGAAGTGAAAGACTTGCTTCGCCGGGACACGCGAAGCCGGGTGAAGCACTTCGCCTAATTGGTTGAGCCAGCACCGGAAGGAGTTTGCTCATGAATTCCGGGAAAATGAGAGAACGGACAGGAAGTACGCAGGACGTTTCGATCGAGTTCGCAAAAGTGACGTTGGAAGCGAACCTGACGGTTCCAGAGAAGGCAAGAGGCATCGTCCTTTTCGCTCATGGCAGCGGCAGCAGCCGCTTTAGCCCGCGCAACCGTTATGTCGCGGGAGTTCTGCAGTCCAACGGATTGGCCACTCTGCTGTTAGACTTGCTCACCGAGGAGGAAGAACGCGTCGACCGGCGAACCTCGCAACTTCGCTTCAACATTCGCCTGCTGGCAAAACGGCTGTGCGGCGCTACCGGATGGACGACGCGCAACCCAGAGCTGCGCGGACTTAACGTGGGCTACTTCGGCGCTAGCACGGGCGCTGCCGCTGCTCTGATGGCCTCGGCCCAGCTTCCCGCACAGATTGCGGCAATCGTGTCACGTGGCGGCAGACCGGACCTTGCGGGGGAGCATCTCAGATCCGTGCTTTCGCCAACACTACTGATTGTCGGAGGAAATGACGGACTGGTGATCGAGTTGAACCGGAACGCTCTGGCGGACCTCGGCTGCCAGGAAAAGAAGCTGGTCATCGTTCCCGGAGCAACCCATTTATTCGAAGAACCGGGAACCTTGGAGGAAGTGGCGCGAATTTCTTCGGAGTGGTTTTCGCGTCATTTCGATCACGTTGAAGATACCAGCACGAAGCATTCCGCAGCGGTTAGCTAAGGAGATTTCGAATGGCTTCTAAACGTTTGCTCTTCCGCTCCGCCGCCCGCGAGAAAATACTCAGCGGCGCAACCGCGCTTGCCGATGCCGTGCGCATCACGCTGGGACCGAAATCCAAGTGCGTACTGATTCAGAAGAAATTTGGGAAACCCATTGTCTGCAACGACGGGATAACGATCGCCAAGGAAATCGAGCTCGAAGATCCAGAAGCAAATCTTGGAGCGCAGATGATCCGCGAGGCTTCCGAGCGCACCGGTGACACTGTCGGGGACGGAACAAGCACGGCGGCGATCCTGGCGCACGCAATCTTCGCTGAGGGTCTGCACAACGTGGCGGCGGGTGCCAGCGCAGTCGACCTAAAACGCGGTCTGGATCGAGGCCTGCGTGTTGCCGTGGCAGCATTGAAGACTCTTTCTCGACCCGTCGCCAGCCGGCTCGAGAAAGCCCAGATCGCCACGATTTCAGCGCACAATGACGCCACGATCGGAGAGCTTGTGGCCGACGCCTATGAGAAGGTTGGAGCGGAGGGCGTCATCACGGTTGAGGAAGCGAAAACCACCGAATCGGCGCTCGAAGTTGTTGAAGGAATGCAATTCGATCGGGGATTCATTTCGCCGTACTTCATTACAGATGCGGAAAAAATGGAAGTTGTGCTTGAGGACCCGTTCATTCTGCTAAACGAAAAGAAGCTTGCGAATATGAAGGATATGCTTCCGCTTCTCGAACAGGTCGCGAAAGCAGGGCGTCCGTTGTTGATTGTTGCAGAAGATGTAGAAGGCGAAGCTCTGGCCACCCTCGTGGTAAACAGGGTTCGCGGCACACTCTCTTCCGCTGCCGTGAAGGCGCCCGGGTTCGGAGACCGGCGGAAAGATATGTTGCAGGACATTGCGGTTCTTACGGGCGGCCAGGTGATCGCGGAAGAACTGGGATTAAAACTTGAAAATCTAACTCTTGCGGAACTGGGACAGGCAAAGCGCGTGCTTCTCGACAAGGACAAAACCACAATCATCGAAGGCGCTGGAGCGAAGGCCGCAATCCAAGGCCGTTGCGCCGAGCTCCGCAAGCAGATTGAAAAAACGACTTCCGATTATGATAAGGAAAAACTACAGGAACGACTGGCAAAGCTAAGCGGTGGAGTCGCCGTCATTCGCGTTGGTGCGCCGTCCGAGGCAGAAATGAAGAATCGCAAGGAAGCAATTGAGGACGCCATCAGCGCCACCAGGGCCGCCCTTGCAGAGGGAATCGTGCCAGGCGGCGGTCTCTCTTTGCTTCGGCTGATTGGCGCGATTGATTCTGAAGAGAAGAATTGTTCAGGAGACGAGCGCACAGGACTCTTGATACTGCGGCGCGCGCTCGAAGCGCCAACGCGACAGATCGCCGAGAACTCCACCGTGGATGGCGGAGTCGTGGTCGACCGGATGCGCAACGGGACGGGGAATTTCGGATTCGACGCGGCGCGCTGCGAGTATGTGGATCTTGTACAAACTGGAATCATCGATCCGACAAAAGTGGTTCGCATCGCGCTGGAGAATGCAGTTTCCGTCGCAAGCGTTCTCCTGCTGGCCGAGGCAACTCTGACGGAAAAGCCGGATGAGAAGAAGGAAAGTGCGCCGATACGCGAATCCTTCGACTAAATTGGTATAGTTGCATGGTTGATTGCGAAGGTTAGATGGCGAGAATCAATCACACGCGCGAATCGGGCACGCTGGGGGAAAGAGTCCGGAAGCGAATCGGCGCCCTCCCAATGACCTTGCTTCTGGTTTGTTTGGCATTCGGCGCTTCACTTACCGCTTCGATCCGCGCCGCACAGAGTAGCGACGCTGCCAAAGCTCCAGAGCGAACGAAAATTGCTGAAGGCTCATATGCAATTTATGAGGAGGGGAATGGCGGCGCTGTCGGGCCGTTCGGCGAAGAGGTTTACGATTTCCAGGAGACGTGGACATTGTGGAGGACGCCAAAAGGGCAATACGAAATTGAAGGGGAACGAAAATTCGAGTCCCCTCACGACGTCGAACATAAAAACCGCTTTAAATCGGAGTTGTCCCGCGACCTGACTGTTATTCGTATGACGGAGTTCGCCCCGCTGAAATGGAGACCCGACTCAGGTCCCGTCAGTTGCGAATTTTTGCCCAAGGAACTCCATTGTTTCTCCGAAGCCAAAGATCCTAAGCAATCCGTCAATCTGCGCGTTTCAATGGATCATCCATTCGCGCTGTTGTGGCCCATTTCGCCATTTTCGCTCAGCGGCCTGACTCGGGAGGCAGAACGCGATCTGAGCCACGGCACAGAAGTGCAGCTTTTGTCTATTGAGCAGCCAAACCAATACGATCCCGTGCGTCCGACGATCCTGAGCGGACAACTTCAATATCTTGGCGAGGAAGACATTGCGGCCGCGGATCAGAAGTGGACGGCGTACAAGTTCTCGTTGAAGGTTCCTTCCTATCCCCAATTCCTGATCTGGACTTCGTCGAAGGGGATCCTGCTGGCATTGGCAATTGAACATGAGCACCCAAATTGGCCACGGGAAGGAATGAAATTGACGCGCTTCAAGACATGGGCCGAAATCGGTCACCAGTGAACGAAAGATCCGAGGTACGAAAATGGTTAGAAGGCTACTTTCCTCTGAGCAGGAGTATCACATCGAGTAGGGCGAGAATCGCAACTCCAACCTCAAGAAAAAAGGACCTCGCTTCATTGAATTGATCAACCATGAAATCGGTGAGATCGGCCGCCGTGCTGAGTTTTTCATCGACAAGCTGACGGTACTCGGGCACTCCCATACGCGTCGCGGCCATGCGATAGACGCGTGCATAGTATGCGTCGCTTACAAATTTAATTGCATTATCCACGCGCTCGGTTAATTCCATGACGTCCAACCGAATCGTGTTAAAACGCTGGGCGTCCCGAGGCAGGCTCCAGCGCGAAAACAGTAAATTCCTCTTTTGATCAAGCACATCGTAAAGATTGGAGAGCACGCGCGTCATCAGCCTATCGTAGTAGCGAAATTCCAACAATTGCATTTTTGCAAATTCCAATATCTGAGCGGTTGCGGCCGCATCTTCCGGGCGATCGTAAACAACCGCGCCATTCGCACCAACGACGATCAAGTCCCGAGCATAATAGGAAAGCCCCGCTTGCAGGGCTTCCTCAATGCCTTTTGTCGATAAGGGAAGTATCTCCCCTCGAACCAGCTGCACGATTTCGGCGCCGTGTGAATGTAACAATTCGGCGGTCGTTGTTTGGACGTCGGCGGCCGCCTGAAGTTCGTGGAGTTCAGTAACAAGGTATCTCTCCGCAAGCCAATCTTTATTGGGGCGCGTCACTGCAGGCTCGACACGCTCCAAATGTTGACGGGCTACAGTTCGAGCAGTTTCCTCGATCTCGGATGCATCCATCCAACGCGAATTTTGAGAGAGCAGCGAATTCCAGTCGGATTCGAATGGAATCTCCACCTGCACCACCACAACTCCAAAGGAGTAGTACTTCATCGTGCAGGCAGCCTTCAGATCCGTTTCCGGCATAAGCGGTTCCGTCGGTTCGACGATCGGGGTGTGCTCGAAGCGGACGTATTCGGGCGTGCGCCGGGGAAATGGGCGTTCCACAGGACCGCCGCGCGTGCCCAACAAATCGCCGAGCTTCTCCAGGTCAATGGCTTCGGCCACATCGTAGAGGAAGAGAATTCGGAAGCACCCGCGCAGCCGCACAATCTCTTTTACCATCAAAGTAGACGGAAGGAGCAATCCTAAAACGCCTGCATCCGGTTCGCTCCATTCGGGAATGCCATCGAGTCGTTCAATCATTTTGCAGCCGGCACATACACCTTATCCGCGGTCACCAGTTCGGCATTCGGGACCTCGGTCTCGAGCCTCACGTGTTGGTACCCTGGCTTCTTATCGGCTTTGATTGCAAACGTTAGTTTGTACTGATGATTCAGACGGCCCGCGAACTCGTCTAGGAAGGGTGCGAAAGCGACTGGATTGCCGAATCCCTGAAAATACCCCTCGCCGCCAGTTTCATCGGACAACCGGGAAAGGTTGGTTTGGCCCTGGTTAATCCTCCAGAACGTGTGTCCAAAATGACCCCCACGTGAAAAGTAAATTGCGGAGATCTGTGTTTCGGTTCGTTGCGCCTGCGCAATTGCCGCGTCGAGATAGGAATCCACAATACCTGGCTGTAATGGGTCGATGCCGTCCGAGATCAGAACAATTGCGCGGCGATTCGGACTTTCGGGCCAGCGCTTGATCGCGTCAGCGATCGATAAATATGGACTGCTTCCGAAGCCCAGAGATGCGACGGGTATCCGCAGAGCTTTCTCCGCGGCGGAATGATCTGTCGTGAAGTTCTGAGCGATCATCACCGTGCCATGCTGCAAGTAGCCCAAGGCGATCGCGGTCGTGCTCGGCTGCGCTTCCATAAACCGGCGGAGATCGTCAAACTGCGATGCAACATCCACGCCGCTTGCTTCGTCAATCAAGACGAACAATTCCAAACCGGATCGATCACTTTGCAACGGAACCCAATCCGTCACTTGGAGCCGATCGCGGCCTTTGAAAACCCTCACGTCCTCACGGGTGACTGCCGGGATCTCCTTTCCGTGTTTGGCTTCGACCGAAACAACGACGCTAACCGGGACCGTATCCGGCGATGGCGTCTGGGCTGTCAATGCTGTTGTTACTGTGCTGAATCCGGTCAGGAGTGCGAGGATCGTTGAGGCCATAACATAGTTCAGTTTCATAAGAATTCCTCCGGTGCGAGACCGTGGGTTCGCGTCAGTCGTGTATGCGGGGCCTACATTCATAGGATGCTGGTTTAGCGTAAATGAGTGCCTCCGAAGTTGATGCAACTTGAGAATATTACGCGAATGGAAATGCAATCTAGTCCAGTTCCGGCGTGGTCTTATTGCCTCCGAGGATGTATAATTTGTCGGTGGGAGTCATTCCTTGACGCTACGAAGATTTGTCCTGCACGCAGTCGCGATACTTTTCCTGACATTCGGAATCTGTTCATTGGATTTTCTGCCTGCCAACGCCGCGACACCTGCGGTGCAGGAATACAGATTGCGGCTTTTCCACACGCATACCAATGAGCGGATCGATATTGTCTACAAAACGGGTGACGTTTATTCCCCAGAAGCGATCGATCGCCTCGATCGATTCCTGCGCGATCACCGGACCGGCGACGTGCGCCAGTTAGACCCGCGGCTTTTCGATCTTCTTCATGATTTGACCGACTCCGTGGGCGAACCCGACACGGAAATTAATATCGTGTGCGGGTATCGAACGCCCTGGAGCAACGAATTTCTCCGCCGCACAACCGTGGGGGTAGCTTCTCACAGTCTGCACATGGAAGGCGAAGCCATCGATATTCGCATCCCCGGGGTTCCAACGGCGAAGCTGCGCAATGCGGCTCTCGCGCTTCACCGCGGAGGCGTGGGCTTTTATCCCAAATCTCAGTTCGTTCACGTCGATGTTGGCCGCATCCGCGAGTGGTAGTCGCGAATTTCTGAACTTATTTCACTTGTTGGTTTGAATCGGGATAGTCCATCATCAACGCCCGTTCGAGATCCGCATCGTACCCATAAATGTCGTCAAAGAATTGAACTTCCCCGTTCTCCTGCACGACGGCCGTGCCGTAAACAATCAGCACTGGAATCGGAGTCTTGAGATCGATCCGCACTGTTTCTTCGCCATCCATGGCAGCGCGAATGCTATCCGGCGTCCATTTCGGCTGATCTCGCAAGACCCAGGCAGCCAGCGTCACCGGATCTTCCACGCGGATGCATCCGTGACTGAAATCGCGCCGCGATCTCGAAAAGAGGTGCTTCGCGGGTGTGCCGTGCATATAGACATCGTACGGATTTGGAAATTCAAACTTCAGCAGCCCGAGGGCATTGTCCGCACCCGGTCTCTGCCGCACGGATAACCTGCCGGACCGGAGCTGAGCCATGATTTCTTCGGTCACTATCCCCTCGCTGACGACGTTTCCGCCCCGATCCACAACTTCGTAGGAATTTTTGGCGAGGTAGGATGGATCCTTCTGAATGTGGGGCACAATTTCAGCCCGTTGAATATCGATCGGTACATTCCAATATGGCCTGACGATTACGGATTTAATCTGGCTGGCAAAGACGGGAGTTTTGTGCCGGTAAGCCCTGCCAACCACAACCTTCATGGAAAGTGCCCACTGATACTCGTTATTATCCGCGTGTAGTTGGAACTCCGGGATATTCACGACAATGGGCGGCCGTCCGAATTGATGGGGAATCCACCGCCAGCGATCCAACGTCAGATCGAGTTGAACGACGCGCCGGCTGAGTGGAATGTTGAGTTCCTTAACGGTCGGTGCATCGATTCGTCCGTCAGCGTCGAGCCCGTGACGTTCCTGGAAATGTTTCACGGCACGCACGAGATTGCCCTGATAAATCCGATCGATTATCCCGGTTGACGATGCTTCGTTTTTTTCTTGGAGATCTCCCAGAAGACCCAACAACCGCCTGAGTCGTGGAATGCCGGCATAGAAATCTCCAGGCTTAATCGTCTTCGCTGGCACTGGCAGAGGTTCGCCATCGTCCTGGCTTGCAAATTCACGATATCGATTTAAAGCCGCGATCGTTCGATGGTAAGCCGGAAACGGAGGCTCAACGGTTTTCATGACAGCGTTCACGTCCTCCGCATCGACGAGTTCCTTGCTTACGAACTCGGACAGATCGAACTCTTTGTGGTCGATATCCAGCCCGAAATGAAAGAGCCGCGGATTGATTCGCCCGATATGCAAATCCGAGACATATCTCATCGTCGAGACGGTAAGCGCCAAATCGAAGCGAACGAGGCCGAGTTCGGGCTGCGGCACCGTGTCTCCGAATTGGGCCAGGCGTCCATCCCACCGAGGCCCATCGTAGTCCTCGGACCTCAGGCCTTTTGCCTCCGCGGTTTTTAGCAATTGAATTATCGCAAGGGCCTGGGAACTCGGTTGGGATCCTCGAATCCAGGGCAAGCTGCTTCCATAAGAATCGTAGAATTCTTTCGTTGCGTCTCGGTAATTTGAAAAACCAGGCCAACGAAGGTCGCTAAGATTGGCGGAATCGAGAAGGCTACGCAATTCACTTTGCCCGATGCTCGTCAGTGCTTGCCGGTCACTGCTGCGGGAAGTATTTGAGCCCTGTGCTTGGGCAACGACCGGAGCCATGCGGTTCTCCCCGCAGGAAACGATCGTCATGCTGGCCATCAACACAACACCGAGACTGCAATGGCGATCCCAAGATCTCTTCATAATGGTCCATCCTCACGGTGGCCCATTGTGTCGCGGATGACTGTGACCTCGGTCACATACACTGCCTCAATCGAGATATAGAAAATCTACATGGAAGGAGGGTGGAGGAGTATCCTCGGAATGCGTCGAGGCTTGGCGGCGTCAATTTGGACGGTCGGCCGACGCCGGCAGCCGCTTCCTAGCATTACGCTTCAGACAACGGCGGCAAGGAGAGACAACCAGACATGAAGGTCCTAATTGCGGTTGACGATTCGAAGTTCTCGGAGACAGTTTTAAAGACTGTGCTGGCGAGGCCGTGGCCAGCCAATACAGAAATGAAAGTTTTGCACGTGGTAGAGCCGCCTTCGCTCTTGATGGGCCGGGAAATGGCTGGGCCCGATCCTGAATTTGAGGCGGTTTGGAATGCTGTCCGGGGAAACGCAAAGGAACTGGTTGCCAAAACCACTGAGAAACTGCAGGCCGCAGGGTTGAGCGTTACACCGGCCTTAGTGGAAGGCGATCCGAAATCACAAATTATCGACATTGCTGATGAATGGCACGCCGATTTAATTGTGCTAGGGTCGCATGGCAGGACCGGCTTGAATCGTTTCCTGATGGGCAGCGTCTCCGATGCAGTTGTCCGCCACGCCCACTGTTCCGTGGAAGTTGTTCGGACACACCCGTAAGCAGACGCCGCACCCATCCAGCGGCATCGGCCTCCAGTCCCCGAGGCCCTCGCCATGCCCTTGCGTCGTAATGTAAGCTTGTGAGTCTTGAGCGAGACTCCCGACATCGACGTAGCAGTCAGCCTGGACATAGCCACGGCACGCGCGGCCGTCAACAGACCGAGCCAGGTGCTCTTTGCGAGCGTGATTGGCACGACCATTGAATTTTTCGATTTCTACATTTACGCGACAGCCGCCGTCCTTGTCTTTCCGAGATTATTCTTTCCCGCTTCCGATCCGGCGTCGGCGATGCTCGCCTCGCTGGCGACGTTTGCGATTGCATTCCTGGCAAGGCCGATCGGTTCAGCGCTGTTCGGTCACTTTGGGGATCGCATCGGCCGCAAGACCACGCTCGTTGCGGCGCTGCTCACGATGGGACTCTCCACGATTGGAATCGGTATGCTACCCACCTACCGGACCATCGGCGTGGTTGCGCCACTTCTGCTCGCAGTCTGTCGTTTCGGTCAGGGCCTGGGTTTGGGCGGAGAGTGGGGCGGAGCGGTGCTGCTGGCAATAGAGAACGCGCCGCCCGGAAAGCGCGCGTGGTATGGCATGTTTCCGCAACTGGGCGCGCCGGTCGGATTTATCTTGTCCGGTAGCGTATTTCTGGTTCTTTCCAAATGGCTGACGAACGAACAGTTTTTCGCGTTCGGTTGGCGCATTCCGTTTCTGGCGAGTGCCGCGCTTGTGCTTGTCGGCCTGTATGTGCGGCTGACAATTACAGAGACCCCTGTGTTTCGCGACGCTCTGAATCGCAAAGAGCGGGTGAGGGTGCCGATGCTGGTCGTGTTTCGTGAGTATCCGCGGGCGCTTGTGATGGGCACCATGGCGTCGCTGGCAACCTTTGTGCTTTTCTACCTGATGACGGTTTTCGCGCTGTCCTGGGGCACCACCGCGCTCGGATATAGCCGGGACAAGTTCCTGGTGATGCAGCTGTTTGGCATTCTGATCTTCGCCCTGACGATTCCGGTCGGCGCGGCGATGGCGGAGCGAGGACGTCGCCGTACACTCATCTGGGTGACTGTGGCGATCGGTGCGTTCGGCCTCGTGATGGCGCCTATGTTCGTTGCCGGAACGAGCTGGGCGGTGATTATGATGGCACTGGGCCTGGCGTTGATGGGCCTGACCTACGGTCCGCTCGGTACGGTACTTTCCGAGATTTTTCCCACGACCGTTCGCTACACGGGCAGCTCGCTGGCGTTTAATTTTGCCGGCATATTTGGCGCGTCGCTCGCACCATACATCGCTACGTGGCTGGCGAAGAATTACGGTTTGCAGTATGTAGGTTACTACCTCTGCGCCGCGGCGATTTTGACGCTGCTTGGATTGCTCGGGACGCGCGAAACCAAGGACGCGAGTCTGTAGAGTCTGTGTGAGAACTTAGGATTCGTTGTGGGTCGTGGCTTTAGCCACGACATCCGTTTTGCAAGGTCAGTCCAGCTTCAGCCGCTGACCCTCTGAATTGCGGTTCGTACACCGACGGGGCACGGCTTGCCGTGACCGCCGCCCCGACAGCGACGAAACATCCGCCGGTTAAATGCTTATCCAATCGCTGCTTGTCCGACGGGCATTACGGCGATCGTGTGTCCAGGCTTGCGGCTACGCGGAAGCCGTAGTCGGCATACCTGAACTCCGGGGGGATGCTGGAACGTGCGGCAGTGCGGGTAACTTTGATGTGATGCCGCCATGAGCCGCCGCGTGACGCACGGCGAGAACTGTTCCGCGGGCCTTGCGGATTTCGGTTGGGCGAAACGGCGTAATATGTAGCGTCATACCAGTCGGAACACCACTCGTGAACGTTGTCGCCAAGATTGTAGAGGCCGTAGGCGTTGGGCCGATACAATCCTACGGCTTCGGGGCCGGTCTTCCAACGTCCGGCGAAATCGGGAAGCTGTTCGGGCGGGGAATTGCCCCACGGATACAGCGCGTCCTCAACTCCTCCACGCGCAGCACGTTCCCACTCGGCTTCTGAAGGCAAACGAAATTGCTTCCCGCATAATAGACCCAACCACATGCAGTAAGCGACAGCGTCGTGCCAGGAGACTCCCACGACGGGTTGCCGCGGATCGCTGAATTCCGGTTCGCCCCACGACGCGGGCGTGGGGTGAGAAGTAGCAAGCAGGAAACGGCTATACTCGGAGTTCGTGGTTTGGTACGCAGCGAGTTCAAACGCTTCGACCCATACTCGATGAACGGGCTTTTCGTCATCGCGTCCATCGGCGCAGCCCATCGAAAACCAGCCTTCGGGGATAAGGCGCATGGCTGGTTCGAGAATCCCGTGCGGTTGTCGATTCGGAGTTGCCATAAGCGTGTGAAGCGAATGCTTTTCGAAAAACGAAGCTAAAGCGAAAAAACTTAAGCTTGAATCGAACGAAAAACTAAAACTGAAGCGAAAATAGTAACACCGAAACTCACATCAAGAATTAACATCTGAAGAAAATAATGTGTTTTCATTCCGAGCGGAGCGAGGAATCTCTCTTTTCCATTGCAACAATCGAAGAGAGCTTGCTCGCTCCGCTCGGAATGACAATTTCAGAAGCCCATCCTCTTACGTTACGCCACCCCGATCCAGACCCCGGCAATGTTTCTATCCGTAACCAGCTGTCGAACGCCTCTCGTTCACTAGCTCTTCAAGCACTTTTTCATTCGAAGGCTTATCGGGCGGAAGAGTAAGTTTTGGTTCGATCCGCCGCATAATCCCCGCCGCCATGTCACGGCGTACGACAGGATCGAGCGAATTGCGCCTGGTGGTAAATGTTTCGACCAGCGCGAATTCCTCGGGCGTTAGGCGATTCGCGCCGTACTGATGCGTGCCGGGTTGCGCGGAAGCGATAGGATCCCACCGCGCGGGGCCCGCTTCGAACGCCTTTTCGTGAACGACGACAGTACCGGCGACGTAATCGCCGATGCGCTTGCTCTGCGGGCTCATCCATGCGCACAACAGGCCCGCTCCGTAGGCGACGGGCAACTGGTCGACGATGCGAAGAAGATTTCGCGCGACCGCGTCGACCGCGGTAATCGGCTGACCTGAGTCCTTGATCACGCGGATTCGCGTTATGCGTTTGCCGGGCGTTTGGCCATTCCAGATTGCTTCGAAGAGGATAAAATATCCGTACATGAGCACAAAATAGCCGAGGATAAGAATTGCAACGAGCCAGACATCGGCAATGGACGGTACGAATTGCGCACCGCGAAGACCGAACATCAGGACAAGAAAAATCAAGCCGATCACAATGACGGCTCCCTGAATCAGGGAATCGATTGCGAGGGCCAGGAAACGGCTTCCAATTCCGGCCAGAGGAAATTCGATCGAGGTCTGTTCGGGAGTTTCAATGATAAGCTTTTCGCCGGCGGCGTGATCGAAGGCGATGGGATCTGTTGGATTCGAGGGCACAGTTGATCTCCACTCGATGGCTCGCGAAACGTAAACCGCAGTGGCAGCGGCTCGAGCAACTGGTGGACCGCTCGGGCCGCCACGGTGTCTCTGCCCTCGGGCACGACGAACTTCAGGACCTGGGCCTATTGTACCGCCAGACGGCCTCGGACCTCGCGACGGTTCGCGAGGATATCACGAGCCGTGCGCTGGCATCCTACCTGA
>JBEKCU010000113.1:0-18753 GCA_050014735.1 Candidatus Acidiferrales bacterium | reverse complement strand
TTTTCCATCAGGTCGTTCACTTCCGAGGCGATCTGCCCGACTTCATCCTCACCTATGATCAGGCGTTTGGTCAGATCTCCTTCGCCCGCGGCAAGTTCGTGAAGCTGGTTGCGTACGTTGCGCAATGACCGCGTCACGGTCACCAAAACAGTCCATCCGATAAATAGCGACGCCACCAAACCAAAAATGATGATCGAGAACTGAATCTTGCGCCCTCGTGCATAGGTCACCGTCAGATCTTGAAAATCGTTCCTGCCTTCACTCTGAGCCGTCTGATAGAGCGTGGTAAGTTGGTCGGCCAGGGGGTCGGCAGCGGCATACCAATCGCTCGCAATAAATTTGCGAATGGCCGCTCGGTCTCCGCGCTCAAGCAAGCTGTTGAGCATCGTTACGGTCGAGTCAACGCCCTTCATCAGGGCGTCAGCAGAACTTGCGAGCTCTTTATCGACGTCATCATGTTGGAGAGCGACGAACCGCGGCCACGTCGTCGCGATTTGGCTCTGGGCCGATTTGATCGAGGCAAGCGCGTCCTGAGCGGTCACCACGCCATCGGCGAACTTGTTCGCAGCGCCAATGATCTGCACTGTATAGGCGATTTCAATGTCCTTTAGATAGCCGGCTGAGATGACGCGATTATCGTAGATGCTCTCGAACGAACGCTCGCCATTTGAGGATTGAATCAATCCGACCACGCCGACGGCAAGACTCACAATGCTCGTAAGCGCGACCAGTATGATCAGGCGGGATCTGATGGTGAGTTTCTTCAGCATTCTGTGTTCTCCGATTACAGGTCCTGCATTCTCGCGCATTCGCTTGCCAAGCGGTCGTACACACCAGCAATCGAATCGGTGGACGGATAGATAACCGCAAACCACGCTGCCAGACGCCGCCAAAAGCACGCAACGAGGCGTGCGCAACTACTATAGGACGAAGTTAATGGGGATGGTCATGATCACTTGAACCGGGTGGCCGTCAATCACCGTAGGTTTGAACTCCCAGCCCCGCACGGCGGCGACAGCCGCATCGGTGAGATCCTGCAACGCCGGCGCCCGTATGACCTTCGTTTCCTTTACTTTGCCATCCGTGCCAATGGTGGCATCGATGATGACAACGCCTTGGATGTGATTTTGAACGGCGATCGGTGGATACACCGCTTTCACATCCTTAACTTTCTGGGGTGGCTTGACGTCCCCGCCGACGCGAACCGTTTGCGGCGAAGCGCCCTCTGGAGGAGACCCTGCAATCACCGGGACAGCCGCCGACAGCACAGCCATGATCGTTGCAAATGCAAAAAAACGAGCTGCTTTTGATCTCATCTTCACTTTCCGTCCGTCATTTGAGTGTCGCTTGAAACCGATTTGGCCCCGGGATTCCAGAGCATGAAATCGCATGACCGTATGACCCTCATTGACGCGTACCGCGCTACGATCTAACCGGAAGTGTTCGCATCGGGCGCAATCGTATCGCTCACGCCGAAAATTTGCAACGAAGTCAGAAACTCCATGCGGCCCTGGAAAGCGCCCTGGTGTGTTTCAATCAGCGCTCCCCTGCCCGTCCAAAACGACGCATCCGAGGATTTAAAAAAGCCTCTCTCTTCCGTGCATCCGCCCGGGCCTTGCCGCGAAGCAAGCGCCACTCACAATAATTTATAGATACACAAAGGGGCACAGCAACGTTGTACGACACGTCCCGGATAAATTCGTCTTTAGAGCGTTATCTTGATGACACATTGTTACACGAATGTTTCGCAATTATGAATGCGGTGTGAAATGGGAGGCCTCAGCTTTCCAAATAAACCTTATCGAACGGCGAACTCATGCATTCAGTAGCGCATCCGCTGCTTCGACAAAATTGGTTGCGAGCATCTCTAAACCTTGATTTATCGCGAGCAGATTGCGTATTCAACTGGTTCGACTCGAAACCTTCTGATTAACCGGGATCCTCACAATTGCACCAACTTAACTGCTTTTACCATTACACCGGCACAGTAGATCGCCTCGGAATCTCACTAGACAATTTCTGCCACGCAGGATACTTTGAAGGCGTTTATTCACTAAGAGCTCGGGCGCAACCCGAATGTGCGATCCATCGAGAGATCATCCGCGAATAACTAATCCGCAGGGACAAAAGTGAATGACCGAGCCAGCCAGAAAGCCAGCTTTCCCGTCAGACGATAAGCGCTGGCGAATCGTCAGTGGGACGATGCGGCGGCACGGCTACGCGCGCGACGCCCTGATCGAAACTCTGCACACCGTACAACAAAGTTTTGGGTATCTGGATAAGGAATCCTTGAAATTTGTGGCCGCCTCGCTGCGCGTACCGCTCAGTCAGGCATACGGCGTGGCGACGTTTTATCACTTTTTCACGCTGAAGCCTCCCGGGAAGCACACCTCTCTGATATGCCTGGGCACGGCGTGTTACATCAAGGGCGCCGATAGATTGGTGACTCAGGCGGAAGCATCACTCGGGGTGGAGTGCGGTGAAACTACACCAGACATGAAGGCATCGCTACTCACCGCACGCTGTATCGGATCGTGCAGTGTCGCTCCTGTAGTTGTATACGATGGAGAACTCGTGGGCAACGAAGAGGTGGACCGGCTGCAAGCGCGCCTCAAAGGATGGATGAGCGCGTGAGTACTGTCGAAGAACTTGACCAGATCGAGGAAAATGTCCGGATCGAGCGGCAACAGGCGAGCTATCGAATCAACGTTTGTGAAGCCGCCGGATGCCTTGCACTGCACAGCGACGCTCTGCAGGGCGCACTCGCAAAGCATGCGGCAAGCGCGGGAATTTCGTGCCAGGTTCGCGGCGTTGGATGCATCGGACTTTGTTCGTCAGGCCCCTTGGTTTCGGTCGAGCCGGACGGCCTACTCTATGAGAAGGTAGCGCCCGGGGACGCGGAAGTATTGATTCACAGCTTGGGCGGTGAGCCGGCAAAGAGGCTGGAATGTTCGCGCGAACAGCCATTTTTCTCGCGCCAGTCAAACATCGTGCTCGGAAACTCCGGCAAAATCGATCCCGAAAAGATAGAGGAATATATTGCGGCAGAGGGCTACCGCGCGTTGCTTCACGCACTGAATGAAATGACGCCCGCCGAGGTGATCCACGAAGTTTCCATTAGTGGACTTCGCGGCCGGGGCGGGGGCGGGTATCCAACGGGCTTGAAATGGGGAACCGTGGCAAAGGCCAACGGACCCGTCAAGTACGCCATCTGCAACGCCGACGAAGGCGATCCCGGCGCGTTCATGGACCGCAGCGTGCTCGAAGGCGATCCGCACCGCGTCCTCGAAGGAATGACGATCGCGGCCCACGCGGTGGGTGCCAGCGTTGGATATATCTACATTCGAGCCGAATATCCGCTGGCAGTGAAGCGGTTGGAGAAAGCCATCCGCGACGCGCACCGCCTTGGATTTCTGGGAAGCCAAATTTGCGGCACCACATTTAATTTTGACGTTGAACTTCGCATCGGAGCAGGCGCTTTTGTCTGCGGAGAGGAAACAGCGCTCATCGCGTCGATCGAGGGAAGGCGAGGTACGCCTCAGCCCCGGCCTCCCTACCCCGCCCAGTCCGGACTATGGGACAAACCGACCCTCATCAACAACGTGGAGACGTATGCCAACGTGCCTTCCATCGTCAGGCGCGGCGGGGCCTGGTATTCAGCGATAGGAACCGCCAAAAGCAAAGGCACAAAGGTGTTTGCGCTTAGCGGCCAGGTGAAGAATACTGGACTGATCGAGGTGCCAATGGGCACGACCCTTCGAGAAATTGTCTTCGACATCGGAGGAGGAGTGCCGGAAGGCCGCAAGTTCAAAGCCGTGCAAACCGGCGGCCCTTCGGGCGGATGCGTCCCCGAAGAATTCCTGGACACTCGAGTGGATTACGAATCACTGAAGGATGTCGGTTCGATTATGGGTTCGGGCGGCATGATCGTCATGGACGATAGATCGTGCATGGTGAATGTCGCGAGGTACTTCATGGAATTCTGCATGACCGAATCCTGCGGTAAATGTATTCCCTGCCGAGCCGGTACCGTGCAAATGCACGACATTCTTCAGCGCATCACGCGCGGGCTGGCCAGCTCTCGCGATCTCGAAATGCTCACCGACCTTTGCGAGATGGTCAGCGCCACGAGCCTGTGCGGACTGGGGCAGAGCGCTCCGAATCCCGTGCTGACTACGCTGAGATACTTCAAGCAGGAATATCTTGAACATATTCATGCGAAACGCTGCGTTGCCGGTGAATGCCAGATGGCAGCGGGGGCGGCGTCATGATTCAGACTGCGGAGGTCAAGACGCTTCGGATCGATGGAATCGACGTTAGCGCGCGCGCCGATCAGACCGTACTGGAAGCCGCGCGCGAGCATAACATCGCCATTCCCACGTTGTGCCATCTGGACGGCCTATCCGACGTGGGCGCCTGCCGGATGTGCCTTGTCGAACTCTCGGGAACCAGCCGTCTGTTTCCATCGTGTGTTACCCGTGTGGAAGAGGGGATGCAGATTTCGACCCAGTCCGACCGGCTGCAAAAGTATCGACGGATGATCCTGGAACTGCTGTTTGCCGAACGCAATCACGTCTGTTCTGTTTGCGTTTCCAATGGGGCCTGCGAACTACAGGCACTGGGGCAATCGCAAGGACTCACGCATGTTGAATTCCCGTACCGGTTCCCGCAACTACCGGTAGACGCATCGCACGAGCGGTTCACGATCGATCACAATCGCTGCATCCTCTGCACGCGGTGCGTGCGCGTGTGTTCCGAAATAGAAGGCGCCCATACGTGGGACGTGATGGGCCGGGGCGAACATTCGCGGGTGATCACCGATCTCAATCAGCCATGGGGCACTTCGGAAAGCTGTACGAGTTGCGGCAAATGCGTGCAGGCCTGCCCGACTGGCGCGCTGTTCGAAAAGTCTCACGTCGGCACTGGGGTGAGAAAAAATCCGGAGTTCATCTCCTACCTTAACGAAATGCGGAACGCCCAATCGTGAAGAAGAAACTAGCCACCGTCTGGCTGGACGGCTGCTCGGGCTGCCACATGTCGTTCCTCGACATGGACGACAGACTGATCGAGTTGGCTGAGCAATTCGAACTTGTCTATAGTCCGATTGTTGACCATAAGATTTTTCCCCAGGGAGTGGACATCAGCCTGGTGGAAGGCTCGGTGAGCACCGATGAGGACGAACACAAAATCCGCATGATTCGCGAGCGCACGGCAACGCTGGTTTCGCTGGGCGATTGCGCTGTCACCGGAAATGTCCCGGCGATGCGAAATCCATTCACAGTGAGTTCGATTCTCGAGCGGGCCTTTGGCGATGCACCTGTCACTCACCCCGAGCTATTTGCTGGTCTGCCCCAACTGCTGCCGCGCGTGCGTCCGATTCACGAAGTGGTGAAGGTGGATGTGTTTGTTCCAGGCTGTCCGCCATCGGCCGATACGATTTACACCGTGCTTCGGGGATTGCTCTCGGGTAACTCTGTCGACATCGCCCGTTTGACTCGCTTTGGCGCGTAGTCATTTAGCGCCTGAAAAAAGGAACCCATGACTCGCACGATCGTCATTGACCCGGTCACGCGGCTCGAAGGCCACGCGAAAATTACGTTGCAGATGAACGACCGGGGAGAAGTGGACTCGGCGCGCTTTCACGTTACCCAGCTTCGCGGATTTGAAAAGTTCTGCGAGGGCAAGCCCTTTTACGAAATGCCCACGCTGATGTCGCGAATCTGCGGCATCTGTCCGGTAAGCCACCTGGTCACCTCCGCGAAAGCGTGCGATGCGCTTCTCGCGGTGCGAATTCCTCCGGCCGCCTCGAAGTTGCGGCGCGTTCTAAATCTCGCACAAATTATCCAATCCCATGCGCTCAGTTTTTTCTATCTCTCATCCCCGGACTTGCTGCTGGGAATGGACGCCGACCCAGCCGAGCGAAATGGGTGATTCCGGGGGGAGTGAATGCGCCCCTTTCGATCGAGCAGCGCGATCGAATTCTCGCGATGATTCCCGAGGCCCTGTCTATCGCGCAAAAGACGCTGGGATGGTTCAAGATAAGATTTGAATCGTTTCGCGACGAAATCCGAACGTTCGCGAATTTCCCTTCCCTTTTTATGGGCTTGATCACCGGAACCGAGCGTCCCGGCTACTATGAAGGTAAAATCCGCTTCACAGACTCGACCGGAAAAATTGTCGCTGACAATCTCGACCCAGCGCACTATCAGGATTTTATTGCCGAAGAAGTCGAGCCTTCATCCTATATGAAGTCTCCCTACTATAAGCCGCGCGGATACCCCGGAGGAATGTATCGCGTGGGGCCGCTGGCTCGGCTCAATCTCTCCGAAAGGTGCGGGACGCCGCTGGCCGATCAGGAATGGGCGGAGTTCCGCTCGCTGGAGCGCGGCGCGGTGCTCAGTTCGTTTCACTATCACTACGCGCGCCTGGTCGAAATTCTACATGCGATCGAGCGAATTCATGCCCTGCTCGACGATGCTGAGATCCTCAGTACACACGTGCGCGCCACTGCTTCGCTAAACAGTGAGGAAGGCATTGGGGCGTGCGAGGCGCCTCGCGGGACCCTTATCCATCACTACAAAGTGAATGAGGAAGGCCTGATTACTTGGGCCAACCTGATCATCGCCACAGGTCACAACAATCTCGCGATGAATCGCGGCATTCTACAAACGGCGAAGCACTACGTTCATGGCGACAAGCTCACCGAAGGCGTGTTGAACCGAGTGGAAGCGGTGATCCGTACTTTCGATCCCTGCCTGAGTTGTTCAACACACGCGATGGGCCAAATGGCAATGCATATCCGGCTGGTCACGCCGACCGGAGAATTGCTGGACGAGGCGAGACGATCTTGAACGATCGAATCGACACAACGGGATGCGGGAAAAGTTTGGTCATCGGATACGGGAATCCGCTGCGCGGCGATGACGGGGTCGGATGGCGTGTCGCCGCAACGTTCGAAGCTCTTCAGGAGGAGCTCGAGATCGAAGTGATGACGTGCCAGCAGCTCGTGCCGGAATTCGCCGAACGAGTCAGCCATGCAAAGACTGTCTATTTTGTCGATGCGGCCCACGCAGGCGTGCCGGGTGAGTGGACCTGCCGGCCAGTTCAAGCTGATTATGCAACGTCTGCGATTCTCCACTTCGCGACGCCGGGTGCACTGCTCGCGACAGCGCAAAAACTATATGGCACCGTGCCCAAAGCTTATTTATTTACGGTATGTGGAGCCTCTTTTGATTTTGGCGACGAGTTATCGGCGGGTGTTGCCCGGGCCGTGCCGTCCGTAGCTGCGGCTATCGAAAATCACGTTATGGCAGCGGAATTAGAATCCGGATTGCCAGAATTAAAGGGTCAGGACGCTACGCGCGCGCATCGCCTTCCGCGTTCAGTCCCGTAGGGGCACGGCATGCCGTTCACGGTGATTGTTTGCGGCGAACCGTGCCCGCCACATGCAATATCGCTCCGATCCTCACCCGGTGCGGAGGATTCGGTTTCCAATCTTCAGTCGGGAATGACCACAGCTTCTTCCACGGCTTTTGCAGCACGCTCCTTGCTAACTTTCCGATACATCCACGCGGTTAACAACGGCGTCAAAATCGCCGTAACGATGACGGCCGCCGCAACTTGAACTGTCGCTGCGGGCGCAACACCAGCATAATTCGGGTCCGCCATGGCAACCGCCTTCGGAACAGCGGCGGAATTCCCGGCCGTACTCGATGCAGCCGCTCCGGCAATGCCCGATCCACCCAGGAGTTTGTCCGCAAGAATGCAGAACAAACCCGTGACGATAAAGACCGTTATGCCCAGCAGTACACCGGGGAGCCCCGCCGTCAGGACCGAGCGAAGGTTGATGTTTTGCCCCAGAGTAAACGCCATGAATGGAACGATGATGGGCTCGTGGGAGCCGAAGAACTCTCGTATATCGCTATCGATGTTGCCCAGAATCGCGCCAACAAATATCGGGGCGATCACCGAGACGATCGCGAGCCAGGGAATATTCGCCAGTCCCGCGCCGACAAAAATGACCATTGTAAGGAATGGTCCGGTTTCGATACTTTGCGGAACATAAGTGCCAACGTCTTCCTTGTCGCCCATGGCGCTGGTGAGCGCCAGAAACATTCCCCCGTTGGTGTCGCCCATTGCGGCCATCACGGCCAGTGTGCTGAGGCCCAACAAGCTCCCGTGGAACAGCTTGGCGATAACCAGCGCGAAGATCGTCGCAAGCCCGACCTTCGTGATCAAAATGCCGAAGCCTCGCTTCAACATTTTAGGGGCTGCGCTCAAGGTCATCTTCGTTCCGACGGTAAAAAGATACATTCCCAGAACCGTCGGATAACCGATGCCGCTGAGCGCCTCGGTGAAGCCGCCGATCTTCAGCAGATTAGGGAAAAATGTATTGAGCGCCATGCCGAAAAATAATGGACACACCATCAGTCCACCCGGCACGCGATTCATGGCTTTCCAGATTTTCATGGTTCACTCGCCGGTCAGGATTTCGGGCAGGTTTCGGCAAGGATGCTTCCGCGTTAAGGAGCAACCTCTCCAGCCCGTGACCTGGCAATCGCGGGAATTCTATCCCACATTTGGCGAATGTTCGCGATTTCTTGCGGATGATTATTTCGCAGTCCCTATTTCGCCAGTGGATCGGGCCGGAGTTGGAAGTGCACGATATAACTCGTCGTGCCTTTGCCGCCTTCATTGTGCCAGCTCATCCGTGTATCGTTCGAGGACCACAAGCCGCGCCCCTTCCAGCCAGCCTTAGGGTCGTCGATGCGGCCGTCCACGTATCGCGTATAAAATCCGAGCGGATAAGGGACTCGCAAGGTGACGAATTTTTTCGCGCCAGGCTCGAACGCGATCAGCGAGTCCGAGTTTGTGCCCGTCACAACGGAAACATTATTGCCGAGACCGAGTGTATTGAATTGGTCTACCCAGTTCATATAGAAGAAGTCCGACGGTATCGTGCTCCCCTTGAATTTCGGGCCCGGCACTGGATATAAAGTCCAACCCTCGGGACACTGCTGACCCGTCGCCGCCGGTCCGTTGAAC
Source organism: Candidatus Acidiferrales bacterium (assembly GCA_050014735.1). GTDB lineage: Bacteria > Acidobacteriota > Terriglobia > Acidiferrales > UBA7541 > Palsa-360. The sequence continues at coordinate 9,708 of JBEKCU010000113.1, read as the reverse complement.
ACTTTGCATTTACGGCGATCGAAAGCGGCGAGATCGTTGGTGCCGGTCAAAGCGGCCCACACTACGCCGTTCGTATCCACGTCGATGCCTTCCGGGAAATAAGACTCCACGCCCGGCAACTTCGGATTATCGTATGGAGGTTCGTAGACTTCCGTCATGCATGTCGCGGGAGGATTCGCGCCGGGCACAATGCGAACGATCCTGCCTGGGGAGGGCGCGAGCGACGCGTACCACACGCTGTGGTCCACCGGGTTGACGGCTGCTCCATAGCCGTGGCCAGGAAACATTCGATCGAGCTTGGGATCGAATGGCTCATCCTGCTTTGTAAATGCACCCGCCTTGCCATCGCCGTTGGTATCCACAACTGCTGGACACCACCCTTGCGATTTTTCCGCGTCATGGGTTTCATCCCAAATGCGGGTGTCGATCCAGCCGATTCCGAATCGAGTGCTCGGCCCGCCATCGTCGCCGGCGCTCATGTAGAGGGTCTCATCCTTATCGGTATCGAACATCATGTGCGACCCGCCGAAACATGTCTCGATGGTCGTGAACTTGTTGCTCTTTGGGTCGAAATACTCGATGTCGCGCCCGTTGTTCACGATCGGATAATTCTTCGCGAAGGGATTATTCGAGCCCGGCTTGCAGTAGGCGGGATTCACTTTGTGATTGGCCATGGTGAACCAGACTCGGCCCTTGCTGTCGCGCTGCGCTCCTTCTTGATTGAGCGTGTCATCGAAAACAATTTCGTCACCCCAGTAGGGCGAAGGTTTCAGCATCTTCTGCGGATGCGTGCGTCTGAATTCCGCGGCAACTCCCGGCACCGGAATCTTCATCTCGAACTTCGTATTCTCGACAGGATCGATGCCCTCGAACATGCCGGACGACCATTCCGTGGCATACACCGGCCCGTTCGCATTTGCGACGGGATTGTGCTTGTCTGTGCTGATTGCGTCGTGCACAAATGACTTCGGCGTGCCAACGTCCCACAGCGTGAGAACGACATTCCGTTCCAGTCCCTCAGGCCTCTTGGGCGCCGGTGGCAAATCGCCTTCCGCGACGCGGTTGGTCCAATCGGAAAACATGCCGATGCCGAGGTCGTATCCAAGCAGGGAAACGCCGCGGACCATCGTACCGCCCTCCTGCCCGGATTGAATTCGCCGTTGCCACGCCTGCGCCCCGGTATCGAAACGACCCAACTCCGAGGGAACTTCGCGTGTGAATTTGTTTCCCATTTGATGGCAGGCACCGCATCCCCGCTTCAGGCTATAGATCCAGTCGGCCTGGCTCACCCTCTGGGCAACCTGCGCAGCGGGTCTGTCTCCGCCGGTCGAAGCGGAAGGCGCGTCGCGTTCCGCCGGCGCCATCATCGTCAACGGAAAAGCGTTCTTCGGCGGCAACTGCATGAGCGCGTACCAGTAGTTGGCCGGGTAATACTGTGCGGCGGCTTGGGCATCCGCGGCGACCACTGCGGTCAACGCCAAGGTCGTGCCCGGTGACGCTTGCACCGGCTGCGAATCCGCCAGGCCGTAGCCTCGCACCCAAACTTTGTAAATTGCCTTTGGCAGATCGGGAAGCAGGTACCGGCCAAGATCGTCGGTGACGACTATTTTGCGAAATTTTGTAGGTAAATCATCGGTTTCCGCAATCACCCAGACGCCGGCTTCGGGACCTTTCGAACTGGTCACAACGCCGCGTATTTCCTTGCTGCCGATTTGTAGGCCGCTCCCGGACGACTGCGCCGCTGCGGTAGCCGGTCGTGGACGTGCCGCCGTCCGCTGAAGGGTGGAACACACGATGAAGGCGCATATCGTCAGCCCTGCGAGGCTTGTCACCCAGTTTTTCTTCACACGTCTTCGGTTCACGGTCGTGCTCCTATTGAGAAAAACTTGCGTCGTCGTTGGGCAGGCGGCATTCGAGTTAGATCGCTAGGACCCACCCAGAGCAATCTCATACGTCTCATCAATCAAAATATTCTTTGTGGGTCGCGACTTCAGTCGCGACATTCAGAGATCCGAAAAATGCGGGCTTCAGCCTCCGATTGATCTATGGTGGTCGGATCGCCCGTCATCTCCGGGGTAACCTGGACGCAGGTCCACCGGCCCTTCTTAGATCGGTGCAAGCGGGACCGCGCCACAATTACTTCGCGAGCGGATCGGGCCGCAACTGGAACCGTACAATTGTTGCTGACTGGCCTTTGCCGGTTTCCTGGGCCCACGGTGTTCGCGTGCCGTTGTCTGCCCAGAGGCCGCGCCCCTTCCATCCCGTGTTCGGGTCATCTATCCGACCGTCCATACCTCGTTGATAAAATGAAATCGGATACGGCACGCGCAGAATCGTCCACTTGCCAGTCTTTGGTTCCAGCACCATCAATGAATCGGAGTTGGTGCCATTGGCAATCGGAATGTCCTTTCCCATGCCAAACGTGTTGTATTTATCCACCCAATTATAATAGGACCAATCCGCGGTGGTCTGCTCGGTGACGCCTTTAAATTTCGGCCCGGGAATCGGATAAAGCGTCCATCCCTCGGGGCAATGTTGGCCGGTCGCTGCGGGACCGCTGAGCATCTTGCACTTCCTTCGATCGAAGCTTGCAAACTGGCTGCTGCCTGCGAGCGCTGTCCAAACCACTCCATTCGAATCGACATCGATGCCACGCGGTAGATAGGCCCTGACGCCTGGCATCCGTGGATTGTCAAACGGCGGTTCATAGACTTCGGAGTGGCACGTCGCGGGCGGATTGTCGCCAAGCATCATTCGCACAATCTTGCCCGGATAGAACGCGTAGGCAACCCACACGCTTCCGTCGAATGGGCTTGGCTGGACACTATAGGGATTGCCGGGAACCCGGATATCCACGCCAGGATCGAATTTGCCGTTATCATTGATGTCTATATATGGGGAGCACCAGCCCTGCGAAGCCATCGCGTCGCCGGTTTCGTCGAACTTCTTAGTGTTCACCCAACCGATCATCCCATTAGCGCCGGTCGGCGATCCAGCATCGGCAAAAATGATGTCGTGATCTTTGCCATACCCGAAATTCACGTGGTGGGCGCGGAAACACGTACCAATCAGCTTGAAACTTTTCGTTTTGGGATCGTAGAACGAAATATGACGGTCGCTATAATCGACGGGATATGCCTCTGCAAATTTGTTCGTGGAACCTGCCCGGCAGACATCAGGATTCTGAGGCGCGCGAACTGCGGAGGTCATCCAGATACGTCCCTTATCGTCCATCGTCAGCGAATTGGGATTCGTGGGATCGTCGATTGGATTGAATTCCTCCGATGAAAAATAGGGCGAAGGAAGAGCGTCCGCCGGCTCTACGCGCCCCGCTTGATTCGCGATCATCTTGCTTTTGTCATCGAGCGTTGGGAGGGGAATGATTTCGTTCGTGTTCTTGGCCGGGTCCATGACGATCAAGGTCCCGTTATGGTAGTCAATTCCATAGACCGGTCCGTTCCCATTGACGCTCGGCGCCCGTTTATCGGTGCTGATCATGTCATGCATGAAAGTAGTTGCTGCGCCCGCGTCCCATACGGTGAGGACCACATTTCGTTCAATTCCGGCGGGCCGTGGCGGCGCTTCCGGCACTTCGCCCCGGTTGATTCGGTCGGTCCAATCGGCGTAGACGCCGATCATTCGGTCGTGGCCCATTTGATTTAGCAGGTTCGTTCCGCCGGCGTTGCCCCCTATTTTCATCACGCGCGCCCAGGCCTCGGCGCTGGATTCAAGCTTCTCGTAGCCAGGTTGAATCTCGCGAGTCGATTTGTCGCCCATCTGATGGCAGATGACACAGCTCTTTAACTGATTGATCCAGGCGTCCCGCGTTTCATACACTCGCGTGCCGCCGGGGGAGCCTCCTCCTACAGGCGCCGGAACTTCCACCTTCATCGGAAAGTCTTTCTTTGGCGGGATCTTTATCATCGAGTACCAATAATCTGCTGGATAGTATTGCGCTGCGGCCTTTGGATTCGGCGCGACGACCGCTGTCAGCGCCAGAGTTCTACCCGGCGTCGCTTCCATGGCTGGTGAGTCCACCAGGCCGTAGCCGCGAACCCAAACGCGGTACTTTGCCTTCTGCAAATCGGGGAGCAGGAAGCGGCCTCGATCGTCGGTCACGACAATTTTGCGCACCTTCGTTGGGAAGTCGGACGTTTCCGCGATGACCCACACGCCCGCTTCAGGGCCCTTTGAGCTAGTGACGGTTCCTCCGATATCGTGGGAGTCGATCGCCACGCTGCCAGCCTCTGCCTGCGCTGTCGTGTTCATGCGAGGACGTGCCGCAGCGGGAATTAAAGCGGAGACGCTGAAGCAACCGGAAACCAGCAGGACAGAGCAGCCAAAAAACAATTTTCGCTTCACAACCATGTTTCCTCGGGTGAAAAATCTCGTCGCCTCAACCTGAACGCGAATCTTGCCGGATACGCATCTTGTAGCGTCTTGCCGACGGCTCTACTGTTGTCGAAGGGCAAAACCCGCCGGCGAGACGCTACCAAACCATCACTTCGCAAGCGGATCGGGGCGCAGCTGAAAATGTACCATCTGGCTCGTTGTACCCTTGCCGCCCTCGGTGTGCCAAATGACCCGGCTTTCATTCGAAGCCCACAAGCCGCGTCCCTTCCAGCCAATTTTAGGATCGTCGATTCGACCGTCCACCCCGCGTGTATAAAAGCCCATTGGATACGGCACGCGGAAGTCGGCCCAGGTCTTTTTTACTGGATCGAAGATGCGGAGCGAATCCGACCCGGTCCCGGTGACAACCTGCACATTCTTACCGAGCCCGAACGTATCGAAGCGGTCAGTCCAGTTAAGATAAAACCAATCCGCGATCGCATCGGTTTCGCCTTTGAATTTCGGTCCCGGTGCCTGATAGAGCGTCCAGCCCTCCGGGCAGTGCTGCCCGGTGGCCGTCGGACCGTTCAGAATCTTGCACTTGCGGCGGTCGAAGCTTGCCAAGTGGCCGCTACCGGCTAAAGCGGTCCACACGATGCCATTCGTATCGACATCGATGCCCCGTGGCGTGTAGCTCAGTTCGTCGGGAACTTTGGAATTGAAGAATGGCGGCTCGTACACTTCCGTCATGCAAGTGGAAGGCGGATTCGACCCGGGATCGATGCGGATAATTCTCCCAGGCATCGGAGTGGGCGCTGCGTACCAAACACTTCCGTCAACCGGGTTGACAGCCACGCCATAACCATTGGCTCCAGCGACGGCCCGGTCGAGCTTCGGATCGGGAGGCTCATTCGCTTTTGTGTAGCGACCGAGCTTGCCGTCACCGTTGTAGTCGATGATCGGAGCGCATCGGCCTTGCGCTTTCTCGGCGTCGCCAGTCTTGTCCCAAACGGCCGTCTTGAACCAGCCGATTCCACCCAAGCCGGTCGGAATGCTGAAGTAGAGCGTTTCGTCCTTGTCGCCGGAAACAATCGTGTGCTGAGTCCGGAAGCACATATCGATCATCGTAACTTTCTTGGTTTCGGGATCGTACATGTCGAGTCCCCAGCCATCGGCGGACTCAATCGGATAGGCCTTTGCAAACGGATTGTCGGAGCCCGCTTTGCAATAAGCGGGATTGTCAGGCTTGTGATTCTCCGCATTCACCCAAACACGGCCCGTGCGGTCCATCTGCGGCGTGTGTGCGTTGATCGGGTCGTTCCAGACAATCTGATCGCCCCAATAGGGCGAAGGCACGTCAACCTTCTGCGGTGACCAGGTCCGCAATAGCTTCCGGTCGCTCTCGTCCTGAAGCGGCAGCTTGATGAGATCCTTCGTGTTCTTCACCGGATCGACAACCGCTAGAGCGCCTTGAGACCACTCGCCACCATAAATGGGACCGTTAGGATTGATCGTGGGATGAAGCTTGTCGGTGCTGGTAATGTCGTGCAGAAACGCCTGTGGAACCGAAAAATCCCATAGAGTGAGAACGACATTGCGCTCAATCCCTTGCGGACGCGGCGGTGCGGGAGGCACTTCTCCGGCGGCAATGCGGTCCGTCCAATCCGCAAACATCGATATGCCCTTATCGTGGCCTCCAAACCGGCTGACGCTCATCGGTACCTGGCCGACGCGCAGGCGATGATCCCACGCTTCGGCACTCGACTTGAACGTTCCCAAGGCAGGTTCGATTTCGCGGGTCGCTTTGTTCCCCATTTGGTGGCATACCTCGCAGCCGCCCTTCAGCGAATCGATCCAATCGGCCTGCGTTCGAATTTCCGTCGTCGGGGGGCCACCGAATCCGCCGGCACCGGCGCTTCCCCTGACTTCCGCGGAGGGAATAGCGATCGGAAATTCGCTCTTCGCCGGAATTTGAAGGAGCGAGAACCAGTAATTTCCCGGATAGTATTGCGCGGCAGCTCTTGGATTCGGCGCAACAACGGCCTTCAATGCAAGAGTGGTTGCTCCAGGTTTCGCATCCACGGGCTCGGAATCGACCAAGCCATACCCTCTTACCCAAACTCGATAGTTCGCCATCGGAAGATCAGGCAATAGATAGCGGCCATGATCGTCCGAAACGACGATCTTCCGAAACTTCGTAGGGAGGTCGTTCGTTTCGGCAATAACCCAAACGCCCGCTTCCGGGCCGTTGGAACTGGTCACCGTGCCGCCGATTTCTTTGTTCCCAGTTTGAGCACTACCTGCGCTGGCTTGCGCGGCGGGACTCGCCGGGCGTGGCTGAGCCTCCGTGCGCACAAGCGTTGAGACCCCTGCGAAACCGCAGACCAGCAGTCCCGTGACGCTAACCATCCATTTTTTCTTCATGGTAGTGTTCCCCTAAAGATAATTTCCCGGAAATCGAAAATGCCCCATATCACCAGCGGAACTTGCCGCGCGCTCTACGATTTCGTCCTCAACTTGATCTTAAGATCTCGATGCGAAACTTAAACGCCGCGCTGTACTGCCGACAAGCGCTGTGCTGGACGCAATAGCACGCATTATCACACGTTGTTCAACTGGATTGGAAGCGTGCGGAATCGCAGGTAGCGGCTCAGTCCGCTGGATCCAACCTCCTCGCAACGTGACCCGCCACCGAGAATCGAGCGCCGCACTCTTCACAATTTTCGTGAAGGGTGCGGTTTTTCTCTTACGGAACCCCGATTCAAAACCCCAGACACGAAGGCGAATTGCCGTGCTGCAAAAATCTCCGGTCAATCGGCCAGCGGATTGGGCCGGATCTGGAACTTCAAAAGTTTGCTCGTAGTGCCTCGCCCGCCTTCGATGTGCCAGTTTGCATTCGGACCGTAGTCGGCATACATCGCGCGTCCCTTCCAGCCACCATTCGGATCGTCGATTCGGCCGTCCATTCCCCGGCTATAAAAGCCCTGCGGATAGGGCACGCGCATCGTGATGAACTTCTTGCTTTGCGGTTCGAACACGATCAGTGAATCGGACCCGGTCCCATTTGCGACCGGCACGTTGTTTCCGAGTCCGAGCGTGTTATATCGATCCACAAAATTGTAATAGTGGTAGTCGACCCGGATGTTGGTCCCTTTGAACACCGGCCCTGGCGTCGGATAAAGTGTCCACCCTTCGGGACAATGCTGTCCCGTAGCGGTCGGACCCGTCAGAACCTTGCACTTCCGCCGGTCAAAGCTCGCTATATGGCCGCTCGCTGCCAATGCGGTCCAGACGATGCCGTTGGTATCCACATCGATGCCGCGCGGGGTGTAACCGTTCACTTCCGGCGAGCTCGGATTATTGAAGGGCGGCTCATAGGCTTCCGCCAGACACGTCTTCGGGTCGATTCGCACGATTCTACCCGGCATCGGCCTCGGCACGGCACCCCAGATGCTGCCGTCAACCTGGTTCCAGGCGACGCTGTACACACCCAGCATCGGCGCCTGCTTGTCGACGGTGGGATCAACTTGACCGTCACCTTTTGTGTCAAGGAAGCCTCGGCACCAACCCTGCGATAAGGCCGCATTTCCACCAGATTCATCCCACACGCGTGTTTTCACCCAGCCGAGAATCCCGTCGCGGCCGCCATTAAAGTAGACAGTCTCGTCCGCATCGTTTGCGAGCTGAGCGTGGTGAGTGTCAAAGCATGTATCCACATCCGTGAAGGCCTTCGTCTTCGGATCGTACATCACGACTTGCCGGAAGCTCTGGGCCAACGGCAGGAGCTTCGCCGATGGATGATCTTTGCAGAAAGCCGGTTGATCTTCCTGTTTTCTGAATCTTGCCGCGATCCACAGGCGTCCCTTCTTATCCATCTGTAAATGGTTGGGATTGGCGGGATCGGTCCAATATAGCTCGTCGCCCCAATAGGCTGAAGGGTTTAGCATGGTCTGTGGTTTTGCGGCTGGGACATCGGGTTGCGCCGGTACTCTTACCGAGGTTGTTAAATTCTTGACGGGGTCGAGCATGAGAAACAGATCGTTTCCCCAATCCACACCGTAGATGGGGCCATTCGCATTGGCCGTGGGGTTCAGCTTGTTCGTCGATAGCTCGTCATGGACGAATGTGCTTGGGCCACCCCAGTCCCATGAGGTCACGACCAGGTTTCGCTCAATTCCCTCAGGGCGCGGTGGCGCGTCCGGCACATCGCCTGCAGCGACCCGCCTAGTCCAATCCGCATACATTTCAAGCCCCCGCTTGCGGCCAAAACTACTCATCGCGGAATTCATACCGCCGCCCGCGGGACCGGGTGCTCCATCTTGGCCGGTCGTTACCCGGTAATCCCAGGCTAGCTCGTGCGACTCAAATGAGCCTAGGCTGGGCTCGATTTCTCGCGTTGCCTTGTCGCCGATTTGATGGCAGGTTTCGCATCCGGTCTTCATTACATTGATCCAGTGATCCTGCGTCAGCATATCCGGAGAGATTCCGTTTCCTTGCGGCCCTGTTCCCGGAAAATCGCTCTTGGGTGGGATCTTAATCAGGGAGTACCAATAATTGGCCGGATAGTATTGCGCCGCCGCCCACGCATTGGGAGCGAGTACGGCGTTGAGGTTCAAAGTCTTACCGGGCCGGGCCTCGACAGGCCTCGAATCCACTAATCCGTATCCTCTGACCCATATCTTGTAGGTTACATCGGGCAGTTCTGGCAGTAGATACCGGCCTTGATCGTCCGTCACCACGATCTTTCGCATCGGAGTCGGTAACTGTGTCGTCTCCGCAATTACCCAGACGCCGGCTTCAGGGCCTTTGTGACTCGTCACGACCCCACCAATGTCCTTGCTTCCAACCTGGATTCCGCTGGCGCCAGCTTGCGCCGCCGAACTTCCCGGCTCCGGACGCGCGTCGGTCCGTACCAGCGCAAAAAAAGCAAACAAACTGCAAAGTAGGAAACCAAGGTAGCCTGGGAATCGCTTTTTCATGACTATGCTCCTTCGTGGCATCGATTCTAAATGGCAGTGGTCTTGGCTGCGTCTAGACCGTTTCCCCGAACTCCGCAGGGGCCGAGTTGTGGCGGGTCTATCCGCGAAACCCATGAAATTCGGAACTTGAGTTGCTTTGCCAGAACGGCCGGAATCCTGAATCTAGAACTTCACTAGTCGATAAAGTACACGAGGGAGAGATAGTCCAAAGACGGCCGGTTAGCTTGCAGAAAACTAGCTAAATTTTCAAAATCTTGACTTTTCTTCATGATTTTGCGTCAAGATTCTGTTCAACGAAGTCGGAATTCTGCAAGCAATTTGCCTTGAGGATCGCGTAGGGTAGCTGGCGGGAGGAGTGAAAACCGATGAGTGCTAATCCAACAGTATTTGGTTCGTT
>JBEKCU010000112.1:0-12848 GCA_050014735.1 Candidatus Acidiferrales bacterium | reverse complement strand
CGCGATTCACAAGGAAGAGTGTGGTACGGCACGAATCCGAATAACAAAGTTGGATATTTCTACCTGACCAACGGTAATGGGGTAAAAAACTCGGGCAATTAGGTGAAATTAAGTTGGCCGTCTTTCGCGTAAGCAATGGCGCATATGTTACTTGCGGAAGAGTTCTTGACCACGACTTTGCGACACAAGCTATCCCAGAAATGGTTTTTGTGGGTCGCGGTTTAAAGCCGCGACATTCAGAGGCCTGAAAAAGAAGGGCTTTGGCCCCCGACGTCGTGTCGGTTTCGGATGGAGTGTCGTTTATCGGATGGCCTCCAGTCAATGGGTCACCCGTAGCGGCACGGCAAACCGTGCCGCTACGGGTGCGAGGCCTCCGGGTTGCGAGATCTTCGATGTCTTACACAAAAATAGGCTGGCTGCATCGCGCAACCACCCTATTTTTGTGTTTCCTCGTCTTTAACGGATTATTCGCCCGTCTAGATCGGAATTACCCCTTATCTAGCTAGCGGATCAGGCCGAATCTGGAAATGCACAGCGGTGGCGGTATTCCCTTTTCCGCCTTCGATGTGCCAGACAACTCGCTCGTTGTTGCCGGCCCAAATTCCCCGGCCCTTCCAACCGGCTTTAGGATCGTCGATGCGCCCGCCCATGGAACGCGTATAGAAATCCATCGGATACGGGACTCGCATCGTCACCCATTTCTTTTGATCCGGGATAAACGCGATCAGTGAATCGGAGCCTGTGCCATCGATCACTGGCACATCGTTGCCTAGTCCAAGCGTATTCTTACGGTCTACCCAGCTCATGTAGAAATAGTCCGATCGGACGTCAGTCCCTTTGAATGTTGGACCGGGCACAGGATAAATCGTCCAGCCCTCTGGACAATGTTGTCCTGTGGCGGTTGGACCTTTCAGAACCTTGCACTTGCTGCGATCGAACCGGGCAAGGTCCGAGCTACCACCGAGGGAGACCCAGACGATTCCCTTACTGTCGACTTCCAGGCCTTGCGTGGTAAACGCTTCCACTCCCGGAGCTTTAGGGTTGTTGAATGGCGGCTCGTAAACTTCAGCCGAGCAGGTTGCTGGCGGATTCGATCCCATCGAATAACGGACGATCTTCCCCGGGACTGCGGTCTTCGGCCCTCCGTTCACACCACCAACGGCCCAGAAACTGCCGTCAACCTCGTTATACCCCACGCCGTAGGGCAATACGCCGCTGAGCATACGATCCTTTGTCGGATCGGCCGGTTGATCGGGAGTGGTGTACGGACCGATTTTGCCGTCTCCGTTGTAGTCGATGATGCCGGGGCACCAGCCGCTGGCCTTCTCTGCATCGTGCGTTTCGTCCCAGACCCGCGTCTTAATCCACGCGAATCCGCCAGTGGACATTCCCAATGGCATGAAAAGGGTTTCGTCTTTGTCGTTTGCGAAGACTTTGTGACTGCCTCCGCCGCACGACAAGAGAGGCGTATTCGTGCCGGTCTTAGGATCGTAGACCGCTAGTCCCCCTCCGCCATCGATTGGATAATTTTTTGCGAAAGGATTATTGGCGCCTTTACCGCAGAAATCCGTCGGGCGGCCCTGAACTCGTGCCGAGTACCACACGCGGCCCTTCGAGTCCATTTGCGGACCGCTGGCGCTTACGGGGTCGTGCCAAACAATCTCATCGCCCCAATACGGTGACGGCGCTTCGTTGTACGGCCATGACCATGGGCGAATTTTGGGCCGGTCTTCCGGATGGATCATAGGCACCGGCATATTCCCTTTGGTGAATTCCGCGGGATCGACCCATTCCAGAGTGCCGGCGGAAAGATCTCCGCCATAAATCGGTCCATATGCGTTCACGGTAGGATTCCAGATGTTGGAAGAGGTTATGTCGTGGATAAAGGCCCGGTCGCTAGCGTAGTCCCAAATCGAAAGCACGACGTTGCGTTCGACGCCTTGCGGACGAGGCGGCGTGGGCGGCACTTCGCCCGCGGCAATCCGGTCGCTCCAGTCCGCGAACATTTTAAGACCGGTATCGTGCCCAAATCGAGTATCGACTCCCGCGAGCATTTCGCCGCCCGCTTGTCCCGACCTCAGCATGCGCTGCCAGGCCAGGGAACTGTTTGCGAAATGCCCGATATTCGCGGGAATTTCGCGCGTTGCCTTGTTGCCCATCTGGTGGCAGTCTTCGCACATTCTCTTCAGGTTAAAGACATATTCGGCGCGGTTCGACACAACCTGGCCATTTTTTATGTCGTCCGGGCCAAGGCCTGGCTGGGTACTGACTCCGGGTTTCTGCGAGCAGTCGACATAGCCACCTCGGCAATCGGTAAACCGGTCGTCCTTATCTTCGGCAGGAGGCGGAGGAATTTTCATGGGAAAGGCACTCGTCGGCGGTAACTGCAACAGCGAGTACCAGTAATTCGGAGGATATACTTGCGCGGCTGCCTTCGCATCGGGAGCGACCACTGCGGTTAGCGCCAAGGTTTGGCCGGGAGTTGCCTGCACCGGCTGCGAATCCACCAGGCCGTAGCCGCGCACCCAAACTTTGTAATTCGCTTTCTTCAATTCCGGCAGCAGGTAGCGCCCCTGATCGTCGGTAACTACAATCTTACGGAATTTAGTGCCCAAATCCGACGTTTCCGCGATCACCCATACCCCGGCTTCAGGCCCTTTGGAACTGGTGACGACCCCGCCGATATTGTCCGGCCCTACCTGCAATCCGCCCACCTGAGGCTGCGCGGTCATCTCGCTGCTTCGAGGTTTAGCGTCCGTCCGGATCATCGTCGAGGCCAGAATCAATCCAGACGCCAGAAGCCCGAATCCGACGGATTGCCACATCCACTTTGCTCGCATCGCATTTCTCCTTTTGATCGTACGACAGTGCACGGCACACTTCACTTGCAAGATTCTAAAAATTTAATATTCCGGGGGAACCCCAGGATAACCTCGGCGCTGAACAGGCGGACTCTGCCACGCGATACAGACTGAGGATTCCAACCAAAACCAATTCCAAAAGGGAGAGAGCGAATACAAATCGCGCGTCAAGACATCAACCGGAATTTCCGTTTTGTCCTCCCCATTGGATACATTTATACATCCGACGCCCTTCCGAGTGAACCGATTTTTTCGCCGTTTATGCAGATTGGTTCCGCGGTACAGAAATTGGTACACTCTAGGCGCATAGCCGAACGTAACCGCCCGTTTAAAACACAAAGGAGACATCTGAATGTCGAAACAAGAAGAAGCCGGACTGATCCTGAAGCTGTACGAACTGCGTCGCGAAGACACGATGCGCAAAGCACGCGACTGGTATTTTCGCGAATTCAACCCGCAATCGCTGGAAGACTTCAACAACGCGATGTTTAGTGACCACAGCGGCCACTTGCGCATGGTCATAACGTATTGGGAAATGGCGGCCGCTCTTGTCAACAACGGGGCTATCGGTCTGGATCTCTTCTCGGAGAGCAACGGCGAACACATTGGCGTGTTTTCAAAAATCGAGCCGATTCTCGGCGACATTCGAGCTGCGTATGGACCGCAATTTGCTGTCGGTTTCGAGAAGCTGATTGACTCGATTCCGGACGGACGGAAACGGACGGCCGGCGCTCGTGAGCAGATGAAGGCCATCCGGGAGCGAATGTCCAAGATGCAGGCGAAAGCCGCGCAGTAGAAGCAGCGTTACTCGTGACTCAGTTATGCGATGCTGCCCCAGTGCCGGTCGTGGATCGGTTTGGTTATGGCCCGGGCAACGATGGATGCCGGCACAATATTCGGGCGGCCTTTACGAAGGCAGCCCGTCTCGGTACAAGGTGGTTTCTTTGAGGCCGATCCGTCCCATGCTGTTCGGGACGGATCGCGCACTTTCTCTTCAAATTTCGCCATCGCTTCGGCGTCTACTGACTAGGGCAAGCCGGAGATGAACGTGGTATACTCTGGGCATTGAGTCATTTGAAGCACCCGTTGATTCAGCGGAATTCGACTCAAAAGGCAGGTGTTCCATGGGAGAGTTTAGCCCATTTCATTGGCTGGTGGTGCTGGCCATTGTTGTGCTCTTGTTCGGTGGCAAGAAGATTCCGGAAGTCATGCGGGGCTTAGGCGAAGGGATCCGCAGCTTTAAAGAGGGCATGCATGGCGCTGGACAAGCGCCCACGCAGAGTACACAAGTGTCTCCGCCTCCCGCGCCGGCCTCGGCACCGGTAATCGAGGAAAAGAAGTAATTCCTTTGACGTTTGTTATCCACCATTTAGGAACTTGTGCATTTTGGGCGGCTAGTGGAGCCGTCCTTTGCGTCCCAGGGTTATTCTCGGTCTTTTGTGTTTTACGATTATTCCCGAGTTGACCAGCCCAGTTCCTGCAATAGTGTGTAAACCTTCGCCAGTGGCAATCCCACGACGTTGAAATAGCAGCCTTCAATTTTAGGAATGTAACGGCCGGCGCGGCCTTGAATGGCATAACCGCCAGCCTTGTCGAAGGGTTCGCGGCTGGCCACATAGGTTTGGATTTCGTCACGCGTAAGCGGCGCGAATGTCACGGATGTACTTTCCACGGCGGAGCGCGTAACGCCGTCCGGAAACCGAAGCAGAAATAATCCGGTAAGTACGCGATGCGTGCGTCCACTAAGGGCGATAAGCATTTCGCGAGCGTGTGTGGGGTCGCGCGGCTTGCCGAAGATTTCCCCGTTCAGCTCCACGGATGTATCGGCGCCGATAACGATGCAGTTTTCATCGACCGCCGCCTTCTGAATTTGCGCTGCAGAGTTGCGGGCCTTCGCTTCCGCGAGCCTTGCAACCACTTCTTGAGCGGATTCGCCCGGCCGCACGGTTTCGTCTATCCGTGCCGCGCAAATATCAAACGAAATTCCAGCTTCCCGCAATATTTCCGCGCGGCGAGGCGAAGACGACGCGAGAATGAGTTTCATGTTTGTTGCGCCAATTTATTTCCACCGGACCAGCCAAGGTGAATTTTTCAGAAACGATTGATGATGCGAACAAGATAATCTTGGACGGCACTTTGTGGCGTCCCGCCGGCGCCACCAGAATTACAAGACCACCGATTCGATGTACTCGCCAAATACGCGGCGCAGCGCATCGGAAATTTCACCGACCGTCGCGTACGCTTCGACGGCATCCGCGATGGCGGGCATCAAATTCTCTCCGGAGTGTGCGCGGCGTTCCACCTCAGTTACCGTTTCAGCCGCGCGCACGGAATCGCGGCGGCCCCGCAGGCCTCGCACACGTTCGATTTGCGCGCGTTCGTTGTCCGGATCGATGCGCAGCGTCGGAATCGGAATTTCTTTTTCCGATTTGAACCGGTTCACGCCGACAACGATTTGCTCACCCCGCTCGACGGCGCGCTGATATTCGTATGCCGCCTTCTGAATTTCGCCCTGGACGTATCCGGTTTCGATGGCGCGGAGCATTCCGCCGAGCGCATCGATCTTGGCGATATAGTTCTTCGCGCGCGATTCGATCTCGTCCGTCAGTGTCTCAATGGCATACGATCCGCCGACCGGGTCCACGGTATTCACCACTCCGGTTTCGTGAGCGATAATTTGTTGCGTGCGCAGCGCAAGAAGCGCGGCATCCTCGGTGGGCAGCGCCAAGGCTTCATCGAGTCCATTGGTATGGAGCGACTGGCATCCCCCCAAGACCGCGGCCAGCGCCTGGATGGCCACCCGAACGATATTATTCTCCGGTTGCTGCGCTGTCAGTGAACTACCAGCCGTCTGCGCGTGGAAACGGAGCATCATCGAGGCGGCGTTTCGCGCGCCGAACCTGTCACGCATCAAATGCGCCCACAGTCGCCGCGCGGCGCGGTACTTCGCAATTTCTTCCAGCATATCGTTATGAGCATTGAAGAAAAACGACAGTCTCGGCGCAAATTCGTCAACCGCCTGCCCCGTTGCGATCGCCGCATCCACATACGCGATTGCGTCTGCAAGCGTGAACGCGACTTCCTGCGCCGCGGTCGAGCCTGCTTCTCGAATGTGATATCCCGAGATTGAAATCGTGTTCCAGGCAGGCAACTCGGCGCGGCACCACGCAAATAGATCGGTCACAATGCGCATCGCCGGTCTTGGCGGATAAATATAGGTACCACGTGCGATGTATTCCTTCAGGATATCGTTCTGCACGGTTCCGGTGAGCTTCTCCAGATTTGCACCCTGCCTCTTTGCGACCGCGACATAGAGGGCCAGCAGAATCGCGGCGGTTGCATTAATGGTCATCGAGGTGGAAACGTGATCGAGCGGGATGCCGTTCAGCAGCGTCTCCATGTCCTCGAGAGAATCGATGGCGACACCGACCTTGCCAACTTCACCCTCCGCACGCGGATGATCGGAGTCCATTCCGATTTGCGTCGGCAGATCGAACGCGATGGACAGTCCCGTTTGCCCTTTGGCAAGCAGGTAGCGATAGCGCTGGTTCGATTGCGCGGCCGTGCCGAATCCCGCGTATTGCCGCATCGTCCAGGGACGCCCGCGATACATCGTTGGATAAACACCGCGAGTATATGGAAATTCTCCGGGGTTACCGATTGGGGTTTCCGCGTCCCGGCCAGCGAGGTCCTGGGGCGTATAGACAGCCTTTAGAGGAATCCCGCCGAGCGTGGTGAAGCGAATCTTGCGTTCGCTGGATGCAACAGGAGTGTCGATTTTCCGGTCGTTTGACTTCGGTGGCGGAGCACTCATTGCACGCGCCGCGAGTCACGGAACGATAAGACACCGAAAAACACCATCAATACAGCGTATGCGGCGATCACGCCCACCATTCCATGCGCCACGCCGCGGTGCCATGCGCGCCAGCCTGACTGAATTGCGGATAGAGCAATCAGAAAAAATAGCGCGCCCGTAACTTCGTGAAATAATTCTCGCGCGGCACGCCAGAGCACGCGCAACATGTGCCGTATCCCTGTAAACATTCCCGTGGGCTGCGCCGCCATATCCGAATTCTAGTACAAAACAGTCCGCTCTTCAGCCGTTACCGCGTCCATGGGCGGATTGGACACCCGGCAGGAGGCCCGGGGACTTGTTTCCGCCTTCGCCGCGCTCTACAATCCCAATAGAGGCGGTTTGCTGGAGGGGGACGTCGTGCAACTCGACAATCATTTGAAACAACTGCTGCGCGAGCTTGGCCATGCGATCAACGACACTGTGTCCGAGTCCTCGAGGATTACCGACGCGATCACTGAAGTGCGCGCGGCCGGATTCGACATCGTGCTGAAGCTCGACGCAACGATTGGCCTCGCGCGCCGCGATGCCGAAGACACTAAAATCACTTCAAACGACCGGCGCTTCCTCGAATCGCTGCATATCCAGGTGGACCAGGAAATCCTTCAGGAAGAGCACCGGACACCTAAGTTTGAGATGACTCCTCAGGATCTGCGTTTCCTGAAGTCGCTGAAAATCTCCCTCGATGATGCTCAGTAAGAATTTCGGCTTGACGCTCGCGATCGCGCTTGCATTTTGCGCGATGTCAATTCCAGCGCGGGCGCAAGGGACGCGCGAAGGCAAAATCGTTAAGGCGCACTTCGAAGTGTTGCACATGCTCTATAATGCGATTCAAGTCCGAAGCGTCGTTGACATGCGCGAAATCCATACATTTGTATACTCCGATCGAATCCGGGACGAGATGCAAAGCCTGTTTATCCAGGGCGGCTATCAATACGGAGACAAGGTTAAAATCTGGTACCAGCCAGGCACCGAAATCGCATTAAAAATTAAAGGCAAACCGTCCAAACCTCAGTGACAATCGGTCCGGATCTCGGGGGCTCGCCATGATCCGCCCTCCTGCTGTCGCCGGCCGCTTTTATCCCGGCGAGTCCGCGCCGTTGCTCGAAGCACTGGATTCCTTTCTCGTTCCAGCCTCGCACGACAAGAAACACGATAAGAAAATTCAGGCGAAGGCTTGCGTTGTACCTCATGCCGGATACATATTTTCGGGAAGTGTCGCGGGAGAGGTGTTCCGGCGCATTGAAATTCCGGAGCGCGTGATCCTCATTGGGCCGCGGCATTTTCCGCGCGGCGCTTCGCTGGCAATTCTGTCGGACGGCG
The DNA here is from genome assembly GCA_050014735.1 of Candidatus Acidiferrales bacterium. Taxonomy (GTDB): domain Bacteria; phylum Acidobacteriota; class Terriglobia; order Acidiferrales; family UBA7541; genus Palsa-360. The sequence goes on along the minus strand of JBEKCU010000112.1, from coordinate 4,811 downwards.
AGTGGCAAACGCCGCTCGGAATGGCGCCGATCGACCGGCCGCTCGCTGAAAAACTTTTGCGTGCTTGTCCGTTGCTGCGCGAAGATGCCGTCGCTCACAGCGCGGAGCATTCGCTCGAAGTGGAGGTTCCGTTCCTGCAGCGGCTTGTTCCGTCCTTCTCATTCGTTCCGATCGTCATTGGCACCGTACGGTACGAAGAGCTGCATGCGCTGGGCCGTGCGCTGGCCGAAGTGATCCGGTTGGAACCCGAACCCGTTCTTCTGGTGGCGAGTACAGATATGAATCATTACGAATCCGATGCCGTCACCCGCGTGAAAGATCGCAAAGCCATCGACCGCATCCTGGCTTTGGATCCGCGCGGCCTTTTCGACACGGTCCGCAATGAATCCATTTCCATGTGCGGCTTCGCCGCGACTGTCGCGACGCTAACCGCCGTGCGCGAACTGGGAGCCACACACGCCGAGCTATTGCGCTACGCAACCTCGGGAGAAGTCAACGGCGACATGGATGTCGTAGTCGGCTATGCGGGAATCGTTATCACGTGACGCTGCCGCCATCTGCATTTCCCACTGACCCGGCTCGGATCGGTCGTGAGTGTGGACGTCGATAAATTTTGGCGGCGTCGAACGTGTAGGGGGACGCAACATGCCGTGTCCCCTGCCGTCGAGCTGTCGACTCGCAGCTTCGTGAACATCCGCGATCCGAATTTATGATGTGCGCACTGCTTGTGAGAAAAACGGGCTAGGAACACAGGCTGATCAGCTTGCGAAAAAAGTCCTCGTTGTCATTCTGAACGAAGCGAAGATTCCCTCTTTTCCTGGATTTGAACCAAAGAGCGATTCGCTTAGAATGACACGCGAGAGCGGTTTCTCGGCAGCCTGTGAAGCCCGTGCTACTTTGAAGCCGGCTTGGCTGGTGCGGAACGCTTCGCCTGTGGCTGTGAAGGAGTCGGCCGTGTCGCCTGCGAATTTGGATTCACAACGTTTCCGGGATTCCCTCGCGTTGGGCCGGGCGTGACCGCCGGAGATGCGGCTGGTGGAGCGCCGGGACGAATCGGACTATATGACGCGGCAATAGGGGGGCGAGTCGGCCGAAAATTAGTGGCCGGAGCGTCACTCGCGGGAACATTACCTGTCGCAGCGCTCGCCGGGAAAGGAGAGCGCGACGAATACAGCCCTGGCATAAAAACTCGATTGACTCGAGCGCTCACAGGACCCGTTGGCGGAATGGCCACGCGCGGCATCTCGGCAGGCGAATTGCCTTGCACGTTGTGCCCCGCCATGAGGGCTGGGGAACCCGCAGGCGTGTTGCTTTGATCGGCCCCGCCGCGTACTCCGATTCCCGATGGAGTAGCACCGGGCTTTCCAGGCGCGGAATGCGAAGCAAATTCCGGCGGTGGCTGTTTGATTGGCACAACGCTCACCAATTCTTTTCCCGATAGAATTTTATTGGATTCATTTCCAATCGCCGAAGGCCGCACCGGCATCGTGATGACGCCCTTTATAAGATTTGCCGGCGCTCCGTCGCGATCCTCCGGACTTTTCGCCACCCAGCCCACGTGATTCCCAAGTTGCACCCAGTTCACCCGCGCCGACTCCCATTGACTCAGGCCGCCTGGACCGCCCGGCACCCAGATCCACCCGAACGCAGGCGAGAGCAGCCAGCTTCCATAGTGATATGGCATCCAGCCCCAGGGATCGTTGCTCACCCAGATCCACCCAAGGCGCGGGTCGAGAATCCATTTCCCGTTGAGATACGGCGTCCAGGTCAAACCAACGCTGAAAGGTCGCCAGGTAAATCCATAAACCGGGAGGTTCACCCAATTGCCGTAGATGGCAAGATCGGATAAGCCGTAGGAATTTGGCGAGTTCAAGTAGCTGGCCGTGTTTTTATTGCCGGACCGTATCCTATCGCCCTCCTCCGTCACCAATTGATCGAAGGCGTCCTCCGCGCTCGGGAGCATGCCGATCGCAGGTTTCGTATCGAAGTCACCCTGGTGCACCGCAACGCCTTGTCCCTTAGCGAGGTCCGTGGAACTCTTCGTGGTACTCACATGGACGGAGCCGAGAGTCACTTCAACCGCTGACCCATCGCGGAACCCGTCGATGCGAAATTCGGCGCGTTCGGGAGTAGCCGCGACATCGAAGGTCAGCGTGTGGACAACAAAAGTGTCCTCGCCAGTCAGGTTCGCGTCAAATGTCCCGGCGCCTTGGGTGAGAGTCAATTCCGTCGCGCGGCCACCACCGGCAAATCCCAACCGGCTAAATTGCAAAACTGAATTCTCAGCGAGATACCCGATGGCGCCATTTTCAAACTCGATCTCGGCAAAGCCGCTCTCTGTCGCGAGATTATCGCCCTCCTGCAATGGCAGATTGGCTGGCGCCTCTTCCCAAGCGTTACTACCCGAGTGTAAAACGAACACTTCCCCATCCGCTCGACTCAGCCGTACAACACGGACAGAATCAGGGCCTTGTGCATGAGAGGACGGAGCCCCAATGAAAGCCAGACCCAGCACAGCCAGCGACGCCATCAGGAAGGTCTTGCGGCATTTCATGGTGGGTCCGTGTCTCATAAAAGTCGGGTCGAGGGTACACGACCGATTCAAGTGGCGCCGGCGGCTGTTTGCGTCTCCAATTGACATTGTAAACCCGGAGGGTGAATGCCGGCACTAAAACAGGCGGTCAACGATCGTGCGAAGATCGAATGCGTTCAGCAAGCGCCCGAGCGCGTGATCGGGCAATCTCCACGAAATGAGAATCTCCTGCGATCTGGTCCAGCACGGGCAACATGCGTTCAGGCTCCGGCAGAAGCCGGTGATCCATGTCCGATTCAAACTGGAGCAACGCATCGTTCACGCCAAGGCGGTCATATTTCACGTTTCGCTGGAGCAGCATCAGGTCGCCCTGCTGTCGCGCCAGTCCCTCGAAAATTTGCATGAGCTGATTTGCCGAGGCGTTGAGCGTGTAATTGAAAGTCGCTTCGTGGACTTCGGCGCCGCGTTCATAGCGGAACGTCTTCTGCCCAAGATTGGCAATTTTCTTTTCGATTTCGAGGTCCGTAATGGCGAAATTTTTCAAGTCCGCCGCCAGTTCAAGGATCTTTTGACGCACATTGGGGCCGATTTCAAACGGCGACGGATCGGCGTCTTCCGCGATCTGGCGAATGTCGAACGTGGCCGCGCCCGGCTCGGTGACTTTAATCTCGATAAATTCCGGGCTGCTGCCCTTAAACACGCGCCGGTAGGTGATCGTGGCTGCGCCAGAATTCGCCTGACCGGGAGCCGCGCCGCGTGGATTAACCCTGCGTGGACTCGCTTGGATCGCCGAAACAAAAAACAGCTCGACAGAAAAAAGAAGCAGAAGTCTGGATTGGTGACGGTTCAGCGTCATCGGAGAACTGGTGTTCGAGATCGTTGAATGCGGGAAACCGCTCTCCGGCCATGAGCAATGCCGGGCGCTGCCGCGAAATCGGGGTCTGCCGAGATTTCCGAAGGGTTGCCGTTGGAGTGGATCTGGAATTTGTCATCGGAAATGCCTCGATGGTCGAGGTCGGCATCGATCCCGGAACGGCGTGAGGTCCCCGCATCGAGTCGCGCACGAAATTGTGCAACCTGAATGTGGCACAAGGCCACGGCCAGTGCATCCGCGGCATCGGCAGGCTCGGGCGTTTCGCTCATGCCGAGTAGTGCGCGCACCATGAGCTGCATTTGCTGTTTATCGGCGTGTCCGTAGCCGGCCACGCTGGCCTTCACTTCGCGTGGCGAATAGCTGCATACGGGAATGTCACTTTGAGCGGCGGCCAGCAAAACAACGCCGCGAACCTCGGCAAGCCGGAGCGCCGTTTTCATGTTGAGCGCCGTAAACACGGACTCGACCGCGACGCCGTGCGGCCGGAACTCATCGATCAACTCGCTCAACATGGCGTGAATGTCGCGAAGCCGCTCGGGAAAATGTTCGGGCCCTTTGCGCGTGGCGCGCAATGCGCCGAAGCGCAGCATCCGGCAGCGCCGGCCATCGCTTTCAATCACTCCATATCCGGTGGCTCCAGCAGCGGCGGGATCCACACCGAGCACGCGAAAGAACTGGCCATTCATTGGAGAGCATTGTGTCACGGCACTGAGTGTACGGCGGCGCAACTCGCACGGCCACAAATTTTTCGCTGAATGTGCTGGGACCCCGGTAGTACACGCTTTTTATCCTGATGCCGCCGGAAGGACAGCCTGTATGTTTTTGAACAGAAATAATCTCCGCGATTTTCTTTGTGGGTCGCGGCTTCAGCCACGACGTGGTGAGACTCTGGAACAAGGGCTCTAGCCCCTAACGATCTATCGAATTCGCTTGGCGAGTCATTTCTCAGAAGACTTGTAGCAAGAGGATAGAAAGTACGAAACCTGACAGGCATCGAGAAAAAGACAACCCACAGAACTCATGTGAATTCGAAATGAGCAAAAATTAAACTCAACTTGCTGCGGAGACTTTCTAAGAACTGCAAAACTGAAACCTCAGCGGCTGAAGCCACGACCCACAAAGATTTCCGGGTTCTTGCACAGACTCGGGACTTCGTGCTGCTGGGGCGCTACTCCGCAGCCATAACGGCCTGAATTTCCTTCTCGTCGATGTCGAAATTGGCGGAAACCTTTTGCACGTCGTCATGTTCCTCAAGGGCTTCCACCAAACGCAACATTTGTCCCGCTTGTGTGCCGGTCAGCTTCACGTAATTCTGCGGGACCCATCCCACTTCCGCGGATTCGGGCGTAATGCCCGCATTCGTAAGTGCCTCGCGGACCGGCTCAAAGCTTTCCGGTGGAGTCA
>JBEKCU010000111.1:0-12997 GCA_050014735.1 Candidatus Acidiferrales bacterium | reverse complement strand
GGCAAACCAGGTGCCGGCCTCGCTACAGCCGCCCGGTTGTGTCGAGCACTCTATATTGAGTGAGATAAGGTGCCAGGAGCCGAGATTGTAGGAGTACCAGCCATCCCCGACCCCGATTGGGTTCGCCGGCGTGGATCCAAGTCCACCCGTCGGCTCGAAGTGTCCCGCCTGTCCATCGGCACGCGGTATGGGTTGGGGATTGGGAGTGGTAAGGCCCGGATAGTTGCATGCCGCTGCCAAAGCTGATGGGCACGGGTCTGGGACCGTAGTCGTCTGAATACTACCATTTGCATTGATCTGGAAGCCGTTGAAGTAGGAGAAGTAGCCGTAGCCCGCAACGCCGGTCGCGCTATGCTCGTCATAAAACTCATGGTTACCGGGCGCGGGCCGCAGGAGAAATTTAAAAGCGCCATACGTCAAATCGAACGATTGCTCAAAGTCCGAATATTGTCCTACCTGGTATTGCAGATCTCCTGCGATCGCGATGAGGTCCGGCTTCATTGCCTCAATCTCATTCGCAGTAGCCTCCTGGGATTGCCACAGAGAGGTGCTGGTGTAGGGGGCCTTGGGGTTGACGCAGAGTTCATGCCCAGATTCATTTGCCGGTTCTGTCTCACCAGGCTGGCAGGCGATGTCGCCGACCACGGCCAGCACCGGCGACCGCTGGAGCTTGTTGTACGGCCACGGATTGTCGTGCGGCGCTGAATTGTCGTTCGACCACTGATTGTCGTTCGAGTTTCGATCCTGTGCCTTGGCCCCAACTGCAAATGCCATCACCGAGGCAGCCGCTCCCATGAGCATTGCCGCTCGGAGCCTTCCTCCGATTGTCTTCATGCTTCCTCCAGTCGAACGTGTAGTTGGATAGTTGCCGAAGCGCTCGGTTGTATCCCTTCAATATTTCACCTGCATTTCGACTATGTGAAAAAACCGTAACACAAACTCGCAAGTCGCTTCAGTTATGAAGGTTATGGTAGTAATGGTACGGTCGAGGAAATTCTTCACGTTGGCTGATGGTCTAAACGGCCTCCGAAATAATAACGACCTGTTGAAGTTATGCCGCTGCACGGATGCACAACCGCCGGCTTAGCAGAATGGCCATCTGGCCGATTTGCTCCGCGACGCAGTGTTCAGGCGTAGCGAAACAGCGCCTTGAAACCAAAGTCCATGTGCTGTTGGATATGGCAATGAAACAGCGTGAGGCCCGGCTGATCGGCGACGAGATCCACCGCGACGCGTCCAAATGCGGGAACGATCACGGTATCCTTCATGATGCCGGCAGTTGGCTTGCCGTTGAAGTCGACAAGCTCGAACAAGTGCCGGTGCATGTGCAGCGGGTGAGAATCGTCACTGCGATTGTGAAACACCAGCCGGTAGCGGCCTCCCTGCCGGAACACGAATTCCCGTTCATGAGGATATTCCTTGCCGTTGACGAGCCAGTGATTGATCCCATGAGGGCCGCCGGGCACTTTTTCAAAGACCATGTCAATGGTCTGATCTGGCACCGGACGCGGAGCGGGCTTGCCAAAGATGGTGTAGTCCCAGCGCACCTTTGCAGGCGGAAGCCACTGCGGGCGCGGCTGTGCCTGATTGGCGTACTCCACCACGATGCCCATGCCGGATTGCCGCGCGGCATCGCGCAACTCACCTAAAATCCAAACGCCCGGGAAATTCATCTCCATGATCGCATCCACACGCTCACCCGGGGCGATCTCAATCACATCAACGGCCTGAGGGGCAGGTACGGGATTGCCGTCGAGAGCGATCACTTGAAAATGGTGACCGAATAAACCGATGCGATGAATTTGCGAAGCACTGGCGTTGAGCAGGTGCATCAGGATGCGCTGACCCGATTGCACGCGGAGAGGTTCCCCCGCGCCGAGGATTTTGTCGTTGATTGAGTAAAGCGGAGCGCTGACTTCGAGACCGTTGGGACGCGTGTCTGGAGTGCTGGGTCTTTCGGGCATTGGGTCGTTGGGATCCGCCACTGCCTCGTCCTGATCCATCGTGCTCAGATAAGGCTCCCATTCACGCAGTGCCAGAAACACCTCTCGGTCGTAGAGTCCAGGGTCATTCGCGGAATCGATCATAAAAAAGCCGAACTGGCCGGTGTAGGCGCCCCGATGCAGATCCATCATGGCCTCGGTGTGCGAGTGGTACCATCGCGAACCCGCGGGCTTGGCCACGAACTGATAGCGCCGGCGGCCATGCGGGGGTACCGGAGGCGTACCTTCTTCCTCCGCTCCATCCACGTCTGAGGGAACGAACAAACCGTGCCAATGCACGTATTCCGGAACGTCCGTCTCGTTCACAACGTCGACGGTGACGTGCTGCCCCTCTCGCACACGCAGGAGAGGGCCAGGCACCTTGTCGCCGTAGCCGACCGTGCTGATTACAACCTGCGGGGCCAGCTCCACGATGATGGGCGCGATTCGAAGGGTGAAGTCCGTCGCTCCCTTAATGGCATCCCTGCCATCCCGTCCCGATGTCGCCATCATCGGGTACTGTAGAGGCGCTGGAACTTGCCCGGGCGCAACCGACTCCGCCAAGGTAGCCCGTAGCTGGCCTGCCGCCGCACCAATCACGGTGGCGCATCCAAGTCGCACAAAATCTCTTCGGTTCATTTGATCTTCATGCCGCTTGCAAATGTCAGCTCTAAGCGACCGCACTCTGAACGCTGTCGCTGCGAAAATCGACCGGGGAGTTTTGCTTCGATTCTTCCCCGTTAGAGTTGGCGCTGAATGGTCGGCAGAAACAGACACGTTAACCGCTTCAACGTTTCCCCTATATAGCTAACGTGTGACAACACTGTGAATACCATCCCAGCAGGCAGCCCGGAGCGATCAACATCGTGCAGTAGGTTACTTTGTCTTGTCAATGCAGCCAGCTCGCCAGATCAGTGCTAAGTCCTGAGAAACGTCAGTGCTTTATCGGACGCGCGTTTTCACGAATACGTGAAGGCAGGCACGGCGCTCGGCGCGCGATCGATAGAGCACTAACGTTTCTACGACGAAGCCCGGCAGGGCGGGACGAACATGGGCTGCACTTCTCATTCTAAAGAGCGCGTTTTGATGCTGAACCCCAAGTACGTCATGTAGGCACCGAGAAGAAGCGCTAAGGCGGCAAATAGATTCGGATGTTGTTCGTAACCAAGCCCAACGATGAAGACACGAGACTCCGTCTCGGGTGATAGCACCAACAAGAGCATCCCTTTGATCAGGCTCGCCCAACCGAAAAGCGTGACCAGGATCGGCAGCACACCGCCTGACCACACATTATGGGCGAGCACGAGCGCCAGCCCCGCGGTCACTCCCATGAGACCACAGATGAAGAGCAGCGGACGGTCTTGAATGATTGCCATCATAATTTCCACGGTTGCTTGGGCGTGCGCGAACATGCTCACCGAAATGGCGATCAGGTAAAGGCCGAGCAACTTGCCAAGCAATGTAGTACGTGGCGCCGTAATTTCCTCTGAAACGAATCAAATCGCTCGTCTTTGGATTTATCCCAAATTTTCGATTTAAATCTCTGCGTAGATCGTACGCTGCTCCCGCCGCAGATACAACGCAAACGGTCGACCGGCGCGCCTATTCAAGGAGGGGTGTTTGTGGTGAAGTCGAGGAATGACGGGAGTAGAGAGGCTAATGGCGTGCCGGCGACGGACGCGAGCGGAAGTCCAGCAGTTCGTGGGAGAGTTTGTGGACAGCGGTATGGGGCGTAGCGAGTTTTGCCGCAACCGGGGTTTGAGTTTAAGCACGTTGGGTCGCCATCTGAGGAAGCGCCGCCGGAAGGGAAGCAGGAAAAGCGACCTGGCGGACATCGCGCGGCGCATCGTCCGTCGTTTGTGAACCTGCATGTTAAGATATTCGTATTACTTGAGGGAGTGACGCGTGCCAGTCGAACTGCTCGGAAAATCGCCGGAAGAATTGCGCGATTTCGTCGTGTCCCTCGGCGAAAAACCGTACCGCGCCCCGCAGATTTATCACGCGATTTACACCGAACGGCGGTTCGACTTTGCGTCCATGACAAATTTGCCGGCGGAGTTGCGCGCGCGCCTTGCCGAGGACGCGCGCATTACTCTGCCGCGCGTCATGCGGCGGTTTCCGTCCGTGGATGGATCGATTCGGTATCTGCTTTCCATCGGGGTTTCCAACGGCGAGTCGGCTAAGGACGCTTCTGAGAAGCCCGCCCAAATCGAGGCCGTCTTCATGCCTCGGGACGGACGCCAGACAATCTGCATTTCCACGCAGGCGGGCTGCGCCGTCGATTGCCATTTTTGCCTCACCGCGCAACTGGGACTGATCCGCAACCTTTCGGCCGGCGAAATTGTTGGGCAAGTTTTGGTGGCGCTCGAGGAAAACCGAGAGCAGCTCGCGCCGCAGACTAACGTCGTCCTGATGGGCCAGGGTGAGCCGCTGCTCAACTACGACGCAACCACGGCCGCCGTTCGCATCCTGCTCGATCCCAAGGGCGTCGGTCTCGGTCCGCGCCACGTGACGCTCTCGACCAGCGGCATCGTTCCCGGCATCGAGCGGCTGGGACACGAGAAAATTCGTCCCAGCCTCGCGATATCGCTCAACGCCTCAAGCGACGAGCAGCGCGACGCGCTGATGCCTATCAATCGCAAGTATCCGCTGAACGTTCTGCTCGAAGTGTGCCAGCGCTATCCCTTGCGCCCCCGCGAATACTTCACGTTCGAGTATGTGCTGCTCGGCGGCGTGAACGATTCGCCCGAAGACGCGCGCCGCGTCGTGCGGCTTCTCGCACGCATCCGGGCAAAAGTGAATTTGATCCCCTGGAATCCCGGCAATCTGCCCTATCGCGCGCCCACACCGGAGAGCATCGAGGAATTTCAGCGCGTCCTGGTCGAGAAGGGCGTCCCCACATTCATCCGCTACTCACGCGGACAGGACGTGTTTGCGGCGTGCGGGCAGCTTGCGCTGATGGAAACGCCGAGCCCGTTTGTGACGCTGCAGTAGGGCAGATACTTTCAACGTTGTCATTCCGAACCAGTCCCGCGGGTGAGTATTGGCAGCCATGGACCAGGTTCCGATAGCGCTTTTCAGGCCCTATGTGGTTCACGTGGTGGACACCTTCCGGTTTGCCCGTCAACCGGGGTGAATAGGTCAGAGTTCACGCAAAGGCGAGAACATCTAGGGTCTCTGTTCCGCAGCCCGAGTTCGTCGAATCGTCTGATTCCTGTGAACCGTTGAGGTGACCCGGCGAGCGATGCAACGCTCGCCGGGTCGAAAACGAATGAAAGAGCTACTGGCTGATCGCCACCCCGTTAAAGCCGGCGACGCCGACCGGGTTAGACGTGGCCACAGGCGTGAGGTCGCCGTAGGAGTCGATGGCGAAGACGCTGACATAACCTTCGCCGCCGGTAACGTAAATGACCGCGAGCCACTTGCCATCACGGGACACCGTTATGTCCGACGGCGCGCCGGGCAACGGTACCGATTTGTAGAACGCTCCGCCTTGGGCGTCGCTGAAGAATATCGAGATGGCGTGCCCGGGGGAATTGCCGGTATACCACGCGCTGCCTGGTCCTTTTGCTACCCAGCAGGGGGCGTTGGTGGGATATGCCGGTGTCGGTCCGACTATGGGGAACACAGTCCGACTCTCATTTACAATGGCGAAGCTGTCGGTGCTATGGGCCGGAGTGAATCCCAGAATGTCTCCCCAGAACGCGGCTCCGAGAGGGACGGTATCCGCGTCGCTGGGGAGCGTTATGGCGGTGCTCGCCCCGCTGAGCGCCCCATGGTATGTGAGCGGCAGTTGAAGGACGGACCCTGACGTCAGGGTGACAGCCGCCCAACTCTTGCCAACCGCTATCTGCGCAGCCGAGATATCCGCGAGACCGACCACGGTTCCGTCCACATTGCCGGACGGCCACGCATGACTCTCGGCGCAATTCGCACCGACCACGAAGAGATGTTCCCCCGTGAGTGCGACAGAATCAGGGTTCGCACAGCCATGCGACAGCTTTATCGAAGACCCGACGCCGATGAAGTCGTCATAGCGCACCAATTGGGTTACGGTATTTGATCCGTAGTTTGCTACTGCTCCGAGATCGTCCTTGAACTGAAGAATTCCAGCGTTCGTGCTTGCGCCGCCCTTGCCGCCCGTCGGCAACATATCCACCAAAGATAGCGAAGGCGTGCCCTCGGTATCCAGCTTAAACACGGCTACATCGTTGCCGCTGGCGTTATTCGTGCTCGTGAGCACGAGTACTCTATGGTCATGCTCGCCCGCAAATGCCAGAGCGGTTGCGAGAAATACGACCGCCAGGATACTGCCCGCGCGACTCAGATAACATTTCTTAAGTTTTCGAAAGTTCATCGTGATCTCCTTAGAATTTGTGGCGAATGGATCCCCCGGTTACAATTTCGTGATACCCAAAGAAACAGGGTATTGTTATCGGAAGGTTGTTCGCTGCAGGGCGGAGAAAAGTTACGGTGCCAGTCGCGAGCCGATTGAGCCTTCCGATGGCGGGACCGAACAACGATTCCGTAACCTTATGGCGGCTTCCGTCGTATTCTTCCTGATGAGATGTATGAAATACCTGCTGATCGTGCGTGCATGGCGCCGGTAGCCAGGACGCGTGACCGCTTTGCTGCTGATGGTTGGATGGGTAACTTCTTCGCCATGGACACGGACAGCAATCTGGAAATGCTGATGGCCCGTTATCAACAGGGCGATTTCGCGGCGGCAACCGCCCTGATACATCGCCTGAGCCCGCAGCTACATCGGTTTTTTGTTGTCCAATTTGCGTGCCGCGGGGATGCGGACGACCTGTTGCAGGAAACCTGGCTTCGCATTCACAAAGTGCGGCACACCTACCGCGTGGGCGAGCCGGTGCTGCCGTGGTTTTACGCGATTGCCCGGCACATTCGCGTGGACCATTACCGAAAGGCAAGCCGGACAACGGGCCGCGAGCAGCGGCTGGAGGAAGCGCACGAGGTGGCGGGGGACCTATCGAGATCCTGCCGGGCGCTTGATTTGGAAACGCTTCTGGCGCCCTTGCCGGAAAGCCAACGCGAAGTGATCGCGATGTTGAAAATTGCAGGAATGTCATTGGAGGAGGTAGCGCGCGCAACATCGTCGAGCGTCGGGTCGGTGAAGCAGAAAGCCCACCGGGGCTATGAGAAATTGAGGGAGCGGCTTAGCGGCATGAGGTTGAAGAAAGGGCACGCTGGAGGTCAGTCGTGAAGGACAGAGAGCTCGACGAAATCCTGAAGCGAGCTGCTCAAGCTCCTCATGATGTGGACCCAGCGGTGCTCGATCGGGTCGCCAACTCGATCGGGTCCTCCCTTCGTCCGGTCCGTCCGCTACCGCCGCGATGGGTGCTGGCGAGCGGGCTAATCCTGATCTGCGTGGCCGTTGCTCTGGCCGGCGCGGCCCGCGCAGGATTCTACGGCATTGAAGAACTGAGCGTATTGGAGCGCGCCCTAATCTTTCCAGTGATGGGAATCCTCATCTGCCTGGCGGCTACGGCGTGCGTCAGCGAGATGATCCCCGGAACCCGTCGAATCGTGTCCCCGGGGATCCTGCTGGGAGTTGGCACCCTGACGCTGCTTGCTGTCTTTGCGTTCCTCTTCCGCGATTACCGGACTGAACATTTTGTGTCCGCAGGCGTCGTGTGCCTGATGACCGGCCTGCTGCACGCGGTCCCGACCGGCTTGGTGAGTTGGTGGTTTCTACGTCGCGGCTTTGCTGTGACCTCCGTTGCCGCTGGACTTGTAGGGGGCACACTTGCGGGTCTCGCCGGTGTGACGATGTTGGAGCTCCACTGTGCGAATTTCCAGGCGCTGCACATCCTGTTGTGGCATACAGCGGTGGTGCCTGTAAGCGGGGCTGCGGGAGCGTTGCTGGCGTGGGTGCTCCGATTCCGGGCAGATTCTGCCGCTTCCGAGCGCAGCACTCCCAAATGAACTCTGTCTTTGCTGAAGTGTTCAGGCGGCTCCCCTGCGGGAATCGGAAAAACTGCCGCTGGAGCCAGTGCGAGCCAAATCGTCTCCCTGATGTTCCCCTCCAACAACAGATAGACCGTGAGTCTGACCTGATTAGGGATTGTGCGACGCGCGTGGTACGGAGCGATCCTGCATGCAGACTCAAGCTTCCCAGGCGCCGCCTGGTCGATAACGACCAGGGAGGGCATGCAGTACTTCTTTCCGGATGGATACGGAACCTGGTATCCTCGCCTACAGGCGATCGTTGGGATCAGGGATCGTTACGGAAACAGTATTGCTATCACTCGAGACAGTAATGGGTGTGTTACCCAGATCCTCGGTTCTGGAGGACGTTACATCAATTTTGTGTCGGACTCTAGCTATCGGATCACTCAGGCCACAGATAGCGCTGGGCGCACCGTCCAGTACACCTATGACAGCGATGGCCGCCTGTCAACGGTCACTGACCAAAATAGCGGCGTCACCACGTATACGTATGACTCGAATGACAATATGTTGACGATTGAGGACCCTCGTGGAACCACCTATCTGACGAACGAGTATGATAGCAATCAGCGCGTAAGCAAGCAAACCTTAGCTGATGGCAACACCTATCAATTTTCCTGGACTACAACGTCTAATACTGCCGAGACATTTACAACGTCCGGGCAGCAACCGGCGGGATTGAATGGATCGCCGGGATCGATTTTGGCTTTCCGCTCCTGCACATCCTGCAGCGAGGGCTACCTCCCGCTCATATCCCAAGTCGATGTGACCGATCAGCGAGGCAATGTTCGCCGGGTGCAGTTTGGCTCCACGGGTTATATGACGAGTGACAGTCATGCCTACGGTGCGAGTATCCAGCAAACTACTACGTACCAATATTCCGCGGATAATCTGTTGGAGTCATCGACAGATGCTCTTGGACGCACAACGACATATACATACGACGCTAAAGGCAACCTGACGCAGCTTACAAAGCTCTCAGGCACGTCAAGTGCGGTCAGCACGTCGTACTCTTACGAGCCGATGTTCAACCAGTTGACGAGCCTGACGGACCCGCTGAGTCACGCAACAACTTATTCGCATGATCAAAACGGCGATCTCACCCAAATAACTGACCCACTCGGTCACCAAACAAATTTCACTTATGATAGTCAGGGGCAGGTACTCACGGCAGCAGATGCGTCGAGCGACACGACATCCTTTTCGTACCGGTCTAGCGACCTGGTTTCTATCACTGATCCGCTGAGTCGCACTACAACTCGACTGGTTGACGACGCAGGCAGACTCATCGCGCTGACGAATCCATTGGGGCAAACAGCTCACACGAATTACGACGCTTTGAACCACATTACCAGTGTGACGGATGCTTTAGGGAACGCAACTTCGGTCACTTACGATGCCGCTGGCAACGTTTTGACGCTGACCGATGCGAACAGCCACGAAACAACCTACACCTACGACAGCATGGACCGGGTATCTACGCGTACGGACCCCCTGAGTAACTCAGAAAGCTACAGCTACGACGCGGCTGGAAATGTTTCACAATTTACGGATCGCAGAGGAAAAGTCACTGCGTACACATATGATGCCTTGAATCGCAGGACCTTTGCGGGCTTCGGCCAAACTTCTGGTCCGACTTATGAAAGCACGATCACGTACAACTACGACGCCGGAAATCGTTACACCAGTGTGGTGGACTCCGTCACAGGGACCATTACACCTACGTTCGATAATCTCGACCGGCTGACCGAGGAAGTCACCTCGCAAGGAACCATTAGCTACACCTATGACAATGCCAATCGGCGGACCAGCGCGACGGTTTCAGGACAAACGGCGGTCGATTACAGCTACGATAATGCGAACCGGCTGACCCAGATCACGCAAGGGACGCCGACAGTATCCTTTACGTATGATTCATCGAATCGCCGATCATCGTTGACTCTGCCGAATGGCGTGGCGATCACCTACGGCTATGACGATGCGTCGGAGTTGACCGGGCTGACATATACACTCGGCACGAGCACTCTGGGGAATCTAACCTATTCGTACGACGCCGGTGGGCGTCGAATCAGTCAGGGCGGCAGTTATGCGCAAACGGAGTTGCCGTCGTCGGTCAGTAGTAGCTCTTATAACGCTGGCAATCAGCTAACCGCGTGGGGAAGTGCCTCACTTTCGTATGATGCAAACGGTAACCTGACGAGCGACGGGACAAATACATACAACTGGAGCGCACGAGATAAGCTCTCTTCAATGAACTCAAGCGCGATTAGCTTTCAATACGACCCGTATGGCCGCCGCGTGGCCAAAACAGTTGCCGGAATTACCACAAATTATCTGTACGACCGGGCGAATGTCGTGCAGGAGCTGTCCAGCGGATCGGTGATCGCCAATCTGCTATCGGGCCACACGGACGAAATATTCACGCGAACTGATTCGTCGAGCACGGCCAATTTCCTGAGAGACGGACTCGGGAGCACACTAGCCCTCACGAATTCCTCCGGCGGCACGCTGGCTTCATATGCGTACGAGCCGTTTGGGAACACCACGGTAACATCCGGAAGCTCCACCAATGAGTTTCAGTACGCCGGCCGGGAAGATGACGGAACCGGACTTTATTTCAACCGTGCGCGTTACTACCATCCTACATTGCAACGCTTCCTAGGCGAAGATCCCATCGGAATCAAAGGAGGGGTCAATCTTTTTGCGTATGGAGCAAACAATCCGGTAAGCTTCACCGATCCACTCGGCTTGAGCCCGAGTCAGTGTATGAGTGAAGCCGCAATTCAACAAGCAGCTTTCAAGGCCATTATCCAATATAGTATGGACATCGTATCTGATACCGGTGTCCAGACCGAGTGGATTCAGAACATCGCCGGAGTACCTTTGGGATACAAGACGTTTATACCACCCTTGGGCGGGCCTTTTAATATACCCAAGCTAATTCCGGAGACTGCATTAGAGGGCCTAACGTCTGCAATTGGATGGTACAACATAATATCCACTACATATGATGGGATGAATATGTGGAATCTCATAGGCGAGGGAGTGGACACCGCGTTTGGAGCGTGCGTTGCTCCCCCTAATGGTGGTTCCGGCTCCGGAAGCAGCGGGCCTGGCGGCTAATCGTTAGGCATCAACACCCAAAAAATTACCAGCCAGAAGATCCATATCATAAACAGCATAGCGGTAGGATGCGCCCGCAGGAACGTGTTCTGAATTGGGCGCGTCCAATAACTAAGTCCGTCTCTCGGATCATTGGAACGAAGATAAGAATCGATCCAAAAAAAACTCACGAAAAGCGCCAGAACAGTCAGTTTGAAACGCAGATTCTTCAAACCACTAAACAGAAACTTGACACTTAGCAATACGGTTAGGAGCAAAGGGACCGCGACCCAGTGATTATCGATGTTCATCCAGAACGATTTCCTTAGCCAAGTGTCTTAAATCCATGAGGCTCGCCGACGTCAATGCAGTTACATACACACGATATAACTTAAAATATGATTTCAAATAGTTGACTATTGTTAGCCGACCGGTTTATTTGACTTCGAATTCTGTGGCACGACTGCGATAATCAATAATGTTGATCGCTTCGCCACAACTGCGTTCCCGCCAAATCTGGTCTCCTAATCAGTCCCAATTGAAAACCGTCAGAACGCTGGAATAATCATCGGTCCAAACCCTCGCGACTGGATCACCCTCCAAAACGACCCAGCGGGGATCGGCGGTTAGAGCACCGAGATCGTCATTGCTACGTGACATTACGACCCAGGTCGAGGGGATCTTGCCCGCTCCGGCCTTGGCTTTGTCTTCCTGCATCAAAGCGACTAAACCTGCGTCTCTTGCCAAATTGCCAACTACTTTTTCTAGATGCAGATATCGGTTCGAAATGTGGATTGCGACGACGCCGTGGGCGTCCAACTTCGAAAGATACAACTGAACTGCCTGACGAGTCAGCAGGTGGATAGGGATTGCGTCCCCGCCAAAGACATCGACGATGAAGATCCCGTAGTGGTGGTCCGGCGCATTTCTTAGTGAAATCCGAGCGTCACCGAGCACAATGCGAGCCTGTGGTGCACAGTCCCTCAGAAACGTGAAATACCGCGGATCGCGTGCGATCCGCTCGACGACCGGATCGATCTCGTAGAAAGTAAATTCCTCACCCGGCTGGGCGTAGCACGCGATTGTGCCTGCGCCCAGTCCGGCGACACCAACTTCTTTCAATTCGTCAGAACCTGAGAAGGCCTCGAATACCTGCCCAATCGGGCTTGATCGCGAGAAATAAGAGAGGGGCTCGCGGGATTGTTCAGGCGATAGGCTTTGTATTCCGTGGATTGTTTTGCCGCTGTAGAGGACGCGGTAATGCCCTGTGTCGTCAATTGCGACCCGGTTGATGCCGTAGAAGCTGCGCTGGGTGCTAATAATATCTTGTTGATAAGCACCGGAGTAGCCCAATCCCGCGATTAATAGCGCGGCGAACCCCAGGGCAAAGCGGATGGGACGCTTCCCGAAGCTGAAGCAGAGCAACACGGTCGGGCCGAAAACAATGAGATTGGAGATCATTCCCCGTTCGAGGCCGAACTTACGTGGGACGAAAATAAGAATAAATACGAGTGCGCCCATTGCTAACGGAAGTGTGACATCGAGCCAATTGAAACGCTGCCCTTGTGGCGCGGGCGTTATGACTTGGAGCAAAAGTGCGGCGGCGAGCAGCGCGAGAGGAAATTCCACAACCGTACTGAAGACGACCGGAGCGATTACGGCATTGAACAGCCCGCCAAGGACACCGCCCAAAGCTATCCATAGAAAGAAACCCGTGAGGTGCTCGGCCGGGGGACGCCTTTTTGCCAGTTCGCCATGGCAGGCAACCGCCACTACGAATAAAGTCATTAGATTTATGGCAACATCCAGAAACATCGGCCCCCTCCGTGCCAACATCTCTGAGACCGTTTTAGTACTCTTAATTAATGAGCAGGGCGAGAAAGAAAAAGGGAAAGATGAACGGGAATTCTCTTGGTTTTGCTTCTTCTGCAAGTTGGGCT
>JBEKCU010000110.1:0-13007 GCA_050014735.1 Candidatus Acidiferrales bacterium | reverse complement strand
TCGATCGACCTTCAAGTATCCGGCGCTTGGCGATCATCTTTCCGCTCCTCATTAATTTTTACCTTGCTGAACTTTGTCCTTGGCCACTTCGTGATATACGGTTTCGATGAATTTATCGGTGCTCGCTGGACCGGTGCTGGACCCATAGAGCTTGTCATAGTCAAAACTAGGCTTCGCTGCCTTGACTTGCTCCAGCTTCATGCCCTTCCGCACCATGTCCTGAACCCGTCCGCGTATAATGGTCAACATATCGCGATAGTTCACGACATCGTTTCTGTCGCACAGGTGCCCATGGCCGGGGATCGCATACGTGCCACCTTCCTCGTTTAGTTGCGGCACCATCATCACGATAATATCGTTCACCGCATCGATAAGTCCGTTCAGGGTGCCACCCTTATCCGTCTCGATGACCGGGTAGCTGTCAGGCGAAAATAATTCCCCAACGCTGATGACATCCGATCGACGGAAAAAGACCACGGAGTCTCCATCGGTATGCGCCGCTCGCAGGTGGTAAAAGAGAACTGGTTCCTTATTGGATAGGGTGAAGCCTTCGTCGCCATAGGTGACGGCATTGGAAGCCATCTTGCCAGCGGTGGTCCTGACTATGTTGTCCGTGTAGCCCGTGATTGACGC
The DNA here is from genome assembly GCA_050014735.1 of Candidatus Acidiferrales bacterium. GTDB lineage: Bacteria > Acidobacteriota > Terriglobia > Acidiferrales > UBA7541 > Palsa-360. The sequence continues at coordinate 12,374 of JBEKCU010000110.1, read as the reverse complement.
CCCTGCGGCCAACCTGGCCTTGGTGGCTACTTCTAGCCCCGCTTCGGGGTTTGCACCGGTGTTTCCGGCATTCGGCAGAGCCCATCCCGCCTGTGAAAGCTTGGTGTTTCCTCCGATATGGTCTTCATCGGGACCTGTATTGACGACGAACATGATCGGTAGGTTCGATAGCGATTTGATCGCGGAAATTACGTCATCAGCCAGTGCCTCGACGCCTGTGTCCACGACAATGACGTATTGGTCGCCAATCTCGACGGTGATGTTGTTAGTCGGCTCAATCAGCATATAGACGTTGCCTTGCACGTGATAGATATGGACTTTTGAGTTGGCGTCCATAGCTTCCTGTGCGGCACGAGCCGGTGCTGCCGAGATGCTACCGGCAGCAAAGATAAATATCGTCAGCAGCGCGAGTACCACCCGCGATTTGCGAAAGGCTGTCGAGAAGGATTCCCGGTTCATTGGGCTCCCTTGGCGGATGACATCTGCGTCTTGTTTACAGGCATCGAAGCCAGCTTCTTCTGGTATTCGGGATACATCGTCTCCGCGCCGCCACGCGTCGCTTCATGTGGAATGCCCACTTTGTCCGCCCATTCGTATAACCAAGGATTCTGTCCAGGCAGGTGGAACGGCACCCAGCCTTTCTCATGCGCAACCTCGAGACCGGCAACGCACATATTAGGGTATGTTAAATTGCCTTCACCTTCTGCCCAGTCCGAGGTCCGGATAAAAGGCTCCGTGAGATAAATCGGATCCTCGACGATGCTGACCAGAGTAAGGTAGTGGTGATGACGAACCAGGTATTCGGTCAGGACTGCCTTATCGCTCCGCGCCAAGCCGTTTCGCCGGACCCAGGCCTCTCGGAGATGGTCGGTTGTGATCTTTAGCGCGTCACCCTCCCATTCCGCCGTGGAAAATCCTTGCCAGGTGTTGGGCGCCCACGACGGCGGGTGAGGCCGCCCATCCATGTAGATAGTCCGATGGGGCAGCATCCAGCTCGTCGTCAGATTCCACGCCTTAACTCCTTGGGTAAGGGGATCTACATCCGCCCAGATGCGCAGATCGGCTGGTCCCCGGGGAGCGTAGTCCGCCGGGTGCGGCTGGCATTGACGTTCCAGCACGGCCCATTTCTCCGCATCCCAGGTATCGCCCCTCATGCGGTCTTCTTCATTGATGGGCATGCCGGTGTAATCGCCGATCCACGGACCGGGGCCGCGTTCCGGACGATCTTCGAACATCTTCTGCTTCCATTGCCCGGACAATTCGTTTTGAGCGAATGCCGGCCGGGGTAGCAGTGCCCCGATCAGCAACAGCACAATTGGCAGAGCAAAAACTCGATCGCTAGTTCGCATCGCTAATCTCCTTCACCGGAGAAGTAATACTTCAATTTTTGATTTGCGCACGTGGGCGTAAAACAAACCTCGATGGCCAAAGTTCGGCCACTTGGATTGAAGAATAACACAAGACGTCAACAGTGCGATGACGTAATTTTGTTTTTGTAATAGGCGGGCGCGGGAAGCCCTGAATCGGAGGTTGGAAAAGTGACGCTAAATACCCTCAGTCCGAATGGCTCGACGTCGCGTGCTAACGCGAGCGGTACGTTACCAAGAGACCGTGCATGGGTGAGGTATGGAATGGTTGTGCTACCTCTTACCGAGCGTGTCATTGACACGTTCTTGCGGTACGAATAAAATTTCATCAGTTCAGTTCCATGCGTGTTCCGGTGGGCGCTTAAAATGAAAACGAAAACTTTACATGTTCTTAGCATGATCTCCGTTCTCGCAATGCTTGCCGCGCCGACACTTGCACATCACGGTTACGCTGCCTATGACATGCAAACGACCAAAACGCTGAAGGGGACAGTGACGAACTTTATGATGGCCAACCCCCACTCCCAAATCGCCGTTGATGTAAAAGGGGCCGATGGAAATGTGGAACATTGGGTTCTGGAAAGTCTAGGCGTGCGCGGAATGGAAGAGTTAGGTTTTCAGTTCGATTCCCTCAAGGCTGGGGACGAGGTCACGATCACCTATAATCCCGCCAAGGGAGGCTCTCATGCAGGTCTGTTCGTCAATTTAACTTTGCCTGACGGCAAAGTACTCCCAAAGCGAGCCGGAAGTAACGGCAACTAGCGGCAAGAGTTCCAGCCCGACGCGAATTACGGCGGGCTTCCTGCGAGGCGGGTGTTATCTGTTCGATGGAAAATAGATTGGAACCCAGAGTGAATTCGTAATGAAAGTCCGCTGCGTAACATCCGCTGTCTGCATCCTTGTCGTACTTGCCTCGTCGCAGCTTTTATTTAGCCAAGCCCAAAGCGCTTCTGTACCCGCGAAGTCCGCTGACACGAAGAGCCTTCCGTTTGACCCTCACGACCTGAACGGACCTTGGGTTGGTTACAATTGGGCGGCCGGCCCTGTTGGGCCAGGTAAGGGTCCCGGTGGAATTACGAATGTTGAAGCCTTCGATCAGAAGATCCCGGAACCGCCTTTAACCGAATGGGCAAAGCAACATTTGCTTCTAAAATCCATCTCACACGATTCCTTGGGGGGACCTCATCTTCCAGGCTGGGACAGTCCGGGGCGCGTATGCCCCAATACTCAGGCGCCTTGCTTCGCCACCGATCCGAACGGCGTCCCGGCGAATGAAACGTTAGGCGACTATCCGGGGAAGGATTGCGAACCACTCGGACCGCCCGCAATCTATGACTTCCCGCAATTGGGCATGATTGAGTTTCTTCCCACCCCTGACGGCAGCCGGATCGTGATGCTTTACGAGTACCACCGCGAGTGGCGAACGTTGTGGCTGAATCGGGAGCATCCCAAGAATATAAATCCGAACTTCGAGGGGGACTCAATCGCCCATTGGGAGGGCAACACTCTGGTCGTGGACACTATCGGATTTAACGGTAAGGGCATGATCACGGGAAATATCGGTCATACGAAAAGTGACGCGTTCCATTTGGTGGAACGGTTCCGACGGGTAGATCATGACAATCTGGTGATCGATATGACGTATTCCGATCCACAAGCCTGGGGAGATAAATCCTGGCCCGGATTCCAAAAGTTTTACCATTTGGCATCGAAGGAAGACTTTCAGGAATACATCTGTAGTCCCAGCGAAAACCGGGCATTCGACACGAACGTTTTGGAGCCAGAACATAAGGGCTTAGTGGGTAAATGAATTAATCGGTGCCGGAAGGTCGGCACGTTCTTCTCGGAAGTAGAAAACGGTTTGAATTGCAATATCGCCCCTGGTAATCTCCACCCAGGCTTGGTGGTTCGATTTCGCGACTAGGATCTCGAGTATTCATCTCAAAACTTCTTTGATGCCATCGATCCAGAAAAGTCGAAACGGAATCGCCGAGTTTGAGTGTAGAATCAGCATCCTGGGCCGATAACCTGGACGCGGGCATCGTCGCCCGTTGCTGTTTTGCAATCCCGCTAGTTCCTTTCAGCATGCCGGCCACGCTGGCTTCCATGTCGAAGCATTCACTGAAGTGAGTGTTTTTCGATGTCGCGACGGATGGTTGATTCACAATAGGAGGTTTCGATGGCCGAAGTCCACACTGCAAATTCCGTTAAAGCCGGCAACGCACCGGACCCTTTAACAAAAGAAGAGCAACGCAAGATGGATGCGTATTGGCGCGCCACGAACTATCTCTCCGTAGGACAGATATACCTTCTCGCCAATCCGATGCTGCACGAGCCTTTGAAACTGAGCCATATCAAGCCGAGATTACTCGGCCACTGGGGAACAACGCCGGGCTTGAATTTTATCTACGTTCATTTCAATAGGCTCATCTCCAAGCTCGACCTAAACGTCATCTATATTGCCGGGCCTGGCCACGGGGGACCAGGTTTAGTTGCCAATACCTATCTCGAAGGCACCTATTCCGAATTCTATCCAAACATTCCGCAAAGCGAAGATGGGATGAGGAAGCTCTTCAAACAATTCTCGTTTCCTGGAGGGATTCCGAGCCACGTCGCGCCGGAAACGCCCGGCTCGATTCATGAGGGCGGAGAGCTCGGCTATTCGATCGCCCACGCCTACGGCGCAGCATTCGACAATCCGGACTTGCTGGTCTGCTGCGTTGTGGGAGACGGCGAGGCGGAAACCGGAGCACTGGCAGCAAGCTGGCATTCGAATAAGTTTTTGAATCCCGCCCGGTACGGCGCCGTACTGCCGATTCTGCACCTGAATGGCTACAAAATTGCCAATCCCACTGTTCTTGGCCGAATGAACGATGATGAACTCGCGCAACTATTCAGGGGATATGGCTACGAGCCTTATTTTGTCGAGGGCAACGATCCGGAAGTCATGCATCCGCTGATGGCAAGCACGCTCGATACCGTGGTCGCGGAAATACAAGCCATTCAGCATCGAGCGCGGCTTCAGGGGGTTACGCAGCGTTCCGTTTGGCCGATGATCGTTCTTCGCACTCCGAAGGGCTGGACCGGCCCCAAGTTTGTCGACGGGAAACCCGTCGAAAATACATGGCGGGCTCATCAGGTTCCTCTTTCTGAATTGGCCACAAAGCCGGAACATCTGAAGCAGCTTGAAGAATGGATGAAGAGTTACCGTGCGGAGGAATTGTTCGACTCTACCGGGAGACTGATTCCGGAGCTTGCGGAACTTGCGCCGAAAGGGAATCGACGAATGGGCGCAAACCCTGTTGCCAACGGAGGTGTGCTCCTGAAGGACCTGGTGATGCCGGATTTTGTGGACTACCAGGTGAAAGTTGCCAAGCCTGGCACAGCCATTTCCGAGGCGACGCGGGAACTTGGAAAATTTCTTCGTGACGTCATGCGGCTAAATGCGGAGACAAAAAACTTCCGCGTATTTGGGCCGGACGAGACGGCTTCGAACCGGCTCGATGCGATTTACGAGGCAACTGACAAGATCTTGATGGAACCTCTGTTGCCCACCGATGAACATCTCTCGGTCGACGGGCGGGTCATGGAAGTTCTCAGCGAACACATGTGCCAGGGTTGGCTCGAGGGCTATCTATTAACGGGCCGGCACGGTTTTTTCTCCTGCTACGAGGCGTTCATTCATATTGTGGATTCCATGTTCAATCAGCATGCCAAGTGGCTCAAGGTCACAAACGGAATTTCGTGGCGACGTCCAATTTCTTCCCTGAATTATTTGCTGACCTCGCATGTCTGGCGGCAGGATCATAACGGCTTTACGCATCAGGACCCGGGATTTATCGACCATGTGGTGAACAAGAAGGCGGATATCGTGCGCGTCTATCTGCCGCCCGATACGAACACGCTGCTTTCGGTGGCCGATCACTGCTTGCGCAGCCGCCAATACGTGAACGTGATCGTTGCGGGCAAACAGCCCGCGCTTCAATATCTGGATATGCAATCGGCAATCCAGCATTGCACGGCGGGGGTCGGTATCTGGGATTGGGCCAGTAACGACCAAGGAACCGAGCCCGACGTCGTGGTCGGGGCTGCCGGGGATATACCCACGCTGGAAGCCCTTGCCGCGGTGGACTTGCTGAGGCAGCATTTTCCGGACTTGCGAATCCGGTTCGTGAACGTGGTGGACTTGATGACGCTGCAACCTCAAACCGAACATCCTCACGGGCTTCCTGACACGGAATTCGATTCCATGTTCACGGTCGATAAGCCGATCATTTTCGCGTATCACGGATACCCGTGGCTCATTCATCGCCTCACCTATCGAAGGAACAACCACGATAATCTCCACGTGCGGGGCTATAAGGAAGAGGGCACGACCACCACGCCCTTCGATATGACGGTCATGAATGACATGGATCGTTTTCACTTGGCGGCCGATGTGGTGGACCGCGTGCCGCGGCTCCAGCGCATCGGCGCTCACTTCAAACAGTTTCTTCGTGACAAGTTGATCGATCACAAGCAATACATCGTGGAATACGGCGACGACATGCCGGAAATTAAGAATTGGAAGTGGCCGTATTAGGCGTGATTCGTGATGAGAAGCCATCGCATCCACGAGAGGCTGTTGATGCTCGGTCGAGCGTCCGGGGCTAAGGCCCCTTTTCCCCTGCGCTTTGATGTCGCGGCTGAAGCCGCGCCCCACAAAGACTGTTTCAGGATATGGCTGCCTGGCGTCTAGAGATCGATGCGTCCTTACCGATGATTACAAATCGTCTGGTATATAATGTTTGTGGGTCGCGGCTTCAGCCCCTGACGCCTTAACTGGTTGGATCGGTCGCCGTTTGTGAGAGGGCGCCTGTCGACAGTAAAACCCCCGATGTCCTTGCCATTTCTAGTAGGCTGTGACCCGTTGTTTCAGTTCATCTTGTACCGACGGAAAAATAAATCATGAATGTTCTGGTGCTTAATGCGGGCAGTTCGAGTTTAAAGTTTCAGGTTATCGCCACGGACCTTGAACGCATCCGGCAGGACTGTGACGAGCGCCTGCTGCGCGGCGAAATCGAAAGAATTGGCGGCGAAGCCATTGTCTCGATTAAGAAAGGCGACGGTGTCAAGCAGACATTCACGGCGTCCCTGCGCGATATTCCCGCGGCGCTGGAGTTCATCATTCACTGGGCAGCATCGCCCGAGGCGGGCCTGAAGGAAATTCAAAGTATGAGCGATATCCACGCGGTGGGGCATCGCGTGGTGCACGGCGGCGAAAAGTTTGCCGAGTCGGCCGTAATTACGGACGAGGTTCTGAAGGGGATCGAGGATTGTATCGATCTGGCCCCTCTGCACAATCCGACGAATATTCGCGGAATAATGGCTGCACGGCAATTGCTGGGCAGGCAAATTCCGCAAGTCGCTGTTTTCGACACCGCCTTTCACCATTCCATTCCGGAACATGCTTATCTGTACGCCATTCCGTACCACTTCTATTTGCGCTACCGAATCCGCCGCTACGGTTTTCATGGCATCTCTCACAAATATATGGCCTACCGGTATAGGCAAATACGAAATATCGCGAGGGAGCAAACGAACATTATCAGCCTTCACCTCGGCAATGGATGTTCCGCAGCGGCGATTCGGGGCGGGCGTTCAATCGACACGTCCATGGGCATGACGCCGCTGGAGGGCTTGGTAATGGGAACCAGATCGGGCGATCTCGATCCCGCCATTTTGAGCTTCATTGCCTCGAAGGAAGGTCTTTCCTCGCATGAAGTCGAGACATTGTTGAACAAGCAGTCGGGCTTACTGGGAATTTCAGGCCTTACGCACGATATGCGAGTCCTGCAAACTGAAATTCAAAATCACGACGACCGGCGCGCTCGATTGGCCATCCAAATTTTCTGCTACCGCGCCAGGAAATACATCGGGGCGTTTCTGGCGGCGATGGGAAGTGCGGATGCCATCGTCTTCACCGGCGGGATCGGCGAGAATTCGTCGGAAGCCCGCGCACTCATTTGTCAGGGACTGGAATGGGCAGGTTTGACGCTCGATCAGGAAAAGAACGAAAAGACGAAAGGCACACAGGGCGTCATCAGTCATTCAGATTCGCGCCTCGCTGCGTACGTAATTCCCACCGATGAAGAACTTCTAATCGCCCGCGACACGGTGCGCTGCATCCTTGGCGAACCTCATCCTTCGTAGGAATCCACTCACCCCCAGATCCGTTCGGCAAACTTTGCCCGCAATTTTATTGTTCCGTGCACAATCAGCCGCTCTGTCCGCGCAATTCCTGAAGGCTGTCTCGATCCACGAATAATCCGCGCTCTTTCATGACGTTAGCCGTTAGGTGAATCCATTCGAACTGGGCGTCCGATTGCTCCCGTGTTGCTCGAGGGAAACGATGGAAAGCGGATATTACGTGGCATACGCGGGTCTCGCGGCCAGAATGCAGGCACTCGATGTCATGGCCAGCAATCTCGCCAATGCTTCATCGACCGGTTTTAAGGGGCAGTCCACATTTTATCGAGCGCTCTCTGCCGCACAGGATGGAGAAATCCTCAGCCCGCTAAATCAGGCGGTCAACCAATTCGGAATTCTGGGCGGAAGCCGATTGGACTTGCAGTCAGGCTCCCTGATCACGACCGGCGCGAGCACGGACCTCGCGATGGAAGGCGACGGCTACTTTTCCATACAAACCAAAACGGGAATCCGTTATACGCGCGATGGAAATTTTCGCCTCAATGCCAATCGCCAAGTCGTCACTCAAGACGGGGATTTCGTCTTGGCCGAACAAGGGACAAGGACAGTTCCCATTACGTTGCCGACCGGCGCCGTTTATGTGAGCCCAGATGGAACGGTGTCCGTCGATGGCGGTCTTGTTGCGAAATTGCACGTCGTCCAATTCTCGCCGGAAACGCAGCTGACACCGGAGGGAAATTCTACCTATGTCGCGGAAGGTGGAAGCGAAACGCCTGCGGCAAACTCGAACGTGCGCCAAGGCATGCTCGAATCTTCAAATCTGAACCCAGTAGCGGCCGCCGTTGGTTTGATCGTTCTCCAACGGCAAGCCGACATACTCAGCCGGGCTCTTTCCATTTTTAATTCGGATTTCGACCGCACGGCAACGACGGACTTGCCGCGCGTGTGATTCATTGGAGGAATAGCAGATGATTCGTGCTCTCTACACAGCGGCCAGCGGCATGTTGGCGCAGCAACTGAATCTCGATAACATTGCCAACAATCTCGCGAACGCCTCGACCACGGGCTTTCACAGCCGCAGGCTGCAATTTCAGGACCTCATTTATCAAAGCGTGGTTTCTCCGGGTTCCGCCGCCACGCAGCAAACCACGATTCCAGCCGGTTTGCAGATAGGACTGGGAACGCGCCCTGCGTCCTCGGAACTTTTGCAGAACGAAGGCGACTTCGACAACACCGGAAACCCCCTGGATCTCGCCATTCAGGGACAAGGGTACTTTCAGGTGACGTTGCCAACGGGCGATCTGGCCTACACGCGGTCAGGAGCATTTCATATGGATCAGAACGGCAACGTTGTCACGGCAAATGGGGATCCACTAACACCCAACATCACAATTCCATCGAACGCCTTGACGATCACGGTCGGCACGGACGGTACGGTCAGCATAACGCTTCCTGCTCAAGCCCAGTCTCAGCAGGTCGGCGCCATTCAGCTGGCCACGTTTGCCAATCCCGGTGGATTGAACAGCGTCGGCACCGACTTGTTTCAGCCAACCACGGCGTCGGGAGACGCCATCCTCGGCACCCCCGGCGGCTCCGACGGCCTCGGCAGCATTCAACAAGGCAACCTCGAGGAATCGAATGTAAACGTCGTGACCGAGTTCGTGAACATGATTCTTGCCCAGCGGTCTTACGAAGCCAATTCCCGCGTGATTAAGGCGGCCGATGAAATGTTTCAGACAATAAATGGTCTGACGCAGTAAGGAGGCAAAGATGAAACTTCGCTGGAAAGATCTTCTCGTGAAGACCACGATTGCCAATGTCCTGATTTTCGGAGGCTCCGCGCATGCTGCTCGGCTGCCCCGCATCGAATTATTGCGTGCCGCCACTGTCAGCGGTACGCAGGTCCTTCTGTCGGACTTGCTCCCCGCCGGCGCGCCCGAGTCCCTCCGTACTCTCGCGGCGGATATTTCACTGGGAGCCGCGCCGCAAGCGGGAAACGCCCGCGTGCTCGAACGCGATGCCGTGGAGCGCGATGCAAGCGCAAGCCTGCAAGTGCTCTCGGAGGTTTCGGTTCCCGAGCGCATGGTCGTCTCGCGAGATGAACGTCCGATCACTTTATCCGAGGTGTTCACGGCGATCCGCAGGGTCTTGGTGCAAAACGGAATGCCTTCCGCGGGCACTCTGCGAGCCGAAGATATCCTGCTTGAATCGCAAATTTTGGTTCGTCCCGGTGACGCCGGTCTTCAGGTGATGCGCATGGATTTCGATCGCGGACTTCGGCGTGCTCGTTTTTTGCTTTGGCCGTCGCATGACCCGAGGGTCCTGCCATTCTACGTGACGGCTCGGTTTGGAGCGGGCTTGCCGTCGACTCCCATTCAATTGATCACACAAATCAGCAGGAGCGGGAATGATTCTGGTGTCGCGTCCACGAGAGAGCGTTCGGAAATGGAGAACGTTCTAGTTGCGCAGGGAGAACACGCAACGCTTACGCTTCAGTCCGCAGCGGTTCGGATTTTTGCGGATGTGGTTTGTCTGGGGAATGGAATGCTTGGGCAGCAGATCCGAGTACGCCTGCTCGATTCGGGAAAGGTCTTCAACGCACGGGTGGATGGAAAGTCCCGCCTGGAAGCGACATTTTGAAACGGGGCATTTCATGAACTTCGTGCGGAGATTGCCACGAAATGCCGGGTGGATGTTTCTGATGACTTTGTTGCTTGCATTTGCGAGCCCGAATCGGGCCTGCGCGCAACTGAAATACTTCAAGAGACAAGCAAAGCCCACCCAGGTGCAAGAATCCTTGGATGCCTATTTGAAAAGTGTGCGGGGACCCGCTGCTGACGAAGAGCGAACAACCGGAAGCCTTTGGTCTCCACAGGCAAGGCTTTCCAACACGGCGAGCGATTATAAAGCGCGCCGCACCGGAGACCTGCTGATCATTCGAGTCGTGGACAATTTCACTGCAACGAACAACGGTTCCATTCAAGCGCAGCGCGCGTTCAGCGCCTCGTCCGGGATTAGCGCCTTTCTGGGAAATCTCGGCGCGGCCAATCGGTTACAAAATTTATTTTCGCCAACCTCGACGCAAAATCTGAATGGCAAGGGGCAATCGGCGCTGAGCTCCACGCTATCTCTGAATCTGGCCGGCCGCGTCGTCGAGGCGTTACCGAACGGAGTACTTGTAGTCGAGGCCGTGCGTGATTTTACGGTTGGCAATGACCGCCAGACGATCGTACTGCGCGGGCTGGTGCGCCCCGGAGATATTGCTTCGGACGGGTCCGTGCCGTCTTCGAACGTGTCGAATTTGGAAGCGGAAGTTCACGGCAAGGGTGCGGTTGCCGACTCGATTCATCAGCCTAACGTGGTCATTCGAGCGTTGCTCAAGATTCTAGGTTTCTAAGAGGATTCATGCCGTTCCTACGAAGGTTTCTAATCTATGTGGTTCTGGGATCCCTGATCTCGGCGCCCACCGCGCGGGCCGACGAAGCGAAAATTCATACCGCGCACTTGAAGGACATAACCAGCGTCGAAGGTGTCCGCGACAACATGTTGATGGGATACGGACTAGTCGCCGGACTGAACGGCACCGGAGACCGCCAGCAAACGATTTTTTCGATACAAACACTAGCCGCGATGCTGCAAAAAATGGGAGTGACCGTGGCGTCTCCACAAACGATGCTGGTTCACAACATCGCGGCTGTGTTTGTCACGGCGACTCTTCCACCCTTCGCCCGGCCCGGCATGCGCATCGATGCAACGATCTCCTCGATAGGAGACGCGAAGAGCCTGGAAGGAGGGACGCTGCTGCTCACTTCGCTTTTCGGGCCGGACGGACAGGTTTACGCCGTCGCGCAGGGCGGCATGGTGTTGGGCGGATACGGGACGGGTGGGCGAGGCAACGCGAAGACCGTGAATCATCCCACCGTCGGGAGAATCGCCGGAGGAGCATTGGTGGAACGCGACACAGCCATTAGCCTGCGGGATGTCAGCACGGTCAGCTTGCTGCTGCAGAATCCCGACTATTCCACTGCTCGGGCCATCGCGACTGCGGTCAACAAAGAACTCGGTAAAGAAATTGCCACGGCTCTTGACAGCCGGCGCGTCGAAATTACAGGAATTGAGAAAGGTCCGGATTCTGTTCCGCGTTTGCTCGCGCGCATTGAGGAACTTCAGGTCGCGTTTACAACACCTGCCAAAGTCGTGGTGAATGAACGAACCGGAACGGTTGTGATGGGCGCGGATGTGTCCCTGGGGCCGTGCTCGATTCTACACGGCAACCTAGCAATCGAAGTGGTAACCCACATCGAAGTTTCGCAACCGCAGCCTTTGGCCCAAGGGCAGACGCAAGTAGTACCTCAGACAACCGTGAAAGCAGATGAGGGGCCTGCACAGGCTATCCATCTGGAGGAAGGAGCAACCGTGGATGAGTTAATTCGGGGCCTTCAATCGATCGGTGCGACGGCGAGAGATATCGTCGCGATCCTGCAAGCGATTAAGGCCGCTGGGGCACTGCAAGCTGAATTGGAGATCCAATGAGCGCCTCCGCGCTAACAATCCAGGCCGCGACATCGGGCATGGCGCTATCTAACGATCGTGCCAGTACCAATTCGCCGGAGCTTGCGAAGATTCGCAAAGCCGCAGGTGAATTTGAGTCCATGCTGCTTCAATCGCTGTGGAAGTCGATGAAGGATACATTTTCAAACCCGGATGACGACAAGGATCCAACGTTAGAAAGCTTTGATGAATGGGGAATGCAAGCCCTGTCAAACGCGGTAGGCAATTCCGGCGGCCTCGGGATAAAGAACATGATTCTGAAACACT
>JBEKCU010000109.1:0-15097 GCA_050014735.1 Candidatus Acidiferrales bacterium | reverse complement strand
ATTCGATAAGTTGATTACCGGAATTGTGAGTCTCGATGTGCTCGATCTGGATCATGATCGCGCGCCTGGGCAGGAAGTCCCGACCCGATTGATCGCATCGTTCAGCACGCGGCCGTCGTTGTTGAATCGCAGGCTATTCAGTCCGCTAGGAGAATTCGGCGGCGTTGCGGCGACGGCGCTGCTGATTGTGGGGGCTGTGTTCCTGCTGATCGAGATGGGTTCGCTGGTTACGGGAATTATTATGACGCGCACAATTACAGCCGCGGTCGGCGACTTGTATCGCGCGACGCAACATGTGCAGGCCGGCGATCTTACGTTTCGCGTGCGGGTGCAGCATCGCGATCAGCTTGCCGCACTCGGTGAATCGTTCAATTCAATGATGCAGTCGGTTTCGATGCTGATCGAAGAACAGCGCCAGCGCCACAAACTGGAAAACGAGCTCTCCATCGCCCACGAAGTGCAACAGCAACTTTTTCCCCATGCGCCGCCGAAGATGGCCGGCCTCGAACTCGAAGCGATCAACCGGCCCGCACGAACCGTCAGCGGCGATTATTACGATTTCATCCGCGTATCGCCGACGTGCCTGGCGATCGCGCTTGCGGACATCAGCGGGAAAGGAATCTCCGCTGCTCTCCTGATGGCAAACGTGCAAGCGGCATTGCGCAGTGACGTCCTCCGGTATCGTGACGACGAGCCTGGAAGCATCCACGAACAGATCGATACCGCCAATATCGTTTCCCATTTGAACCGGCATCTGTTCCGGAATAGCTCCAACGAGCGGTACGCGACGATGTTTTTAGGTGTTTACGATACTGTAGCGCGAGAGCTTCGCTATACCAACGGGGGCCACCCGGCGCCTTTTTATATCTGTGGCGATGTCGTTAAACGGCTGGAAACGGGAGGCATGGTGGTGGGGCTGTTCGACGACGTGCCATTCGAACAGGGTCTGGTGGACATCCAGCCGGGCGCTCTGCTGGTCGCCTATAGCGATGGCTTGATCGAGTCCGCGAACGCCCACGGCGAGGAGTTCGGCACCGAGCGCCTGATCGATGTGGCGATGCGCAATAAGGATGCGTCGCCCCGCGTGATTGCCGAGGCGCTGATGCTGGCGGCGGAGCAATGGTCCAGCTCTCCCGAGCCGGCAGACGATATGACGGTTATCGTCTCGCGATTTTCGGCTTGCCCGCAGGAGCCCCACGCGTGAAAGCCCTTACCGCTGCACAAATGCGCGAGGCCGATCGCCTCACAACCGAGCGGTACGGCATTCCGAGTCTGCAATTGATGGAGAATGCAGGCGCAGCGATTACCGAATTCCTGCGCGAAAAAGATGACGGGCTTGAGCGGCGCAATATCGTCGTGCTCTGCGGCAAAGGAAACAACGGGGGAGACGGCTTGGTAGTCGCTCGTCTGCTGAAGGAATCGGGATGCGCGCCGCAGGTGTTCCTGTTCGCGAATCCAGGAGCGGTTGAGGGCGACGCCGCGGTGAATTTGAAACGCTGGCAACAGGGCCTGGGCGAGTTGCACGTTGTGACCAGTTCCTCGGAGTGGGAATCGGCGCGGGCGGCGCTCGCCAGCGCGGACTTAATCGTGGATGCGCTGCTAGGAACCGGGCTACGCGGCTCCGTGGTAGGCCTGCTGAGCAGCGTAATTGAAGATATCAACGCTGCGCGAGCGAAGAGGGAAGGCGGCAGAAAACTCGTTGTGGCCGTGGACATGCCTTCGGGACTTGCGTCCGACGCGCAGGAATTCGGAGGCCCGGTCGTCGCCGCGGACTTCACCGTGACGTTAACTGCACCCAAGGTGGGCCAGTTGGTTTTGCCAAGTTCCTCGAATTGCGGCGAGCTAATTGTGCGGAATATTGGAACGCCACCGGAATTGCTGGAATCCGATTCTCACTTGAAAATTCATTGGATTGAGCCGGGCGAGTTCCGAGCGTTGCCCCTGGAGCGCGACGCGGCGTCGAACAAGGGCACGTACGGCCACGCGTTGATCGTGGCGGGATCGCTGGGGAAGTCCGGCGCAGCGGTGCTCTCGGCGCACGGCGCGCTGCGTTCCGGAGCGGGTCTTGTCACCGTGGCCACACCTCGCGATGTGCAGCCGGTGGTCGCAGCGGGAATGGCGGAAATGATGACCGTGCCTCTTGCCTCCACCGAAGCGGGCACGGCAAGCTTCCGCAACTTCGATTACGGGCGATTCACGGAAGTCGCGCGGGGCAAGTCTGTCATCACGATCGGCCCCGGGCTTTCCATGCAGAATGAGACGCAGCAATTCATTCGCACGTTGGTCACCGAGACGGAACTTCCAATCATCCTGGATGCTGACGGGCTGAACGCGTATGACGGCATGGCCGATCATCTGAATGAACGGCGCGCTCCAGCGCTTGCGATCACTCCCCACCCCGGCGAAATGGCGCGCCTGCTGGGCATTACAGTGAAGGATGTGCAAGCGCGGCGATTGGAAATTGCGCTCGAAGCAGCGGGGCGCTGGCGCGCTCATGTGATACTCAAAGGATTTCATACGATTCTTGCGACGCCTTCGGGACATGCATACATCAATACGACGGGGAATCCCGGCATGGCGACCGGCGGCACCGGCGATGTCCTTACCGGAATGCTGGCCGGTCTCACGGCGCAGTTCGGAATCGACGATTGGGCCCGGGTTCTTAGTTTTGGCGTGTATCTGCACGGCTTGGCAGGCGACGTCGCCGCGTCTCGCGTCGGTCAAGCGCCGCTGATCGCTTCGGATTTGGTTGGTGCAATCCCGGAAGCGTACGGCGAGGCGATGGCGGACTGGCAAGATAACTAGCGCCTCCAGTAGCACAGGCCTGTGCCACTGGGTTGGCCGTCAACGGAAGATTTTTTGCGACCTAAAGGATTCCCGTACATGGAATTTGTCACCAATTCCTCCGAAGAAACCATCGCGAAGGGCAGGGAAATCGCTGAGAAACTTCGCCCTCCCGTCCTGTTGCTGCTAAGCGGAGACCTGGGCAGCGGCAAGACCACGCTGACCAAGGGCATCGTCAGCGGACTGGGCGCCGCGAAGGAAGAAGAGGTCACTAGCCCCACCTTTACCCTCGTACATGTGTTCAACAATCACTGCAAGGTCTATCACGTTGACCTATACCGCGTCGAGAACTTCCAGGGGTTAGAATCGCTGGGGCTGGAAGACGCTTTGAGCGAGCAGGCAATCATCATTATCGAATGGTCTGAACGATTCAGTTTTCGCTCGGATTGGCCCCGCGTCGAGATTCATCTGGAACACGCGGGAGACGATTCGCGGCGAATCGCCATCGCGGGTTTGGAACTCGGTTCCTAGTTCTGTCCCTACAAAATGTCCGATTTGCTGTTAACGGGTAGGCTCCGCCGCCTTGTTCACCGATGGCCCCCTTGCTAACCTAAAAGAGAGATTTCTGCGACCGAACCATGCCTGAGCGCATATCCATGCTCTCCGCGGGGAATCCTGCGCGAGTGAATCTGAAGACGTACTCGGCCGAGCTTCCACTCGGAACTCTAGCTGTTGGCGTGGATAACATCCATCATGATGTCTCCCTGAGCCCTACATTCGTTGAGTTCACTGGCGCTTACTTCCTGGAATTCGTCCGGCAAGCCGCCAATCTCAGTTTCCTTCCGCAGAACGATCGCTCACAGCCCGATCGCCGGCAGGTTGCCCGACGGGATTCGGACCGCAAAGCTGCCCGCCCGCCAGAGGCTGCGGCATGGAAGAGGCAATTGTCAGATCTGTTGCACGGGGGACTCCAGCAGGCCAAGTTCGAGAAGAATATCGAGATCGACCTCCTGCTTCGCGCGGCATTGGTGAAATTCCTGACCCAGGAGATCACAACTCAATTCGCGAACCTCGTGCTCGAGGCCAAGGAGTATATCCGGGGACTCGGGCATCACTTCGAGCAGACCGAGCAGGGTCACATCATCAAGGCACGTCTCGCCGAATTGCAGGCGGATCGCCGGAACATGTTCCGCCAGGCGGGCCAGCACGTGTACCAAGCGATCATGGAGATCGAAGAAAGTACTCTAGGAAGAGCCCGAAAAGCTCTTTTTGGCGACGAGATGTCGACATCGTACGATATTTTGACGAATCGCCTCGCGTTCGTCGAGGGTGGCAAGGATGACGTGCTTTTCCTCGAACAATACGTTTTGCTTGGGAACTATTTGCGCGACCAGGATCGCTTCGAAACGATGGACGCGCTTCTATTCGATTTTCTGAGGGAATCGGTTCTCGCGGGGGTGGAGGGAGACGAGCTTAACGAAGCATGGCGCGAGCATCAGGAGCTTATGGATTCGGCGGTGAACGCCCGGACGGAAATCGAGCGCCTCGAGGAAGAATATGCCGTGCTCGCCCGGAAACTGGAACGAAGCGATGGTCTGATGGGCCGCGTGGGCCTAGGCGCAGACCCAGCAAATTTGCGCGCGGCGATGACCGATGTTGAAAAGCGATTGCGCCTATTGCGAAAAAAGATCGAGGACGCGGGCCCAAAAATCGAAACCGCCCGAGGCAAAGCGGATTATCTTGCCAAGCAGTACCAGGAGCGATTGGGTGATTATCTGAATCAGCCGGAGAACGCTCGCCGTCTGCTCGACCCGAATGCGCCCAGCGACGATCGGGGCAATACGGCCGAGACGCGCGCGCGCTTGCTCGACGAGTGGATCGCGCGGCTCGAACAGCGCGACTTGCTCGTGCATATTCTTTCAAGCTATCAGTTGCGAAACATTTGCCACGATTACTGTCCGCCGCTTCACCTGCAGCAATTGAAAAAGGCGCTGGTATCGCGCGAGGAATACAAACACGTCGAGGACGTCCTGAAACAATTTCCCGCGCGGCAGTATTCGATGCAGCGGATTGACGAGCTTTCCAAAAAAATCCGCAGGACGCCGCGGGAAGAGGTGCGCGCTGTCGCGATTCGATTTACCGAGGACTTCATGCGATTGCGGCGCGATATCCACAATTACGAGCGCCTCACGGCGGCGATGGAGCGCATTAACCTGGTCCGCAACGAGCGTACCCGGGAACTTTCGGATTTGAACCGCAGCCTCTACGAATTTCTGTTGCCGGAAGAGGCGCGGCCCGCCGAGGACCGCGTACTGTCCCACACCATTATCAAAGCGGACGTCCGTGGCTCGACCAAAATCACGCAAGACCTGCTGGCTCGCGGGCTCAATCCCGCGTCGCTCTTCAGCCTGAATTTCTACGAACCGGTCAAGCGCATCCTGGAGCGGTACGGCGCCGCAAAAGTGTTCATCGAGGGAGACGCGCTGGTGCTGGCGATTTTCGAGACGGAATCGAATCGCGGGCAGCAGCGGGCTGTGTCCAAGGCTTGCGCCTTGGCGCGGCAAATACTGGCGGTTTCGTCCGCCTATAATGAGCGTTCCGAATCCACCGATCTGCCGCGCCTGGAACTTGGCGTGGGGATTGCCTTCCAGGGTTCGGCGCCAACGTACTGGATGGATACCGATTCGCGCATCATGATTTCCCGCGCGCTGAATCTTTCGGACCGGCTGTCGAGCTGCTCTAAGGCCGCGAAGCGTCTGCTCTCGGAGAATCCCTCGCTATTTCGTCTTTTCCTCTTCCAGACGATGATGGAAGACGTGGCCGAGGACGAGGCCGACGAATTCCTGATCCGCTTCAATCTGAACGGCGTGGAACTGAACGAGGAAGGGTTCCAGAAATTGCAGGAGGAAATCGCGCTGACATCGATTGAAGCCGATTGCGTGCTGCCCTGGGGCAAGGAACGTGTCGCGTTTTACGTGGGTGAAACACCTGTGGGAGATGGAATCGAGCCCGTCCTGATCCGCCGGGGTTACGTGCGCCAATTGCTGCCCGGCGGCAAAATCGGCTCAGTCGGTTCTCGCCCATACTACGAAGTCTGCACCAGCCCACAGGTTTTTGAACTGATTGAGTATCTAACCGCAACGACTACCGCTGGCGCTCGCCGTTAATCACTGCAGTTCTTTCCGCTTTCTGAGAATTTAAGGCGACATTCAGATTCCGGGCGGGTCGAGAAAAGCAATGGTACACTTTTTATTAATCTCGAAAGGCAAGTTGGTAGACGCTGCGGCGAAAAGCAAACGCAAACCTAAGAAGTTCACCGCCGCAGGGGAAGCGCGGCGCCGCGCGCGCGAACTTGCAGGGCCTCCTCCAGCCGCACGGGTAATTCCCGATAAGCGCCTGAAACAGGCCAAGCACAAGAAGAATCCGATCGAAGGGGAAGGGCAATAGTGCTACGTGCCGCAAGATTCTGGTAGCGCCGGCATCTTGTCGGCGGGTTTAGAGTCCAGGAGAAGGAAAAACCGCCGGCAAGATGCCGGCGCCACCAGAGCGTTCTTCGATCAATGAATGTGCCGCGTCTTCCTCTGCATGTAATCCATCAGCAGGTACTGTCCCAAAGTGTATGGCGTGGTGAAGTACGCTTTTCCCCGGCACAGCTCCGTCACTTTTTGAACGAAGTGAATGAGACTGTGATCGCTGGCCAGCATAAACGTATTGATCAGAATTCCCGAGCGTTTGCACCGGCCGACTTCCTCGAGCGTCTGCGTGACAACCAGGGGATCGAGGCCGAAGGCATTTTTGTAGATTCGACCGTCTTCGAGTGTGAGCGCCGACGGCTTTCCATCGGTGATCATCACAATCTGCTTCATGTCTTTTTTCTGGCGGGAGAGAATTCGCCGCGCGAGCCGCAAGCCCTCGCGCGTGTTGGTGTAATACGGACCGACCTGCACGCGCGCCAATTCGCCGAGGGGCATTTCTTCGGCGGAATCGTGAAACAGTACCAGGTGCAGGGAGTCGCCAGGGAACTGCGTGCGGATCAGATGCGAAAGCGCGAGCGCCACTTTTTTCGCCGGAGTGAAGCGATCCTCGCCGTATAAAATCATGCTGTGGCTGCAATCGAGCATCAGGACCGTTGCGCAGGAGCTCTGATATTCGGTCTGGTGAACCATCAGGTCCTGATAATCGAGCTCAATGGGAACCTTCGAGCCTTCGCGGCGCACGGCGTTGAATAGGGTCGCGCTGATGTCGAGGTTCAACGTGTCGCCGAACTCGTAAGGCCGCGAGATACCGCCGGACTCGACGCCCGTCGAAAGATCGCGCGTGTCATGACGGCCAAAGCTGCTCTTGCCCAGCGAACCCATCAAATCCTTGAGAGTCTTGAAGCCCAGAAAATCAATCGTTTTGTCGGTGATCTCGAAGCGTGCTTCATTCTGACGGTCCCGACCCTGACCCACTTGCCCGCGGGGCGTTTTATCCGGCGGAGCCGTCACCTGCGGCTGACCTGTGATGTATCCCTCTTCCATCAGGCGATCCATCAACTGGTCGATCATCTCTTTCATCTTCGCGTCCTGCTGTTCCGGCGTGCCGTCGAGCAAATCCTGGAGCTGCTGATCGGGAAGCAGATCGCCTTCTTCAAGCGCCCGCTGGATCGCCTGGCGCAAGGCTTCCATCGATTTTTCCGGATCCATTTCGGAGATGCCGTAAAATTGCGATTCAAATCCGCTTTGCAGGAAAAAATCTGAGAGTTTCTTGACCAATTCCTGCATATCGACACCGTCGCCCGGTTCGCCTTCGTACTTTTTATAGCGGATATATTTCATCGCAACTCCAATCCGTGTCTGCCCGTCGCACAGCAGCTTTTTCTCTAGGGATAGCCAGCGGCTAAAGCCGCGCCCTCGCCGGCATAACGTCACGGCTGAAGCCGTGACCCACAAACCTCTCTGCCGCGCTACAGCGGGCCATAAGATACGGACGCTTTAACGATCCTGCAATGGAGCCGACCTCCCCTTCGATGTTCGCAGGAAGGTCCGATCCAATATCGCCGTAATTCAATATCGTTGCGTTGCGGCCCAGCCGGCTCCGTGCAATCATTGTGGGTCACGGCTTCAGCCGTGACCCAATCACGCACATTCAGTGCGGCTTTAGCCGCTGGCGGTCGGGCTATTTTCCAGCGCGCTCCCTAGGCTGCTAGTTAAACTGACGCCTTGGCGGACGCGGCGGCTGCTCGCGCTGTTCCGGCGCTTTCGGGCGATCCGAATGGAAGCCGCGCTCTTCGTTGCGGCTGATGCGCTTGTGCGACCAGAGCCCTTCCAGGATGAATTCGGCCGATGCCGCCATCCCCGATGGACCGTTGCGGCCGTCCACGTTCAGGCGTTCGATATTCTCCGTGAGCCCTTGAATTCGCTTGAGCTGCGCCAGGGCTTCCGTCGCGGGAGCGCTCTCCGGCACTTTCAGTTCGCCGCCCATCTCGAACCACTGTATAACCGGCTGGAGATTCGCGCCCTCCAGATACTTGGTAAACACTTTCCCCACCGCGCCGCGGATCAATTCGCGCGCGATGTTTTCGGCGCCGTGCAACTCGCCCTCGTATTCGAGTTCCATTTTTCCAGTTATCGCCGGAAGCGCTGAGTACACATCGGCGATGCGCGCGGTTGAGCGCGCTTCGTGATTGCGCACGGCCCGTTGTTCCGCGCTGCTGACCACGCTTTCCAGGCACGCGATCGGCAAACGCTGGCTAACGCCCGAGCGCTTGTCAATGCGCTTGTCCCCGCGCGCCAGGAACGCAATTTGCTCGACCACCTCGCGAATATAGCCCGGGACATCGACGGCGGATCGCCCGCCATCGCGCGACACCCACGCTTCCTGCTCCGTGATCGCGACGCCTTCCTCAACCGTGGCCGGATAATGCGTACGAATCTCCGAGCCGATGCGGTCCTTGAGAGGAGTGATGATCTTGCCGCGCGCGGTGTAATCCTCGGGATTCGCGGTGAAGACGAGCAGCACGTCGAGCGGCAAACGAACCGGATAGCCCTTAATCTGAATATCGCCTTCCTGCATGATGTTAAACAGGCCAACCTGAATTTTTCCCGCAAGATCGGGAAGTTCGTTCACGGCGAAAATCCCGCGATTGGCGCGCGGCAGCAAGCCGTAATGTATGGTGAGCTCATCGCCAAGCGCGCGGCCCGACCGTGCTGCCTTGATCGGATCGACGTCGCCGAGAATGTCGGCAATAGTCACATCCGGCGTCGCCAGCTTCTCGACGAAGCGAAGATCGCGCGTCCACCAGGCAATCGGCGTTGCGTCGCCTTTTTCCGCGATCAGGTCGCGGCAGGCGCGGCACAGAGGCGCTTGCGGATTGTCGTGGATCTCGCATCCCGCGACATAAGGAATTTCCGGGTCCAGGAAATTAATCAAGCCGCGCAGGATGCGGCTCTTTGCCTGGCCACGCAATCCGAGCAGGATGAAATTATGCCGTGCCAGTAGCGCATTCGCGATCTGCGGCAGAACGGTTTCCTCGTAACCGTGAATGCCCGGAAAAAGCGGTTCTCCGGCTTCGAGCTTCTGCAAGATGTTCGCGCGAAGTTCTTCCTTGACGGTGCGGCGCGGCGCTCCAGGCGCGTATCCGGGGAAATTTATTAATTCGCCTAACGTGGAAGGCTTAGTGGTCATCGGGGTCCCCTGAATCGCTTCAAACCACCATTATATGCCACATGGGAAATTGCTGCAGAATTCGTCGCGGACGGGTAGTAACTTAGCTTAGAGTTCCGAATCGATTCGAGTCGCGGCGTCCAGTAAATCGACCCGAGACTTGGTAACGCCGGTGTCCCGCAGTCGGGTTTTGCGACTGGACAGATTCAAGAACCGCCGGCGATATGACGGCGCCGCCAAACCGGTCCTCATGTTCAGGTGTCGCTAAAATTGACTACACATGGACCGAGCAGCCGGCAAATTGGACGTTACTTGGATCGTTGCTTGTTTTGCGTAAGGCTAGAGCTTCCCGTGCCCGTTGCCAGTCGCTTTCCCTCGAACGCGATCGCGATTCTGAAGTTGCGGATACCACTCGGTAATCCGCGCGACCAAACGCTGTTGGCGTTCGGCCTCCGAACGCAGTTCGAGCAGAATCTGCCGGAATGCTGTATCGATGGGCAACTCGGAACCGACGTGGTAGGCGAGCGAGATGCCGCCCTCTGTTTCAAAGGACGGCGCGTCTTCGTCGTAGAGGATTCGGTGGCACTGATTGAACAGGCGCTCGAGTTCCGCCGAGACAGCTGGATCGATCCTGTTGAAATCGTCTTCCAGGTACTCGACATCGGCTTCGAGATACGGCATCTCTTCATACGTGCGAATCAGACGGAATGCCTGCTGCCCGGCCGTTAGAATGTCGGAGCGGCCATCTTCATATTCCCTTAAGGTCTTGACGATCATCGCGGAGCAACCTGTATGCGCGATCTCCCCATCATGCAGGTAAACGATTCCGAATGGTGATTCCGTCTCGATGCAGTGCTGCGTCATCGACCGGTAACGCCGCTCGAAAATGTGTAGCGGCAGCACCTGTCCTGGGAAAAGAACGATGCTGAGCGGGAAAAGCGGGATGCGCGATGCACTCATGAATTTATCCGCGCCATAATATCAGAACGCGGCGGTTATATTCATGGGAATGCTGGTTTTAGTAGGACAGGCTTCAGCCTGTCCGATTTTGACTTTCGTTTCGGTGGCAAACGTCAAAATAAAACAGGCTTGAAGCCATTTCTACGGGTGGAACGCTCTACGTTTTGGGCAGGAACAGGGTATCGTACAGCCAACCGGCGGCGACGCCTCCAGCCAATGGGGCGATCCAGTATACCCCGTGGTTAGTCCAATGATTCGCCGCGACCGCCGGACCAAATGCGCGCGCGGGATTCATCGCGCCTCCCGTAAACGGTCCGCCAAGCAACACCCCAATGGTAACTGTCAAACCGATGGCGAAGCCCGCAACCTTGTTGAATGCGCCACGCGCATCGACAGCCGTCGCGAAAAACACGAACACTAGGTAGAACGTCGTGACCGCCTCAAGAATCATTCCGGTGGTGCGGGAAATGCCATTTGCCAGATCTGGAGTCCCAAGTTGTACGGAACTCCAGGCTTCGAATGGAAGTTCGCGCAGTAAGTACGCAGCCAAAACGGCTCCAGCAATCTGGGCGACCGAGTAGAAGAGCGTGTCGAACGTGGAAAACCTGCGCGTCACCCAGAAACCGATCGTCACGGCAGGATTGAAGTGGCCACCGGAAATGTGGCCGAGTGAGGTAACCATGATTCCCATGGTGAGGCCCTGCGCCAGCGCGACTCCCATTAGACCGAAGCCGGATTGTGGATTTCCGCTGCGCAGAAATTGGTTCGCGACGATCGCTCCTGCCCCGAAAAAAACAAGCGCAAATGTGCCGGCAAATTCAGCTACCAGCTTTTGCGGCCTGTTGTACATGGAATCGTCTCCCGGCGGATGGTAGCACGCTCGCTTTAGCGTGTGCTTTTTTATAATGGCAGCCGCGAAGAAAAGCGCGCAGCAAAGAACATCCGTGCACCTGAATCCTGAAGGCAGATCGGATTGTTTTCAAGGGATTCTTGTTGAAACACTCTTTGCAGCCCGCTCGAAAAAACCGCACCCTTCACAAAAACCGTGAAGAGTGCGGCACCCGCTTCAAAGTCTCAGGAATAGGTATCCAACCCGCGTGCCCCCTTGTCGCGGATACCGACACAAGCCATCATGTCTGCCGATTCACCCACGCGCCGTCGCTTCAACAGCCTACACGATTCAGCTTTAGCGGGTCGCGGTGCCCAGCGGCACATTGACCGGCGTTAGCCAGTTGTGACGGTCGGGCTGCGAGCCGTCCAGGATGGCAAAAAACTCTTCCTGAAGTGCTTTGGTGATGGGGCCGCGCGTTCCTTTACCGACTTTGATCCGGTCGACCGAGCGCAGGGGGCTGATCTCCGCTGCCGTGCCGGTGAAGAAAACTTCGTCGGCCAGATAGAGCATTTCCCGAGGGATCATCTGTTCGCGTACCGGTATTTTCAGGTCCTCGCAGAGCGTGATTACGGAACTGCGCGTGATCCCGGGGAGGACGCTGGCTCCAATTGGCGGCGTGATCAGCACGCCGTCCATTGCGACGAATATATTTTCGCCCGATCCCTCGCTGACATAACCCGCGGTGTCCAGCGCAATCCCCTCGGAATACCCGTTGGCGTGGGCCTCCATGTGGATGAGCTGTGAATTCATATAGTTGGCGGCCGCTTTTGCCATGCTGGGCAGCGTGTTGGGTGCCATGCGGTTCCACGAACTGACGCAGACATCCACTCCATTCTCGATGGCTTCCGGGCCGAGGTAACGTCCCCATTCCCAGCAGGCGATGTAGACTTCAGTGGGTACCGCCAGACCGCCGACGCCGATGTCACCATAGCCGCGAAGCGCGATCGGCCGGATGTAGCAAGAACTCATCTTGTTCACGCGCACCACTTCGGCGGCGGCGTTCGAGAGTTCCTCGGCATCGAACGGCCACTCGATCCGATAGATTTTGCCGGAATTAATCATCCGCTGCATGTGCTCTCGCACGCGGAAGATCGCTGGGCCATTCTTGGTTGCGTAGCAACGAAGGCCCTCGAATACGGCAGAGCCGTAGCTGACCACGTGGGATAGGACGTGAATCGTCGCGTCTTCCCATCGGATCAGTTCACCGTTATGCCATATTTTCTCGGTCGGCTTCATTGCCATCGAAGTTCTCCACGCTGTATTTCAAAATTGACGTAGTGCTTCTGCTACATCACTTGAGGAATTATAGCATGCGTTTTGTGGTTGCCGGGAACCGTGAGGCGTGCCGTACGACATGCTGCCGCGTTCATGGATTCCACGGTCCGTTCAGGAAGTCTCCCGTTTAGGTCGTCGCAGAAGGAGCTTGTCCATAGCTGCGTGGCGAATGGTCAGCACCCGGATTCGTTTTTTTCCTTCGTCGATTCTGAAAACCACGCGATAGACGTTAGGTTTGTTCCCATAGAGCAGGTTTCGAAGCTTAAGCCCAGCAATTCGGGATTCCGGAGCTCGTGGACAACGCTTCGGGAATTCTTCCAAGCTTTGAATGGCCTTTTCCAGTCCTCCCCGAGCGATGTCGTCGGAAGCCTGACGGATAGCTTCGTGGATATCGGCGCGAGCAGCAGCGTCGAGTAATCGCTGGTAGGCTTCCGCGTCCTGAACGACTGCTTCGGCTTTGCCGTTAACCGTAAGGACGACGGCTCGTTTCGTTTTCTTGAGTCGCTTCATGAATTCCCCGGATTTGCGCCGGAAGGTCGTCAGAGACTGGATGTCGTTGGCGATGTCTAGCATGGTATTGCTCTCCCGCTATGGCACCTTTAAGGGTGCTCCACTCCAGGCTGTGAGTAAAGAGAATTCGGCGATTCTTCGTTCTTGGTCTCGCAACACCGCGGCTAGCGCGTCCGTTCCAGCGAATACGGCTCGCGAATCGAATTCAAATCTTTCATTGCGTGGGCCCGCAAGTCGCCGTTGAACGTTTCCCAGACGCCCAGCAACAGGAAAGGAACGACCGCGGCGGTAGCCCACAATTTCGCGCGGCGCGGCGCTTTGGCTTCCGGGTCCCAGCGGAACAGTTGGGCGGCGACCAAAAACGCGATCAGGGCGCAGCCCACGAGGGATGCCATGTACATCCCCAGGTCCAGCACGGCCGTGCGATCGATCATGGCTCTCTGCAACCCGCTGACCAGGTACGTCGCTGGGAGAAAGACCGCGACTGCCTGCACGATGCTCGGCAGTATCGGAAACGGGATCGTCGCTCCGGAAATGAACAGAAATAGGAACCAGATGATTTGATTGATGATCTGCGTTTCCTGCATCG
Source organism: Candidatus Acidiferrales bacterium (assembly GCA_050014735.1). Lineage (GTDB taxonomy): Bacteria > Acidobacteriota > Terriglobia > Acidiferrales > UBA7541 > Palsa-360. Next base: position 1,442 of record JBEKCU010000109.1, on the reverse strand, counting down.
TGTTCGTGACGCTGGCTACGATCAGGCCCAGCGAGGCGAAGCTTACTGTGCCGAGCGTGACCAGCACAAAGATCGACGTGAGGTTACCCAGTCCCGCCATGTGAAAGACCCAGCGGGAGAGGAAAAACTCGATCACGACGGTCGGCAGGGTCAAAAAGTAGTTCGAAAGCAGGCTCGAGGCCAGCATAGCGCTTGCGCCAACCGGGGTGACCCGAAAGCGGCGCAAGATGCCCTGCTCGCGAAACGTCACGAGTTGGACGCTGAGTCCCCAGAAGCTGCCCATGACGGTCAGCGCCAGGACCTCCGAGAGCAAATAAGGGACCGCCTGCCGGTTGCCTCGGCCGAAAATTCCGGCATAGATAAACAAGAAAGCGATCGGCATGATTAAGCTGAAGAATAGGAACGCGCGATTGCGCATCGCCAGCCGGATGCGGCTTGCCGTGAGCGCCCAGGTGTGGCTCAACATGATTTCAATCCCTCAGCCTTCTGCCGGTCAGCTCGAGGAAGATGTCTTCAAGGGACGGAGCGGCGATTTCCAGGCTAACCAGCTCATTATTTTGCTCTTCCAGATGCTTCACCAGGGCGACGATAGTTCGCGGCACGCGCGTGGAATACAGCAGGTAATCATCGGCTTCGGTTCGGCATTCGGTCACACCTTCCAGGGTGTTCAGTGCGCCATTGATTTCGGGTTTAGCCATGCGCACGGTAATACGAGTCACCGCGCCGGAGCGCTGCTTTAACTCGCGGGGAGTGCCCAAGGCGATGACTTTTCCGTGGTCCACGATCGCGACGTGGTCGCAGAGCTTCTCGGCTTCCTCGATGTAGTGGGTCGTCAGCAGGATCGTTTTCTTTTCTTTCTTGAGTTCCTCGACGATGTCGTAGATTTCGCGGCGCACTTGCGGGTCAAGTCCGGCTGTCGGTTCATCGAGAAAAACGACGCGGGGATCGTTCACCAGCGCCATGGCCAGCGCAAGGCGCTGTTTCTGTCCGCCGGATAGCTGGGAATAGAACGCATTTTTCTTTTCTTCGAGTCCGAATCGCGCGAGCAATTCGGGAGTGCCCCGCCGGCGAGGGTAAAAGCTGCCGAACAGGTCAAGGGCTTCGTGAACGCGCATCTTATCGGGTAGGGCGGTCGATTGCAGTGCCGCGCCGATGATGAACTTAAACTCGTCGCCCTTTTGTTGCGGGTCAAGGCCGCAGACGCTGACGCTGCCGCCGTCCGGAGTGCGCAGCCCCTCCAAAATTTCGACTGTGCTCGTCTTTCCCGCGCCATTGGGACCGAGCAGGCCGAAGACCTCACCTTCCCCGACGGAAAAGGTTACCCCCCGCAGGGCTTCCACATCGCCGTACCGCTTGGTCAGGTTCACAACTTCTATGGTTGCCGCGCTTAACATGGACCCATATCTATAACACAATCTCTTGTTGGGGTGCGAATCGAGTCC
>JBEKCU010000108.1:0-13058 GCA_050014735.1 Candidatus Acidiferrales bacterium | reverse complement strand
ATCCTTGACGACGACTGAACTCGCACGACCGGCCACGAGTGTCACAACTCACAGCGCCAGCGCGACCATGAAAGCGCTGGTCTATCACGGTCCGGGCAAGCGGGCATGGGAGGACAAGCCGCGCCCTTCCATCCTCGATCCGGGCGATGCCATCGTCCGGATTACAACTTCGACCATTTGCGGAACTGACCTCCACATTCTGAAGGGAGATCTTCCAGCGGTGACCGATGGCCGCATTCTCGGCCACGAAGGCATTGGTGTGGTCGAACAAGTCGGAACAGGTGTTTCAGAATTTCACGCCGGAGACAAGGTTATCGTCTCATGCGTCACGGCCTGCCTGAAGTGCGACTTCTGCAAACGAGGCATGTACTCCCACTGCCGGCGCGGCGGCTGGATTCTGGGCTACACGATAGACGGAACCCAGGCCGAATATGTGCGCATCCCCCAGGCTGACGGGAGCCTCTACCACTTTCCCGGCGGCGGCGATGAAGAAGCATTGGTCATGCTTAGCGACATTTTGCCGACGGGTTTTGAATGCGGCGTTCTCAACGGACAAGTGAAACCAGGGGACACTGTTGCGATCGTCGGTGCAGGTCCGGTGGGCCTCGCCGTTCTGTTAACGGCGCAATTCTATTCGCCGGCGGAAATCTTCATGATTGACCTGGACGACAAGCGCCTTGCGGTTGCAAAACAATTTGGTGCAACGAAACTGATTAACAGCGGGGATGGAAATGCCGCCCAGCACGTGATGGAACTCACGGAAGGGGCGGGCGTCGACGTGGCTATCGAGGCCGTCGGGCTTCCGGCAACCTTCGCCATCTGCCAGGCCATCGTAGCCGCCGGCGGGCGAATCGCGAACGTGGGAGTCCACGGCAAACCGGTGGAGCTGCACTTGGAGAAACTCTGGGATCGAAACATTTCGCTCACCACTCGACTGGTGGACACGGTGACAACTCCGATGCTGCTGAAGGTGGTGCGTTCGGGCAAACTGCAGCCGAGCAAGCTGGTAACTCATCGTTTCGCGATGAACGACATCATGAAAGCGTACGACACTTTTGGAAACGCTGCAAAGGAAGGCGCGCTCAAGGTGGTTCTCACAAATGGCGGACCTGGTTGAAGAGAAGGATGAGGTAGATGAGAATGAAGCCAGCGTCTCTTGGATTGCCAGTGCAAATTCTCGCTTATTTCAGGGTGAAACATCTCGACTGCAAGGATCGGAGACGAATGGCTTCAGGAGAACATGGTGCGATGTTCCCAAATGAACAGGAGGGGTTCCTCTGACGCATTAAAATGCTGACAGAGGGCGAATGTCTAGATTCAAAAGTCAGGTGAAACGATGCCCCTCGCGGCGAACCCAACTGTTCCAGCTAAACCCGCACAAAACAGCGATAACGACAACGTGGGGCGCGGTCTCACGAGCGATGAAGCTCGATTGCGGCTTGCGAAGTACGGTCCAAATGCGATGCCGGACACTGCCATACGAGCATGGCGTATGGCGCTGGCCAAATTTTGGGCGCCGGTTCCATGGATGCTGGAAGCCGCAATTATCCTCCAGGCAGTCCTCCACGAGTATGTCGAAGCCACGGTTATCGCCGGGCTCCTTGTATTCAACGCCGCTCTCGGGTTCTTCCAGGAAGGACGTGCACAGGCTACTCTTGCCGCGCTGAAATCAAGGCTCGCGCTTACGGCCTCGGTGCGGCGCGACGGGGCTTGGAAGAACATTCCCGCTACCGAACTTGTGCCGGATGATACCGTGAAACTATCGCTGGGGGGCGTAGTTGCCGCTGACGTGAAAATAGTCGCGGGATCGGTTCTGCTCGATCAGTCCATGCTCACCGGAGAATCGATCCCGATTGAGGCTGGACCGGGCCTGCAAACTTACGCAGGGGCGCTGGTGCGGCGCGGGGAGGCAACCGCGACCGTCACCTCCACCGGCGCAAACACAAAGTTTGGACACACCGCGGAACTCGTCCGCACGGCGCACGTCGAGAGTACCCAGCAAAAGACCGTCGTGCGCGTAGTGCGAAATCTCGCCATTTTTAATGGGGTAATCACTCTCTTGCTGGTGGCGTACGCTCATGCTCGTAAAATGCCGGTTGGCGATATTATTCCCCTAGCTCTGACAGCCGTACTGGCGTCTATCCCCGTTGCGCTGCCCGCGACGTTTACGCTTGCAGCGGCAGTAGGTGCAAAAACGCTCGCACGATTGGGCGTGCTTCCAACCCGATTGTCCGCCGTGGACGAGGCCGCCACACTTGACGTTCTTTGTTCGGACAAAACAGGGACTTTAACTCGCAACGAACTATCGGTAACCGCTATCCATCCCGAGCCTGGCTTCGACGAAGCGCGAGTACTGGCCATGGCGGCTCTAGCCAGTTCCGATGGCGGACAGGACCCCGTCGACACAGCCATTCGCTCCGCAGCCACGAAACGAAGCACCGCCAATCCACCGAAACTGACCAAGTTCGTTCCTTTTGATCCGGCGACAAAAATGTCCGAGGCGACAGCGGTCGATGCGAATGGCGATACGCTGCGGGCTGTGAAAGGAGCGTTTGCAGAGGTCATCAAACTGACCGAAGCGGCGCCAACAGCGGCGGCGACAGCGAATGAACTCGAAGAGAAGGGTTTCCGGGTTCTGGCCGTAGCTGCGGGCGCGCCGGCAAAGATGCAGCTTGTGGGCGTCGTGGCTTTGAGCGATCCACCGCGCATCGATGCTGCCGATCTGATCAAGGAATTGCGCACTTTGGGAGTGCGCACTGTGATGGTGACCGGTGACGCACCGGCAACGGCAGCGATTGTCGCGCGAGAGGTGGGACTCGATGGAGCGATCTGCCCCGCCGGAACAATCCCGGAAAGTGTTCGTCCGGAGAACTTCGCGGTCTTCGCCGGAGTTCTTCCGGAGGATAAGTATCGCCTCGTCCAAGCGTTCCAGAAGACCGGCCACACCGTCGGCATGTGCGGCGACGGCGCCAATGACGCGCCAGCGCTGCGCCAGGCACAGATGGGAATCGCGGTTTCGACCGCGACGGACGTCGCCAAGTCGGCCGCTGGAATCGTGCTGACCAAGCCGGGACTTGAGGGAGTTGTGGCCGCAGTAAAGGAAGGCCGGATAACGTTCCAGCGCGTCCTGACCTACACATTGAATTCCGTTACAAAGAAGATTGTGCAGGTGTTATTCCTGGGGGTGGGTCTGATCATGACAGGACAGGCAATTCTGACCCCCATGTTGATGGTCATTATCATGATCACCGGCGACTTCCTTGGGATGTCCTTGACAACGGACAATGTGCGACCGTCCGCGATGCCAAGTGCATGGCGAGTTGGCAATTTGACGGCCGCGGGCGTTTTCATGGGTATCTCCGAGCTTGTGTTCTGCACCGCCGTTTTGGCGATAGGCAAATTCCGCATGGGTCTCGGAATGGAGACGCTGCGAACTCTCGCCTTCGTACTCATCGTGTTCGGCAATCAAGCAACGACGTATACGAATCGAACTCGTCAGCGTCTATGGTCGACCCGCCCGAGCTTATGGCTCGTACTATCGTCGGTAGCCGATCTGTCGATCGCAGCAACGATGGCGAGTCTTGGAATCGCCATGGCGCCACTGCCAGTACTTGTGATAAGTGGAACGCTCGCGGGTGCGGTCGTCTTTGCATTCATCGTGGACATTTTCAAAGTCCCCGTATTCCATCGGCTCGGAATCGCATGAAAAACAAAAATGCAAGGCAAGGAGAAGCCAGTTTGCAAAGGGAAGTCGCGCCAGAGCCACGATGTGGTGGGGGGTTACGCCATCCGCGCACCGATCCACTCTCGAAAAAAGTCACTGCACGCGGGGGCAATAGCGGCGAAGATTAGCTCCAACGACTGTGTGAGCCGAGTCACTGAAAGCATGCTGTGAGGTGGTGAAAATAAAAAAAGCGTGCGCAACCCCGCGAACAAATATTGGGGGCCAAATAGAAAGCGATAACACAGCGATAAGAACCATGACATATGTTCCAGGGCGCCGCATTTCTGGCTCGATTGCGGAATTGTCAATAGTCGCTGGGAGCTTTCTCGGTTTTGGCTGAAAAGGAGATTGGAATCATGAAAACAGAAACTCTTTACCAAATTCCACCTGGTCCAAGACGTGGTCGATCGGTTGCCGCATTTGGATTCCAAGGGCGCCTACCTGAAGCAGCAGATGCAGGACAAACTCATCGAGCACAAACACTATATCGATAAACACGGCCAAGATATGCCGGAAATTCGGCACTGGAAGTGGAGTCAGAACGGAACATAGAAAAGACGAAGCGCAGAGCAAAGAGGCGCTTGTCAAAAACCTCTTCCGTGGATCGGCGAGAGCAAACATGATGACGGCAGCGAATCATACGAACCTCGGCGCGGTGGTCTCGGTGCGCGGAAGTGTCGTCGACATACAGTTCGACGGGCATTTGCCGGCGATCTATTCGTTACTGCACGCGGACGAAGGGAAAATTGCGATCGAGGTTTTAGCTCAACTGGACGCGCATTGCGTGCGTGGAATCGCGCTGACGCCCACGCAAGGCCTCGCCCGCGGCACCTCGGTGGAAGACACGGGTGGGCCGTTGAAGGTGCCGGTCGGCAAGGGTATTCTCTCGCGAATGTTCGACGTGTTCGGGAATACCATTGACCGCCAAGCGGAACCGACAGATGTGCAATGGCGCTCAGTCCATCGAGACCCTCCGACGTTAGCGCAGCGATCCACCAAATCCGAGATCTTCGAGACTGGGATAAAGGTCATCGATGTGTTGGTGCCGCTCGAGCGCGGCGGCAAAGCCGGCCTGTTCGGTGGGGCTGGCGTGGGCAAGACAGTATTGCTTACAGAAATGATTCACAACATGATCGGGCACCAGGAAGGCGTGAGCATTTTTTGCGGGATAGGCGAACGGTGTCGGGAAGGGCAGGAACTTTACAGTGACATGCAGGATGCCGGCGTGCTGCCGAACATGGTGATGGTGTTCGGGCAGATGAACGAGCCGCCGGGCAGTCGGTTCCGCGTGGGCCTCGCGGCGCTGACGATGGCCGAATATTTCCGGGACGACGAGCATCGCGACGTTCTGCTGCTCATCGATAATATTTTCCGATTCATCCAGGCGGGAATGGAGGTGTCAGGCCTGATGGGCCAAATGCCGTCGCGTCTGGGCTATCAGCCAACCATGGGCACGGAATTGTCGCAACTCGAGGAACGCATCGCCAATACCGACGCTGGAGCCATCACGTCGATTCAGGCGGTGTATGTGCCGGCGGACGATTTGACCGACCCGGCGGCGGTGCACACGTTTTCGCATCTCTCGGGGTCCATCGTGCTTTCGCGGAAGCGGGCGAGTGAAGGACTTTACCCCGCCATCGACCTGCTGCAGTCCAGTTCCAAAATGGCCACCCCCGGCATCGTCGGCAAACGACACTATCTCCTGGCGCAGGAAATCAGGCGGACGCTCGCGCAATACGAAGATCTCAAGGACGTCATTGCCATGCTCGGATTGGAACAACTGGCGCCAGAAGATCGGAAAGTAGTCGCGCGAGCCCGGCGACTGGAGCGATTCCTCACACAACCGTTTTTCGCCACCGAACAGTTCAGCGGCATAAAGGGAAAACTCGTCAGTCTCAAAGACTCGCTCGATGGCTGCGAACGTATCCTGCGTGATGAATTTAAAGACTACCCAGAGAGTGCACTGTATATGATCGGGGCGATTGACGAGGCTAAGAAAAAGGCTCCGCCCAGCAAAGCAGAAGTCAAAGTGGAACCGGGAGCCAAACCTGCTGCGAATGCCGGCCCGAAGCCTGCTGCGGATTCGAAGTCGAAAGACAGTACCGAACCGAAGGCCGAGCCAAAACTCAAACCGGAGGTCGAACGTGCAGCAGTCGGCACTCATGAATCTTAAGGTTCTCCTCCCATTTGGAATCTTCGCCGAGAAAACCGGCGTTTCACGTATCGTTGCGGAGACCAGTGAGGGATCGTTCGGATTCTTGCCCCACAGGCTAGACTGCGTCGCGGCGCTCGTGCCCGGAATTCTGACCTACGAAAACGGAGGGGCCGGCGAAGTTTACGTGGCCGTCGATGAAGGGGTGCTGGTCAAGACCGGTTTGGATGTGCTCGTCTCCGTGCGGAATGCAATTGGCGGAGCCGATCTCGGTCAATTGCGTGCGGCGGTGGATCGAGAGTTTCTGAGCCTGAACGAACGGGAGCAGAGCGTCCGCTCGGTGATGGCGAAAATGGAGACTGATTTCATACGCCGCATAGCGGAATTTCACCGTGAGTGAAAATCCGGATATGAAGAGCGCAAAAGACTCGACTGCGTTCGGCCGGGAGATCGGCGCGAAGGCGGCGCGCAAGCTCAAGGCGCAGAACTCCGCGCAGGGCGTCTGGTTTGGCCTGGGCATGATGGGGCTTATCGGTTGGTCGGTAGTGGTTCCGACTCTGGCCGGTGTGGCACTTGGGATCTGGCTGGACAAACGTCATGCAGGCAGCCATTCCTGGACGCTCATGTTGCTGGTCATCGGCCTGGCCATCGGCTGTTTGAATGCCTGGCACTGGGTGACCAAAGAAGACAAGGAGATGGGAGACCACACGGAGAATCATGATGAGTGACGCGGTGCATCTGATGCTGGTTTTGACGACTGGAGTTTTGCTCGGCGCGATTTTCTTCGGCGGCCTGTGGTGGACGATTCAGAAGGGGCTTTCGTCTAAATCGTCCGCGCTTTGGTTCTTCAGCAGCCTGTTGCTGCGAACGAGCGTTGTCCTGATCGGTTTCTATTTTATCGGGCGCGGTCATTGGGAGAGGCTGGTCGTGTGCCTTCTTGGATTTATCATGGCGCGCTTCGTCGTAACTTGGCTGACCCGGTCGTGGGGAGAAAACCAAACTCGCCCGGCACAGGAGATCCGTCATGCGCCTTAGTCCCGATCAATGGATTTTTTGGCAACACGGGTTTCTTAAGCTCAACGGCACTATTATGTTCACGTGGGGATTGATGCTCATCTTGGCCGCCGGTTCAAAACTCGTGACTCGCAAACTTTCCACGGGCCTCGAACGTTCGCGTTGGCAGAACCTTCTGGAAATCGTTGTAACCGCCATCGAGAAACAAATTGAAGACGTAGGCCTGAGCCAGCCGCAGAAATATATCGGCTTTCTGGGCACACTCTTCCTATTTGTGGCTGCAGCCAGCCTCTGCACCGTCATTCCCGGCTACGAACCGCCGACCGGGTCGCTCTCGACCACGGCTGCTCTCGCGCTGTGCGTGTTTGTGGCCGTGCCGTTCTTCGGCATCGAGGAACAGGGGCTAGGCAACTACCTCAAGTCCTATGTGAAGCCGACCTTCATCATGCTGCCGTTTAATATCATCAGCGAACTTTCACGCACGCTGGCCCTGGCTGTGCGTTTGTTCGGCAACATGATGAGCGGCGCAATGATTATCGCTATCCTGCTCACAATCACGCCCTTCATCTTTCCGATCTTCATGACGGCGCTCGGCCTGCTGACGGGCATGGTGCAGGCCTATATTTTCAGCATTCTGGCAGCGGTTTACATTGCGGCCGCCACGCGAATTCGTAAGCCCAAGCTGGAACCCGAGGCAGCACATTGAAGCAAGAACGAAGACAGCAAAAGGAGATTCCATGGATAGCATGACGACGATCGCGGTGGCATCAATTGTCATCGCCGGTATCACCACCGGTTTCGGTACTATGGGCCCCGCGCTGGCGGAAGGGCGGGCGGTCGCGACAGCTCTGAGCTCGTTGGCCCAGCAGCCCGACGCTTCCGCAACGATCACGCGAACCTTGTTTGTGGGCTTGGCGATGATTGAGTCCACAGCCATCTACTGCTTCGTGGTCTCGATGATTCTTATCTTCGCCAACCCGTTCTGGAACCACATTATCGCTCAAGCGCCAGGAAAGTAAATCCATGTTAATCGATTGGTTCACAGTCGCAGCGCAGGCCGTCAACTTCCTCATCCTGGTGTGGTTGATGAAGCGGTTTCTCTATAAACCTATCCTGAACGCCATCGATGAGCGGGAGAAGCGGATCGCAACAGAATTGACGAACGCCGACAAGAAAAAGGCCGAAGCCCAGAAGGAGAGCGACGAGTTTAAGCACAAGAACGAAGAGTTCGACCAGCAACGCGCCGCGCTCTTGAGCAAGGCGACGGACGAGGCAAAGGCCGAACGTCAGCGGCTCCTCGACGATGCGCGGAAGGCCGCCGTGGATTTGAGCTTAAAACGGCAGGAAGCGTTAAGAATCGAGGCGCATAACTTACAGCAAGCAATCAGACTCCGTACACAGCAGGAAGTTTTTGCGATCACCCGAAAAGCGCTGACAGATCTCGCCACGACGAGTTTGGAAGAACGCATGGGTGAGGTGTTCACTCGCCGCTTGCGAGAGATGAACGGAGAAGCTAAAGCTGGCCTCGGCGCCGCTCTCAAGAAGTCGTCTGGCCCGGCGCTTGTGCGCAGCGCGTTCGACCTGCCCACGGAACAACGCGCGGCGATCCAAAATGCGCTCAACGAAACCTTCTCGGCTGATATCCACATTCGGTTCGAGACCGCGCCAGACCTGATCGGCGGCATTGAACTCACGACGAATGGACAAAAGGTGGCATGGAGCATCGCCGATTATTTGATGTCGATGGAAAACGGCGTCGAGGAGCTCCTGAAGATGAACAACAAACCTATTGCCAAAGCTGAACCCAAAGCCGAAAACAAACTCGAACCTAAATCCGAAGTCGAAGCCAAACCCGAAGTGAAAACTGAACCCAAGACTGACGCCAAAACCGAGCCTAAAGCTGAGGTCAGTACTGAGCCTAAACTTGAAGCCAACGTCCAATCACAGAGCCAATGAACATGGAACCCGACAACCTGCGGAATATTTTCGACAGCGCGTTTGCTGAGTTAAGCCAAGTGCGGAACGCTTTCACGCCGCAGCTGACGCTGCGGGAGGTCGGCACGATCACCAGTGTCGACACCGGCATCGCCAAAATATCGGGTCTTCCCGGCGTGGGCTACGATGAATTGGTGACGTTTCCCGGCGACAGTCTCGGGATTGCGTTTAACGTTGACGCAAACGAAATCGGCGTCGTGCTGCTCGGTGAATACTCGAATCTTCACGCGGGAGACGAAGTCCAGCGTACAGGCCAGGTCATGGACATGGCCGTGGGACCTGGATTGCTCGGGCGCGTTATCAACCCGCTTGGTCGACCGCTCGATGGGAACGGGCCAATTGCCTCCAGCAACCGCTTGCCCATCGAACGTCCCGCACCGCCAATCATGGACCGCGCGCCGGTTACGGTGCCTTTGCAGACCGGAATCAAAGTTATCGATGCACTCATTCCAGTTGGGCGAGGCCAGCGCGAGCTGATCCTCGGTGACCGCCAGACGGGCAAAACCGCCATTGCGATCGACACTATACTCAACCAACGCGGCCAGAATGTCCTGTGCGTTTATTGTGCTATCGGTCAGCGAGCGTCCGCCGTGGCGAAGGCCGTGGCAAACTTGCGGGAAAAGGGCGCAATGGACTACACCGTCATTGTCGTGGCAGAGGGCAACGATCCACCGGGTCTCGCTTACATTGCTCCTTACGCCGCGACCAGCATCGCTGAGTTTTTCATGGAAGCAGGTAGCGACGTGCTGATCGTATACGACGACCTCACGCAGCATGCCCGCGCCTACCGCGAGCTTTCTCTCCTGCTTCGACGGCCACCCGGACGTGAAGCGTTTCCTGGCGACATCTTTTATATCCACTCGCGGCTGCTCGAACGTGCGACGCACTTGCGCAAGGAACTCGGCGGCTCCCTCACCGCGCTGCCCATTATCGAAACCGAAGCGCAGGACATTTCCGCGTATATTCCGACCAACTTAATTTCCATCACGGACGGACAGATCTACCTGTCGCCATCGCTATTCGAATTGGGCGTGCTTCCCGCGGTCGATGTCGGAAAATCCGTTTCGCGCGTTGGCGGTCAGGCGCAACGAGCGGCGTACCGTGCAGTGGCGGGTGACCTCAAACTCTCTTACGCCCAGTTCGAGGAACTCGAAACCTTTTCCCGGTTCGGAGCCCGCCTGGATGAAGAAACCCGCAAAATAATCGAGCACGGTCGGCGAATTCGCGCCTGTCTTAAACAGCCGGAATATTCCCCAGTGTCCGTGCCCGCGCAAATCGCCGTACTCTTGGGATTGACCTCGGAACTCTTCGACGGCGTGCCGCTCGATCAGATGACGGATGCCGAGCACGCGGTGCAGGAATCGGCGGCGGATATACCTAAGGAGGTGTGCGAGCGATTGGAAACCGCCGAACAATTGAGCGACGCGGATCGCGAAACGATTATCCGAATCGTCCGCCAAGCGCTTGCTCGCTTTGAGCCTAAGCCTGAAGTCAAAACCAAGGCTAAACCCGAGGGCGAAACCGAGCCGAAGCCTGACCTCGAGAAGAAATCATGAGCGACACCACAGCCAGTTTGCGCCGAAAGATCGCCGGAGCCGGAGAACTCCAATCCGTTGTCCGCACAATGAAGGCCGTGGCCGCATCGAGCATCGGTCAATACGAGAGGTCGGTGCGCGCGTTGGACGACTACTATCGTACTGTTGAACTGGGGCTCGGTGCATGCTTCCGGGAAGCATGCCCTGCGTCTGCGACCGGAGGACGGAAAAAAGAAACCGATGCGGGTACCATTGGCGCGGTCGTTTTCGGATCCGATCAAGGGCTAGTGGGCCAGTTTAACGATGTAGTGGCCGATTATGCGATCGAAACACTCGCAACTCTGCCCGGTAAGCCCCGGGTCTGGGCCGTCGGTGAGCGCGTTCATGCGCGCCTGGAAGATGCGGGCCTGCGGCTAATGGGACTCTTTACCGTACCGAATTCCGTAAAGGCCATCACTCCGCTCGTCGGGCAAATTCAAATCGAAAGTGAAACGCATCGGGCAAAAGGCGATTTCGCGTGTGTTTACGTCTTCCATAACCGCCCGCAGTTGGGGGCGCTCTACGAGCCGGTCGGCCAGCGATTGTTGCCGCTCGACGCTCAATGGCAAGCAGGCCTGGCCAAAGTCCGCTGGCCGACCGGGAATTTGCCCGAGGTAATGGGCGGCGGAACCGGAGTTCTGCGCGCACTAATCCGCGAATATCTTTTCATCTCGCTCTTCCGGGCGTGTGCCGAATCCCTCGCGAGCGAGAACGCCAGCCGCCTGGCGGCGATGCAACGCGCCGACAAAAATATCGGCGACTTGCAGCAGGACCTCACTCGGACATTTCATCGTTTGCGCCAGAATGGCATCGACGAGGAACTGTTCGACGTCATCTCCGGCTTTGAAGCGCTGAGCGCACACGAGAAATGATGTGCATGGGCATGGATTCAGACCATGTTGGGTTAAAGCTGAAAGCGCAACTTGGTCTCCACAAAGGCTATGCGTAGAGGAACGGCCGGATTCCGCTGCTTTTCCGGAAATATGCGAGGATGATGACACTCGCGATTGCCGCGTACGCACACCACAGCGAAGTGAACGCGTACCGCTTGAACGCCATTACGACCAGAAGAATCGTCAGGTTTGCCGCGCCGAAGATAACCATAGTCCTGACCTTCGAGAAAAACAGCGAACCGCACGTTGCGATCACATACAGTAACGCAAGGACTGTCTTATTTGTCCCTTGATTGATGTACACGATACTGTTTCCCCTGACGTACACTTGCAATGGGTACGCCGACAACGCCCACAACATATAAAGCGCTATTGCTCCGCCGAGCATGACGAATGGCAGCATACGTCTGCGGCTTTTCACATTAGGCTCGAATAGCAAAACGCTTAACGGTAGCAGGAATGGGAGGAGTCCCTGCGCAAACAGTATGAACGCCTCGCCCATGTTGTGCGTAACTGCAGGCGACAGAATTCCGTCCAATCCCAGCCAGACGAATCCCTCGATGAACTGATGAACGGCGAATAGAGTCGGCAGCGCCGCAAAAAGCAATTCGCGCCTGTGCTTCACCTTCGTCAACGTGACAACGCCGACGGCGCCCAGGGCTCCACTGCCAATAAAGTTCGCTGTTGCTGAAAAACACACGGCTCGTTTTCTCCCTCGCGAGGATTACACCTGCCGTTATAGAAAGCAAAATATTTCTTAGGATGCTGCGTCGGATTTACCTGCAATTGGCAGAAACAATTTGTATGGCCGCACCTATGGAGAAATCGCGAGCGCCAGAGAATTTCTTGACCTGGAGGCAGGCGGCATCATCTAATCGGCGCGGACAAATCACGTGAGACCGATCATTCATACCATTGCCAGGGTTTTGTTCCACGCGGGCGGGTTAGGATTACTGACGCTAGGCGCGTTCGATTCGTCACCTCTGGTGGTGCCGATGGGCAACGACTTGCTTGTGCTGGCGCTGAGCGCACGCTACCACGAGCGCGTGCTGTACTACGTTCTGATGGCAACGGCGGGATCGTTGATCGGCTGCTTCGCCACGGACTGGATCAGCCGAAAGAGCGAGGGCGGACAGAAGAAGGTCCTGTCGGGCAAACATCTCGACTACATTCGGAAGTTGGTGGAAAAGCGGGCGGCGTGGACGCTCGTGGTGGCGTCGGTCATGCCGCCGCCATTCCCTTTTACGGCGTTTGTGGCCGCTGCGGCAGCGTTCCGGTATCCGAGAATTAAACTCCTGGGTTTTGTGGCAGTGGCAAGATTTGTGCGCTTTGGGATCGAGGGCGCACTTGCGATTCACTATGGGAGGTGGATCATCAAGCAGGCTGAATCGCCGTTGCTTGACCACTTGATGATCGCGCTTATCGTGATTTCGATCGGGGGAAGCGCGTTTGCCGTTTATCAGTGGTTTGACGCGGGAAGCGGACAGCACGGCACACGGCGTGGCGTGGCAGCGTAAACCTGGTGCCCGGGGGCGGCGATGTTTTGATCGAGGCGCTGGAAATTCTTCTTCACCAAGAGAGTTGCTAGAAGTTATCTCATAAACACATTTAAGTCTTTCAGAGCTTGCGAGTTATGCAAACAAGAGTAAATCAGGAGCATGGACCTAACCGCAGCGCAGTGGGAGAAACTCAAGCCACTGCTGGCT
>JBEKCU010000107.1:0-13086 GCA_050014735.1 Candidatus Acidiferrales bacterium | reverse complement strand
CATCCATTTCGACGAATTCGCTTTCAGCAAGGCGACAGCCTTTGCCAGCGCGAGTTTCGGCGGAAGATGCAGCAAGACGTGCACGTGATTCTCAGTCCCGCCAACCGCCAGGGCAATCATTTCGTGGTTCGCACAAATGCCCGCCAGATAAGCCCAGAGTCGCGGTTGCCATTCTGTCGTGATGGTATTGCGGCGGTCCTTTGTGCTGAAGATTAAATGGATATGATTTCTGGAAAAGGAGTGTGCCATGTGTCGCCCCTTCGGGGCTTATGCTATCGCACTTCGGCCCCACCGCTACCGCGGTGGGCTACGTTGTTTCGTCCCTGACGGGACTGATAGGACGTAAGGTGCCGGGTGCCCGACCCTTCCGGTTTTAGGAGGGTCGGGAGTTTGAGTTAGCCCCTTTCCGGGAACTATGTGCGAATGCGCTTCGATTCGGTGTCGCGGGTTGATGCGCGAGAATAAGTACCAAAACCTCTGGCCTTTCCAAAACCGGGAAGGGTCGGGCACGGGGAAGTTCAAAACCGATGAAAGCATGGCGCATTCGGGGGCGCTCCGGTCATGCCAGGGCGGGACGGGAAGCACCGCGAGGAACTTGACTTGTGTAACCTGAGTAGTTACACTATACAGACGGTCTGAATGATAATACGGTTTCGTCATAAGGGACTGGAATGGCTTTTTGCCTCTGGGGACGCGCGAGGGCTGAGCGCTCAACAAGTGAAGCGCTTGCGCCGCCTGCTGGCGTCGGTTTCCACCGCAACGAGCCCGCTGAACATGAACATTGCCGGTTATCGGCTGCATCGACTCTCGGGCGAGCGCGTAGGCGAGTGGGCAGTCTCGGTGTCAGGCAATTGGCGGCTGGTATTTCGCTTCGATGGCGAGAACGCAACCGACGTTGATTTGGTCGATTACCACTAGCGACAGGAGAAAAGACACATGGATATGTACAATCCCCCGCACCCCGGCGAGATCGTCCGGGAGGACTGCCTTAAGGCGCTCGATCTGACCGTGACCGAGGCGGCGAAGGGCTTGGGCGTTACGCGCAAGACTCTCTCGTCGATTCTCAACGGCCGCTCCGGCATCACAGCGGAAATGGCGCTGCGGCTGTCCAAGGCTTTCGGGAGCACGCCGGAACACTGGTTGCAGATGCAGCTTGCCTACGATCTGTGGCAAGCGAAGCGCCGCACAAAGAAGTTGCGCGTAAAGCAATTCTTCGGTACGGCGCCGGGTTAACGGACTGTGTTTCGGCTGTTAGGCGTGACGATGCGATTTCTATAAGACACGTGAGGGAGACTGGTACGCTGTGCTCTGCCACCAAGCCAAATATCCGCAGATACTAAGGAGAAAGAACGCAATTAGAAATGAAATGCGATCCGGGCCAGGAAAGCGAAACCAACAAGAAAGCACGACAGGCCAAACCCAGCAGGTATCAAAATGAATAGCAGTTCTGTGGAGTTTAACCTTCCCTCTCCCGATGTGGGTTGACGCCCCTCCTTGCGTTGCTTCTCTATATTGCGCGATTGTGCGCGCTCGAACCCGCGCAGTAATGCCAAAATTACGACAAGTGATAAACACACACAAGAAATTAAGCACACCGCAGCCACTTTCGCTGAAAAGGCAACTACACCGTTTGTATTTTTTACCGATGAGACGGACGAAGACGCCAACAGAGCTACCGCTATGCCCGAGGCGGTAATTAGGGTCTTCGCTCCATCGACGTACATCGTTCGACTGTCGATGCTCGTCCAACCCCAGTCTTTAGTTCGTGCTTCGTGCCAGTAGTGCCAAACGAAGATCACTGGAGCCAGCGACACGGCACTAATGAAGGCATAAAAGAGGCAAGTCCATGCGGACACTCCGTTCATCATCGGATTCTACCACGTGCCGGGTGCCCGACCCTTCCCGCCCGAGAAGGGGCGGGGTTTAGAGTTCGCCCCTTTCCGAGAACAATGCGTAAACGCGCTTCGAATCGGTGTCGCGATTTGAAGCGCGAGACTAAGTACCGAAACCTCCAACCCTTTCAAAACCGAGATGGTCGGCCACCCAGGAGTTCAAAACCGCTCGAAGCCTGGCGCACTCGGCGCACCGCAAACGAGAATGGTGGCTTCGTTGTAACGCATAATGCCAGCTCTGTTTCTTCAGATTAATGTTGAGCGCCGACGAAATTGCACACATCCTTGGCCAAATTCGAAACCTTGAATCTGGTTGGTGAGACATATGCTGCATCGCCGTTCTGCTTATAAAGAGTCGACGCTCCGGGCGTAATACGAAGAGTGTAGTCGGCAATGTCACGGTTGTCGGTAACTGTGATTGCAGAAGGGCAACGCTTTAATATTTCTCGTGTCACTTCTAAAGATACGTTCCGCGTACGGCTTGTATTTCGACCAAAGCAGTTTCCGTAGTTATCGCAATGAACAGACCCGCCTGAAGTAGTCTTTAAACGCTCCTCTGTGAAGATTCGCTTTGGACCTGACATGTCGGTTTGTTGTGCACCAACACTCGCAGCAAGTGAGATCGTTAACGCAATCAGACAAGCATCAAATTTCATTGTCGGTCTCTCCTGATCTCTTGGGCGGCCGGTTCCGTTCCACCGTGCGCAGGATTTTAGCACGGCTTTTGATCTAGAAAATTGGGTGCCCCGTCCCTGACGCCTTTCAAGGGTGGGGTTCTTCGCCCAGTAATTCGAATCATATCGAGGGTTTCACCTTGCGCAGCCGCAACGCATTCGTAATCACCGACACCGAACTAAAACTCATCGCCGCCGCCGCGATCATCGGGCTGAGCAGCAGGCCGAAAAAGGGATACAGAATTCCCGCTGCGATGGGCACTCCGAGCGAGTTGTAGACGAACGCGAAAAACAGATTCTCCTTGATGTTGCGCATTGTGGCACGGCTTAACGCGCGGGCACGAACGATGCCGCGCAGGTCGCCTTTCACCAGCGTGACGCAGGCGCTCTGCATGGCGATGTCCGCGCCGGTGCCCATGGCGATGCCGACTTGCGCTTGTGCCAGCGCGGGCGCGTCGTTGATGCCGTCGCCGGCCATCGCTACGAAGCGGCCTTCGCCTTGCAGACGCTTCACGACGGCGGCCTTGTCTTGCGGCAGGACCTCGGCGATCACTTCGTCGATCTGAATCCCTGTTGCGGCGGCAAGTTTATTCGCGACGGACTGCGCCGTTGTGTGGCTGTCGCCGGTCAGCATCACGATGCGGATGCCGTCCGCGTGAAGCTGGTGGATCGCCTCGGCGGTGGTTTCCTTGATGGGATCGGCAACGCCGAGCAATCCCACGATCGTTCTCCGCAGTTCGTCCCGAACCACCTTAGGCGGCGCGCCGCCGTGGCCCGCCTTTCGATCCCCGTCTTCGTTCGCCTCTTCGACGACAACGAACATGACGGTCTGCCCGTCGCTTCGCAGCGCTTCCGCTCTAGCCCGCACAGGCCCGGCATCCACGCGCAGCTCTTCGAGGAGCTTCTCATTCCCCAGCGCCACGGAAACTCCCTCGACGCGCCCGCGAATTCCCCGCCCCGGCAACGATTGAAACGCCGACGAATCGAAATCCTCACGCGAGCCAAGCTGAATGCCGCGTTCCTCGGCACCTTTCACAATCGCGCCGGCCAGCGGATGTTCGCTACCGCGTTCGAGGGTTGCTGCAAGACGCAGCAGCGCATCGGCGTCAATTCCTCGAGATCCCTCGGATTGCGCAGGCTCGACCGTGACCAGTTTCGGCTTGCCCTCAGTCAGCGTGCCCGTCTTATCGAAGACGAGCGTATCGACCTGGCGCATAAACTCGATGGCCTCGGCATTCTTGAACAGCACGCCGAGCGACGCGCCCCGGCCCATCGCCACCATGATGGACATCGGAGTGGCCAGCCCCAGCGCACACGGGCACGCGATGATCAGCACCGCTACAGCGTTCACAATGGCGTGCGCCATGCGCGGTTCCGGCCCCCAGAGCGCCCAAATCGCGAACGTCAGCGCCGCCGCGCCAACCACGATGGGCACGAAGTATCCGGCCACTATGTCCGCCAGCTTCTGGATGGGCGCGCGGCTGCGTTGCGCTTCGGCGACCATTTTCACGATCTGCGCCAGCAGCGTTTCCGAGCCGACGCGCTCCGCCTTGATAACCAGCGTGCCCGAGCCGTTTAGCGTGGCGCCCGTCACGCGCGCGCCCGCCATTTTTTCAACGGGAATCGGTTCGCCGCTAATCATCGATTCGTCCACGCTGCTCGATCCTTCCAGGACTACGCCGTCCACCGGAATCTTTTCTCCAGGACGCACGCGCAGCCGGTCGCCCGGAGTCACAGTTTCGATCGGCAAGTCGATTTCAGTGCCGTCGTCTCGAATCAGCCGCGCCGTCTTCGGAGCAAGGCCGAGCAACGCCTTGATCGCTGCGCCGGTCTGGCTGCGCGCGCGCAACTCCATCACCTGGCCAAGCAGCACCAACGTCGTGATTGCGGCCGCCGCTTCAAAATAAACCGCGACCTCGCCGCTTTCCCCGCGAAACGACGAGGGAAATATCCCAGGAAATACGAGCCCCACCAAGCTGAAGCCGTACGCCACGCTCACTCCGAGCCCAATCAGCGTGAACATGTTTAAATTTCGCGTGACCAGCGACCTCCAGCCGCGCACAAAAAACGGCCATCCCGCCCATAGCACCACCGGCGTCGCCAAAATAAATTCGATCCATTGCCAAGTGCGCGGCGATGCGACCTGCATCAACCGCGAGAGGCCCGGAATCAGGTCCGCCATGGCGATAATCAGCAATGGCGCCGTAAGCGCAACCGAAATCCAGAACCGTCGCGTCATCTCCACGAGTTCCGGGTTTTTCTCCTCCTTTGCGGTGATGGTCCTGGCCTCAAGCGCCATGCCGCAGATCGGGCAATTCCCCGGCTCAGCGCTGACGACCTCGGGATGCATTGGGCACGTGTATTCAATTCTTGTGGGCGCCAACCCAGGCACCACAGCCTCGAGGTCCATCCCGCATTTCGGACATTCGCCGGGCCCTTGCTGGCGGACCTCAGGGTCCATCGGGCAGGTGTATTCGAACGAAGCGTCCTTGTCCTTGGGCGCGGTTCCCGTAGCTTTTTCGACGTTCCGCGGAGCCGCCGCGGTTGGAGATTGCGACGTGGCGACCGCCGCTGCGTGCAGCGGCACGGTAGGAACGGCAGCAGGCATGATCTGAATGGGCTTCGCGGTCGCCGGAGCAATTCCCACAAGCCCCGTGGGCGCTAGATACTTCGCAGGCGCGGCGCTGAACTTATCCTTGCAGCCTGCGCAGCAGAAGTAATACGTCTTTCCCGCGTGTTCGAATGTCGCTTTCGCCCGCGCGCGGTCCACGGTCATGCCGCAGACAGGGTCTTTTTCGGCCATTTCGGCTGATGGGTCTTGAGTCTTCATCTCGTCCCGGTCCCCGCCAATCCCCAGACGCTGAAGCCCAGCATCCGCGGAACATTGTATTCGATGTGCTAACCGCCGGAATAGCCACGATCGGCAGAGGCCAGCCATTCCGAGAAAGCGAGGATTCTGACTTCGATCGGGAATCCAAGAGAGATTCCTCGGCGTGCGGCATGCCTCTGCATGACAGCTCATAGGTATTTCCGCGAATTGTTCAGGTTATGGGTTTAGTTATCGCGAAGATGAACAGCACGGAAGCGGAAGCCGGCACTTCTGGAATTGGGTTCGACTCAGACTTGGGAATGTAAACAACCAGGAGTTTGGACTACAGGCTAGCTTCTTCCCTGCGATTCGTTTTGCGCGACCGGGAATCCGACGGCGACGCGGAGGGTTGCATTCCGTCCGAGGTCCTCTTGTGGCAAGACACGGCCCACCAGCGATTTTCGTATTGCGGCAACTCGCACATCTTCGTGCATTTCTTCGCTCCGCTCATCTTTTCACAATTGCAATAACACATCGGAGTCCTGGCTCCCGAAACAAGCGTCGGAGATTGGTTGGCGAGAGCCGCTGCGGAAGCCGCCCCCAGCAGAATTGCGATGCGAATGGCCTGGCGAATTCTGTAGGTTCGCGTTGTCATGTTTCATTATTGAACGGAGAATGCGCCGAGCCGATAGTGCAAGAGATGCAATTTTAATAGGAGAAGAAGGGTAGGATTGCTAGGAGTACCAGTACGCCGGCGTAAGTTAGAAGCGCATGGGGACGTGGGAGTTTCGATGAACGGGCGAGGCCTGAGTAACACAGGCATCAAGCCCGTGGGAATTTGAATCTCTGATTCTGCTCTCGCGGACTAAAACCACACAGGCTGTCTCTCGGTTCGCCTTAGGATAACTAGCCGGTGCTACCGGTTCTGCGGCGCACCTTTTAGGATAAAGACTGGCGCTCGACGCTTCTTCCGGGCAGATCTAGAGAATCGGTGACTGTGATCTCGGCGGCGCGAAGCCGTGTGACAGTTAGGACCTGAATCTCAAGCGACTTGATTTTGGCGCTGCCGATTACGACGTTAGGGATCGCCAGCCAGCGGATGGCCAGCGCTCCGATTGCGAATGCGCCCACCGCGACCGCTCCAATCGCGGTGGCTGCAATTGCCACGCTGCGGTAGTTAAGGCTTTTTGAACCGCTGGACTCCCTCATTCACGCCTCCTTTGGAGCTGTAAGTTTCGTATGGAGTTTTCTACATTTTTTCAGGCGAGTCGATGCCCAGCAACTCCAGCGCGGCGACGAGTTGCACCTCCACGAGGCGGCTCAACTGGAGCAGAAAAAGTTTTTTTGCCGGGTTTTCTTCCGTGAGCACCCGGTGATGGTGGTAGAAGAGGTTGAACGACTGCGCGAGTTGGAATGCGTACTTGGCAACGAAGGCAGGTTCTTGCGACGCCACGGCGGCCTCGATCTGAGTTCCGAACGATCCTGCCAGCAGCACCATCTCCCAGAAGGAATTGCCATCGGCTCCGCCAAACAATTCGCTCGCCGTATCCTGATCTATTCGTTTGAGGGAAGACTCGTCAAAGCCGGGTTGTTGTTCGCGCAACTTCCGAAAAATGTTGCGCGCGCGAACCACGGCATACTGGCAGTATGGGCCGGTTTCGCCCTCAAAGCTGAGGGCATCCTTGAAATCGAACGCGATGATCGCAGTGCGCGTAAATTTCAGAAGGAAGTAGCGCAGCGCTCCGATGGCGATGGTGTGCGCGATGGCGGCGCGCTCGTCCGCGGGCAAATCTGCTTGACGCTCATCCACCTCGGCGCGGGCTGCGGATTCGAGCCGGTCGAGCAGGTCATCCGCTTTCACGCCCAGGCCTTTGCGTCCGCTGACTTCCACGTACGGTTTCTTCGCGTCTTCCTCGCTCAACGTGTAGCCGAGTTCACGGGCACAACGCGGCGTGAGCGCGACAATTTCATAAGAAAAATGAATCGACTTGTCCGCCTGCTCGCTGAATCCGAGCGCGCGAAGCCCCGCGACTACGACGTTTTGCAGATAGGCCTGGCGCGCATCGATCACGTTGTACACCATCGCTGCATGCCCGAACGCAGGCGCTCCTGATTCGCCGCCACTGGAGACACTCGCCCACAACGAGTGGCCGTCCGCATAAGTGTGGAATCTCTCATACTTGAAATCGCGGCCCAGCAGACCGAATTTCCACATCTGGTAAGCAATGTCCTTACCAACGTACGTAACGGTCCCATTGGAGCGGACAATGATTTTTGCGTCGTCATCCTCGCCGGTGGGATCGGCGGCGTCCGCCGCGTCATTGAGCCGCATCACCCAGCATCCAGCGTTCTTGCCCGAGGCGGCTAGGTGAATTGCATTTCGCTGTTTCAGATGCTCGAACGCGGCGTCCCAAAATTTCAGGTGCAGGATCTCGCTCTCGCGGGGCAGCAAGTCGTACTCGATGCCCAGACGATCCATCGTGCGCAAATGGCAGCGAACGATGGCGGGCGCGACGATACCAGCCATTTCAGATGCCGCGCCGTCGCCATCCTCGATGGACTTCAACGTTTCGCCGCGCAGCGCGAGGCGAGTTTTGTCTTCTTCGTAAAAATTCGTGACACTCGCGTACAGGTCCCAGCAGAAATAATCGAATTTCGGTCGCGCGGCCAGAGCGCGAACTTCTTCCAGCGACTTCTTCGCGATGTGTATGAATCCGATTACGACGTCGGCGACCTGCACGCCGGTATTGTCGATGTAATTCTGCACCTCGACGCGACGCCCGGCCCGACGCAGCACGCGCACAAAGGTATCGCCCAGCACTGCGTTGCGCAGGTGCCCGATATGCGCCGCTTTATTCGGATTGATGTTGGTGTGCTCGACGATGCATTTGGGCGCATCGGATGGCGCTCCGGCAGGCTGGGCTTCCGCAGCCGCGACAGTCGCTGAGAGAAACGCGGCGCGTGAGAAATAGAGATTTACGTACCCAGCGCCGGCGATTTCGACCCGTTCGACTCCATCGATCGGACCGAGTTGCGCCGCAATCTCCTGAGCGATCTGCCGCGGCGCGCGTCTCAGACGCTTGGCCAACTCGAAGCAGACCGGCGTGGCAATTTCGCCCATTTCGATTCGAGGAGGCCGTTCCGTGACGACGCTAACATCCAAATTATAGTGCTGGTGAATATGCGCGGCGAGGGCGGCGCGAATGCGAGATTCAAGAACGTGAACCACAGGGCTCCAGTCTGATAAGAGACAAAGCAGCGATTATAAGGAAGGTAGACCGAAAGTTGAAGGCGGTAAGTAGGACAGACTTCAGTCTGTCAGGGTTTGACTTTTGCAGCATCGAAACCAAACCCTGCAAACCGAAGCCCGTCCTACTCAAAAGTCTACTTGGCGGAACTCTTGCCCGTGTACGTGACGCGCCAGATGCTGTTCGACGCGTCGTCAGTGAACACCAGCGATCCGTCCATGGCCACGGTTATTCCCACCGGACGCCCCCAGACATTTGCATCATCCACCACGAATCCGGTAACGAAGTCTTCGTATTCGCCAGTGGCTTTTCCGTTCGGTGCGGCCATTCGAATAATTTTGTAGCCGGTGCGGTGCGCCCGGTTCCATGAGCCGTGTGAAGTCGCGAAAACATCGCCGCGATATTCAGCAGGGAACTGCTTGGCTTCATAGAAGGTCAAATTCAACGGAGCGGAATGGGACTGTAGCAAGACGTCTGGAATAATGACTTTTTCCTTGAGGTCAGGGCGCTTGCCCTCAAATCGAGGATCTTGATTTGAGCCTGTGTAGTACCAGGGCCAGCCATAGAAGCCGCCATCGACGATGTGCGAGATGTAGTCGGGGACAAGATCGTCGCCCAGGGCGTCGCGCTCGTTCACGGCAACCCACAATTGGCCTGTCTTGGGATGAACGGCAATTCCGGAAGGATTTCGAATGCCGGACGCGTAGACTCGTAGGCCGGTTCCATCCGGGTTGAATTCGAGGACATCGGCGCGGTTAGTTTCGGCACTGTCATCGCCGACATTCGAATGCGAACCGACGCCGACGAACAGCTTCTTGCCATCGTTCGAAAACGCCAGGCTCCTGGTCCAGTGGCCTCCACCGAACTTGGCGCCGCCCGGGATACTCGCAACGATGGATTCAGATGGACCGGTGGCTTTCAAGTCGCCATTCTTATACGGAAACCGCACGATGGAATTCGTGTTCCCGATGTACACATACTGGGGATTCGGTCCCGGCGGGTAAAAAGCGATCCCATATGGCATCGTCAGGCCCGAGGCAAACACCTCGCTGGTGACTACTTTTCCATCGCTCGAGAATCCTCGAATCACCCGGATGCGGCCCGCATCGCTTTCTGCCACGAACAGATCGCCGTTCGGTGCGGTCACAATCGTTCGCGGCCCATTCAGGCCGGTGGCTGCCTGATCGATTTTGAATCCCTCGGGCACTTTCGGCCATGCATCGGCCGGCTTGGGAACAATCTTCGACTGGTTTGCCGAAGATTCAGTGGCGTACGGCTTTGGCAAGTCGGAAGCCTTGATCAGATAATGATTTCCGGGATTTTCATTTCCCCAATCGTTAAACGATCCCTCTCCGCGCAGAAGTTGTCCGGATTTTCCGGAGTTTTGCGCGTACGTAGGATTCAGAAGAGTCAGACCGGCTCCGATTGGAGCTAGCATTACTGCAGCCGTCAGAACGCGTAGCAGATTTTGTTTCATGGGGTTCATCCTCCCTGATGAGAATCCTAACCTTTATGACGATTGTCGCAGAATAGCGGTTACGTTTGTCCTCATTGTCTATCGCGTTCGGTAAAACGTCTTCAGTGCCCCATCATTTTCGTGAAAGCGTCGGCACCGGCCTTGGCGACCATTCCATCCTGTGGAGACATCCCGCCGCTCACTCCGATTGCACCGATAATTTTACCATCAGCCATCAGGGGTATCCCGCCCTCGACCATAACAGCGTTTGGCAGAGTCATGAGGTTGTTTCGTCCGCCAGCGACAGCGTCTTCCAGAGCCTTGGTTGGGCGCTTGAAAAATAGAGCCGTATGGGCTTTTCCTTCGGCCACCTGGATGCTCCCGAGTTGCGCTTCGTCCATGCGTTCCAGATAAATCAGGTTGCCACCATCATCCACGATCACGATGACCATCGTGAATTTGTTGCTGGCGGCTTCGGCCTCCGCCGCCGCGGCAATTTGCTTGGCGACTGACAGGGGCAGCGCTTTCTTCTCCGCAAGCTGAGCGGAACCGGATACGGCTGCCATGGCGATAGCGACCAGCAGCGCAGCCAATTTTCCCGAAAAGGTTCTCAAGTATTCCTCCGAATGGTGTGGTTTGAAGCCTCGTAAGCATACACCAGATTGGACGGTTGCATGGGACCATCTGGCGATGATAAACGAGACAGAAATCCGTGCAAGACGGCCGTCTCAAGCGAATTTGTAGAGACGATGCACGCCGGCTAAACGACGATGCGCGGATGGAAATCCATTGGGCACAAATTCGGGCTTGACAGAGCTGCTTGCGAGCCGCTTATAATGCTGCCTCCAGTTGTAAATCAGTTGCAACTAAAACGGTACGGATTTGAGGCGCGAGAATTGGTTTTGATTCTAGTTGCAAATTGTTTGCATATGGAGGCCGGCGAATCGAGCGCGGGCTGCGTTCGTTCCCCGCTCTGGCAATGGCATTTGTAATTGGGAATTTAAAAGGCCGATCCCCACGGAAATCTCTTGGCCGAGCTTCGCGGGGACCGGCGCCGTCAACCCGGAGGGCTGGCGACACGCTTATTCTAGGTGCTCCAGCCAGGGTTTTTCAAGGACAAGACATGACTAGGCACCGACCAACTCCAGTTGGTCCACTGTTTCGATCCACTTTTGAAGACCGGTTGTTTTTACCATTCGCTACTCCGCTCGGAGGGTGCACGCACTGGAGTGGCTCGTCGTCCGTTCTCCGCGCAGCTTTGTTCGGCTTGCTGGCATTGTTCGCTTCGTGTTTGTTCTCATCTCAAGCATGCGCCCAAGAAAGTCCGTACATCGTGACCTACGACCACTACCTTGAAGAGCCGGGCAGCCTGGACGTGGAGTATTTCTCGACGTTCGGAACCCAGCGCGGTGGAAATGATTTTCATGCGTTCTGGGCCGAGTTCGAGTACGGCGTGACGGTGTGGTGGACGACGGAAGTGTATCTGGACGGCCAAACCACGTTTGCTGAGAGCACCGTTTTCACCGGAGCGCGATGGGAAAACCGCTTTCGTCCTTTGAAACACGAGCACTTTGTGAATCCCATCGTCTACATCGAATACGAGCAGACCAATGGCGCGGACAAAATCATAAAAGAGGTCGAAGGCCACGATGTGGAATCCGACCATGCCGATCCGAACGCGGACGCGCGTCAAGAACACGACCACGAAATTGAATTCAAGCTGCTGCTGTCGAAAACGTTCAAGGGCTGGAATATCGCTTTGAATCCGCTTGCCACCAAGAATCTCTCACCGAGTGAGCCCTGGGAGTTCGGATACGCAATCGGGGCGAGCCGCCCGCTCGCGCTGAAGGCGTCCGCGAAACGGTGCAATTTTTGCCCGGAAAATTTCGTCGCGGGAATCGAAATGTACGGCGGCCTGGGCGACCGAGAACATTTCGGACTGAACGATACGTCTCACTATCTCGCTCCGGTGTCGGCCTGGAATCTTCCCTCTGGCTGGACGATCCGCGTCTCGCCTGGCTTCGGCTTGAATGACAACAGCCATCGCTTCCTCTTGCGCTGGGGAGTCTCGCGGGAGTTTTCCGGCTTCGGCGAGATATTGAGCCATTTCCTTGGAGGCCGAGAATGAGAACAGGCTCAGCTTGCCATCGCAGCGCCGTATTTCTTCCGATCGCGATTGCCTGCCTGCTCAGTGTGGCGGCTCCCATTGTTGCCGCCCAGCAGAACAATCCCGTTTCATTGGAGAACAGGAGTAAGAAGTGGAATTACGAAGAGATTGAAAATGCCCCGGAAAAGGCACGCCTTCGGCCGAATCCATTTGAAAACGATCCTGAAGCACTCCTCGCGGGCGGAAAGCTGTATCAACGCGAGTGCTCGGAATGTCACGGGATGAAGGCGGAAGGGGGAAAAAGAGCGCCTAGCCTGCTGCGCGAGGAAGCTCAACAAGCCAGTCCTGGGACGCTGTTCTGGATTTTGACGAACGGGGTCGTCCGGCACGGGATGCCCGTGTGGTCAAAACTCCCCGAGCCGCAACGCTGGCAAATCGTCACTTTTTTGAAGTCCTTCAAGGTTCCGGCGACGCCATAGCGGCTTGGTGGTGCGTGGTCCAATTTGGGGGATCCAGCGATCCGAAAAGACACAGAAGGGATTCGGAACGTCGGGAACGATAAATTGGAACTTTGCATATTCGAAAGAGGAAGGACTACTGTAACCAGAGGTAGTACGTCTAACATGGACAGATGACAGACATAGCCGAACCCCGCGATGTTGAACTCATGAGGCGCCTCTCCAATGGGGATGAGGATGCCTTTCTTGAGTTTTACCGCCGGCACCAGGGCGGGCTCTATAGGTTTGCCATGCATATGTCTGGACGCCCCGAAGCCGCCGCGGACATCGTTCAAGAGACATTTTTGACGTTGATTCGTCATGCCGCCAAATTCGACGAAGAAAAGGGGGCTCCAGCTGCGTTTCTGTACGGTATTGCCCGGAATCATGTGCGCAAACTGCA
>JBEKCU010000106.1:0-13091 GCA_050014735.1 Candidatus Acidiferrales bacterium | reverse complement strand
GGTATCAAACTGGCGACGAATTGGCTCGTGATCTCGGCGGACTGCAAGCGGGAGGCAAGGCCGCCACTTTTCAGACACGCCCGACGCAGGTGACAGTCGCTGGAATCGATCCCGACGCTACGCTTGTCGAACCGGTTGCCGCGACGCAAATATCGCCCGCGACGGTGATCCTGCCGCCGGCCCAAACTGTCGCAGCGAGCGGTAAATCGAATAGCCGTTTCGTTTTGGCGGCTATTGTTGCGGTCGTACTCCTGGCAGGAGGGTGGCTCGTGATGCGGCGCAGGGGGAAATCCGCAGTGCAAGAGAACGCGCAGGCTCCGGTAGCGATCAGCCAAACCCTACCGCCTGCGCTACTACCCGCGATCGTTAATGACAACAGCCAGAAGGCGGCGCGGATTGCGGATTCCAAACCTAGCGACGCGGCCGCCACGGCCCCTGCAGGCTTGAAACCCGTGGCGAGCGCCCCCAACAAGCCGGAGACGAAGGTAGCTGGTTCGGCTTCAACCCATGCTTCAAAGGGAGAGGCTCCACCTCGAGAACCCACCCCCGTAGACTTCAATCCAAAAGGACTCGATTCAAAGGGAAACGCAAAGCTGAAGATTGAGGCCGACCAGGTGCCGGTGAATCTCGATTTCACGGTGATGATGAATGACAAGGTTTACATGCGGAGAAGCGTCGAGGGGAATAAGAAGGAATACGACAACTGGTTCGTTCCGCCTGGTGTGCACGAGTTCAGCGTCACGGCAAAGAGCGGCGCAGTGCAGAAGACATCGAATATCGTGAGCACCGAATTTAAAGCCAAGAAACGGAACACGCTGAAAATCGAGTTACGAGTGCAGGGTTCGTCGCAGGGATCGGGCGTGCCGCAGGATCTATACCCCGATACGCAGCTCGTCGTGACCCTGAAATGAGATCGGGACCGCTTTAACAACCCTGTAACAATCGTTGCTGTATTATTTCAGTTCGGCTTCACATCCAGTTGAGCGGTCCAAAAGCGGACGTTCACGGGCTAGTGTGTAAGTACAGGGGGCGAAATCATGCCAATTTCCACGGAAGAGCTCACGGGCGGCATCACCCGCGTAATTCTCGACGGCCGGCTGGATATCGAAGGCGCTGCCGCCGTGGACTTGGAGATGAACGTGATTGCAGGGACCAAAAAGGCCGTGCTCGTCGACATGCGGCAGGTTTCGTTTATTGGATCGATGGGGCTGCGGGCGCTGGTGACTCCGGCGCGCGCCATCGCCAACCGCGGCGGCAAAATCGTCCTTTTCGGTCCGAATGAGCTGGTGGAAAAGGTTTTGAAGACGAGCGGCGTGGATACCTTGATTCCGGTTCATCACGAGTTCCAGGCCGCTATGGCTGCGTTGCAATAGACCTTGCACGCGGTAAGATTGTCATACCACGAGAGTCGAAGTACCACGCGGCGGACAAATTGTTCTCCCGAGCAGAATGCTGCGAAAGCTTGGACTTCAGCCTGGGGATACCCTCGATGCTGCGCTGGACGGGGAGCGCATCGCTCTAACTCCGTGAAAAACGATTTGGGGTCGTCCACGGATTGTTAAGGATCGGATCGCTGGATCACTGGTTTTGACTGCTGGCAAAGATGCACCAATCCTGACAAGTGAACAGGTGCGCGAAATCCTAGCCGACTTTCCGTGAGTCATCTTCTGGAAACGGGTGTGGTTTTTTTTGTTGCCACAGCTGTAGAGGGAAATCGAAACCCATTAAAGCCAGCCTGCTCGCCCCTGCCTCGAAATCGATGAATTCTTACAAAATGACTCGCGATAGTTCGTTGGACGCTTGAGAGACCGTGGCTGTCTAGCGTATCATTCAGCGTCAGCGATTCGCGCGAAACGGCGCGTGCAAAAATGCTTACACGAAAAATTGGCGAGGGCGGCCGCTGGCTGCTCGAAAAGATTGTCGATGCGGTCGCCTCCACGGGGATCAATCCAAACCTGCTGACGTTTTTCGGGCTAGTCGTGAACGGCTGGGCGGCTGTGCTGTTCGCGATTGGGAAATTCCGGTCGGCTGCCTTGGTTATTTTCTTCGCGGCATTCCTCGACATGCTGGATGGGCAGGTGGCGCGCCGTGAAAAGCGCGTTACAGCCTTCGGCGCTTTTTTCGATTCAACGCTGGACCGCTATTCGGACATGGCGCTCTACATGGGTTTGCTCGTGTATTACGCCGAGGCGGGGCGGGCATCCTACGTGATTCTTGCCGCGGTGGCGACGGCGGGATCGGTGATGGTCAGTTATTCGCGCGCGCGCGCCGAATCGTTAATTCCTCTTTGCAAAGTTGGATTCATGGAGCGCCCCGAGCGCATGGTGCTGCTGATCCTTGGCGGCCTGTTTGGCCGCATGGCGCCGACGTTGTGGGTCATTTCCGTTGTTGCGACGATCACCGTCATCCATAGGATCATCTTCACGTGGCAAGAAACGAAAGCAGGCCGCATACTTCCGGGAATCCGCCTGTCGCTTTAATCCGACTTTTTGGTACGGCTATTCAATCCCCCCGGACGAAGACGACCGCGATGTGGGCGCGGTTTGCGCGTCGTTATGTGCCGCGTCTATCGGGCGCGAAATGATGGCGTGGATGCGATCGCGCAGCGCCGGAAAATCTTCTTTACGCAGGTCCTTTGTCTCGACCACCTCGTGCAAATAAACGGTAACTGTTCCCGGGCGGAGCAGCCAGCTCGTCTTCTTGTTAAATTCAAACGCGCCGACTACGCTTACGGGAATAATCGGCGTTCCGAATTGCAACGCCATCCGGAACACGCCATCCTTGAATGGGCCGAGACGGCCATCGAGCGTGCGCTGCCCTTCGGGAAAAACCGCGAGGCTCACGCCAGAGTCGAGCGCGGCGCGAGTCAGTCGCCACATGCGTTTGAGGTCGGACGGGCGGTGATTGTCCGGCACGGGCACATTACCGAATCGTTTCATCATCCAGCCATATACGGGAATGCGAAAGTGCGATTCCAGTTCCAATCCCCGGAAAAATTGTGGAATTGTGGCATACAGCACGAACGGATCGAACAGATTGACGTGGTTGACAATGAAAAAGCACGTGCGCGCAGGATCGAAGCCCGCCGCCCGGCGCACCACCAGTTTCACGCCCGCCAGTTTCATCGTGATGCGGCAGAGCAAGCGCTGTGCGCCATCGTTCTTGCGCGGATCGACAAAAAATCCAAGCAACACCAGAAAACTGCATGCCGGAAAGAAAAACACCGCGGACAGCAGCCAATGATACGTGCTGCGAACAATCGCCAGCGCGCCACGCAAGCCATATTTCCCGGACGAGCCATCCGCCACGGAAGCCGATATCGGCCGCCCGCTTTCGCCGTTCATACCATCACATCCAGCGCCCCCGGAAGCACTTCGAGCGATTCGACTTCGAGCGTAAGCACTTCGCCATCCACCACGACATCGACGGCCTGATTCATTGCAAATTCGATGCGCGCCGCCGTTCGCCGCGAGGCCATCGTGTGTTTTATGTGCGAACCATCGAACAATTTTGGCAGGTTGCGTATCAGGCCGAGACGTCCGACAGGTCCCCAGTGCACATATTCGATGGTCCCGCTATCGATTGTCGCATCCGGCGCGATCATCATCTTGCCGCCGGTATATTTGCTGTTGCTGAAGGCTACGAACAGGCAGCGCCGGTCGTCGCGCTCCCCATCGGCCCGCAATGGAAACGGGCGCCGCCGAAGTCGCGCCAGCGATACGAGCACGCCAACCAAATAGCCGAGTTCTCCCATGAATTTTAACCGGCGGTTGGTCAGAGTGGCTACGTCCGCGGCAAAACCCATGTTCAGGGTATTGATGTAATAGAGCGAGCCGCTGGCATGGTTCAAACGAATAACGTCACACGGCCGCTTTCTGCCGGAGAGAATCGCGTCGATGGCATAGTCCGCCCCGTGATCGGTGAAATCGCGGAGAAACGAATTGCCCGTTCCGAGCGGGAGGAAACCCAGCGAAGCGCGGCCCTCCGAAAGAGCATCGGGAAATATGCCGTTGACGACTTCAAAGCCAGTGCCGTCGCCTCCGACGGCGATGAAATTTCGGTAGCCGGAGGCGTAGGCTCGATGCGCAAACAAAGTGGCTTCGCCCGGCGCTCTTGTTTTACGCACTTCCAGCACGATTCCCGCGGCGCGTAGCTTGTCGAGAACCGCGGGCGCGAGTTTTCCGCAGCGGCCACCACCAGCCGCCGGATTCACGATCGTGAAAAAACCTTCTTTCACAGAGGGGCCATCGCGGTGCGTTCGAGCTGCTTGCCGATTTGTCCGGCGAGAACGACCCGCCTGATTTTCATCGCGGCATTGCGCGGAAAATCCTGCTCCCATACAACATAGCCGGAGACGCGCTTGTAGTTCAAAAGCCGTGCGTTTCTCCGGGAAAGTTCCTCGATCGTCGCGTCATTTATGGATTGTCCCGCATCGGGATGCAGCACCACCACGAGTTGCTCGCCTGTCATCGTGTTCTGCGGCCAGATGTAATTTGCCGCGAAGACGCAAAATTCCTTCACCAGAATTCCCTCGAAATTATTTTCAATATCTTCGGGATAGATATTCTTGCCCTCAGCGGTAACGATCATGTTTTTCTTGCGGCCGGAAAGCTGCAAATGCCCCGTGCCATCGACGCGGCCAAGGTCGCCCGTCATGAGCCACCCATTCACGATAGTTTCCGCCGTCAATTCCGGATCGTCCAGATAGCGGGACATCACCGTCTTGCTGCGCACGGACACTTCGCCGATACCGTCCGCGTCCGCATCTACAATGCGGACTTCCATCCCGCGTACGGGCTTGCCAACGGTATCGGGCCGGAAGGGCCTGAGATCGTTCAGCGTAATGGCGGTGCAAGCCTCCGTACAGCCATAGCCGTTGTAAATCGGAATGCCGAGATCGTGAAAAAACTCAATCGTGGCAGGTTCAGTGAACGCGCCGCCGACCAGCAGCGCCCGCAGTTCTCCTCCAAATGCTTTATGTACATCCTTCAGCAGCAGGCGGCTCAGCCCCGGACGCGGTTTCCGATACGTGAGCGCGCGATTTATTTTGATCAGGGCGTCGAGCATTTTCCGTTTCGCTGGCGGCAGAGCCGCGAATTTCTCGCCCAACCCACGCTTCAGATTTTTCAGGATGAGCGGCACAACGGCCATGTAGGTGATCTTGTATTTTGTAAAAGCTTCGCGGATGAATTCCGGGCGCAACGTGCGCAGATGAACGACAGTCCCGCCGCCGGTGAACGGCATGATGAAGCCGCCCATGAAATCGATCGCGTGATTCGTGGGTATGATACTCAAATATCGTGCGCCGGGCCAAAACGGAAACACCGGCGTCACAGCCGCGCATTGTTCAAGATAATTGTCGTGCGTCAGCACGCAGCCTCTGGGGTGGCCTCCCGTGCCGGACGAATACACGATGCATGCAATATCTTTACGCGTGCGCGATCGGAATTCGGGCGCTTGCGCGGCATGAAATTCTTCCCAGCGCAGTCCGCCGGCCAGGTCGGCGTTTGGCGGCGCCTCGGTCACAAGGACCATCCGCAACTTATGCTCATGAAATGCGGGCGCTTGGGTGATGGCTCGCCACAACGGGTACTCAACGAACAAAACTTGAGTTTTCGAGTGCGCGAGTAGTTGAAGATGTTCCCCCGCGGAGAGTTTGTAATCCAGCGGAACCAGGACGCCTCCCGAAAAAAATACGGCGTAGGCTGAAATCAGCCACTTGGACTGATTCGTCATGATAATCGCGGCGCGTTCCCCGGCGGCAAACCCGGAATCTTCAAGGGCAGATGCGAGCGGCTCGGCGGCCTCCCGGAATTGCCTGTATGTGAGCCGCTGGCGCTCGCGTTCGCGGTCGGCTTCGATCAGGCAGATTTCGTTTGGCCATCGCTCGAGCGATGCGCGCAGCGCCGCGCCCAGCGAGTCGTATTGTGCTAAGTCCATAAAGAGCATGAAACCACAGATGAACACTGATGAACACTGATGAAGAAAAACCACGGATCACGAGAAGGCAAGTATGGCGTATACGTCGCGACTAAACTGGCATGGCGCACTATGGATTCTTTCTTTTTCATTTATCAGTGTTTATCTGTGTTCATCTGTGGTGCCCAATGCAGTCCCGGAATCAGAGCCTGGCCTGAATGCGGGAGGCTAGCGTGTGGAAGTCGCTTACGCCTTGAACTTCGTAATCCGGCAGCTCGACGCCGAAGTGATTTTCGAGGCGTGTCAGCAGTTCGAGCGCCTGCAGGCTGTCGATGCCTAGTTTCTTGTAGAAATCGTCGTTGGGATCGAGCCCTGCGCGCGGAACTTTGAAATGCGTGGCAGCGAGATTCAAAATTTCGTCGGTCGTCTGTTCGATGGTTTTCATGATCGCACCTATTTTACAGGAAGACAGCGTATCCCAGCCATTGCGGCGGAGGTGTCTCAAGCATTAAGGCAGATATGGATGCGCCCCGGTGTTCTCCACAAATTTGCGCAAGCCCTCCATAACGGCTGGCCTCGTGAACAACTCACAAAAAATATCGATCTCGCGGCGCAATTCTTCCGAAGGAAGCGGCTTGATGAAACGTTTTGCGGCTGCCGATGTGGCACGATCGAATTTAATTACTTGCTCGGCGGTGGCGCGAGCGACACGCAAGGCCTCACCCTCGGCGGCAACCTGGCTCGCAAGGCCGACGGAAAGCGCCTTCGTGGCGTTGATGCTGCGCCCGGTAAGCAGCAGATCGCGGACCACGGCGTTTCCGATGTCACGTTTCAGCCGCGGGATGCCGCCGAAGCCGGGGATAAGTCCCAATCGCAATTCGGGAAAACAGAAACGCGCCATTTTATCGGCGATAATCAGATCGCACGACAGAGCCAGCTCGAAGCCGCCACCGAAGCATACGCCATGAACAGCGGCTATCGTTGTGAGCGACGATGCATCCAATCGGTTGAGCACCGCGTGAATGCGCTCCAGGAATTCGCGAACGCCCCTGACGGCCGAGGATGCCTCCATCTTTTGGGATTCAGTGTACAGTTGCCGCAAATCCGCGCCCGCCGAAAAGCCTGCTTTCTGTTCACTATATAGAATCAGCGCGCTCGCTTTCGATTCGAGCCCAGGAAGCGAAGACGTAAAGCGTTCAAGATCCTCCAGCATGGCCACGCCGATTTCATTGGCCGGAGCGCGGTCCAGCGCCAATTCGATCACGCTATCGGCAACCCGCCACGAAAGTGATTTGCCTTTGTATTCGTCCATTCGTTCAACCCTTGTTCACGCAGGATGGCCTGACGGCCCGGCAAAACTTCGATTACTCGGGTTTCGCATACATTCGTTCAATCTCATAAGCAAAGCGCGCAGCGATAGCATCGCGCTTCAACTTGCCATTGGCGGTCAGCAAACCATTTTCGATTGTAAAAAGTTCCTGCGCCGCGTGAAAGCTCCGAATCTTCCGGTAATGCGGCAGTGTAGCGTTCAACCTCTCCAACTGCGACTCGATTTCCGCGTGCGCAACGTCACCGGTGACAATGGCTGCTAGAAAACTTCGCCCGTTGCCGACCAGCACAACATGTTGCGCCCCGCGAACAGCGCGGAAGAGTTCTTCCTCGATCGGTTCGGGCGCGATATTGTGCCCCGAATTCAGAATGATCAGATTTTTTAGTCTTCCGGTGATCCGCCAGTTTCCATTTGCGTCCACGTCGCCTTGATCGCCCGTATGGAAGCAGCCATCGCGCAGCACAGCCGCTGTTTGTTCGGGGCGGCGCCAATAGCCGGCAAATATATTCGGTCCCCGAACAACGATTTCATCGTTCTCGCCGATTTTCATTTCGATCCCAGGAATGGCGGGACCGACGCGTCCCGGATCGACGCGCCGCGGATCGTCCATCGTGCAGATCGCCGTCGTTTCGGTGAGTCCGTACACCTGTAGCACGGAAATTCCGAGCATCATGAAAAAGAGCTGGGTTTCACGCGCCAGAGGAGCGGAGCCGCAAATCAGCGCGCGGAGATTTGGCCCAAGCTTCTTACGAATGGAAGGGAAAATAATTGTGCCCGCCAGACCGAGCCAGAAAAAGTCCCATGGATGCGGCGATTTCGCGTTGAGGCGCAACCACGCCGCTCTAGCGCGATCGAAAATATTCGCTATCATTCCGCCGCGCTTGCGAATGTTGTCTTCCACGCCGGTGCGAATGCGCTCCAGTAACGTTGGCACATTCAGAAAATAGTTGGGCGCAGCGGAGCGGAGTTCGTCGGCGAGCTTAGTAAGATCCATCGACATTGTAAGCTCGCTGTTTCTCGACAGGCACGACAGCAAGAGAATCCACGACCCAGCAAAGCAAAATGGCAAGTAATGAAAGACGCGATCGGGAACATTACGGGGGCCCATCAATTGATCGAGTCGCGCCTGAGTGCAGGAAAGCATGTGGTCTAGATTTCCGACGGTAAGCATCACTCCCTTGGCTTCGCCGGAAGTCCCCGATGTGTACAGAATGGCGACCGTATCTTGAGGGGCAAGCGCAACCGGCACGGCGTGTTCAGCCGGCGCGGATAGTGAAGCCGAGTTGAAAATCTCGTCGAACAATACCAGCCGCGGCGCGTCCGGCCACGCGACGGCAATCGCATCCCGCAGCGCGGCGTCGCCGCAGCAGATCAAGCCAGCCGCAGCGTCCTGTAGCATCGCGGCCAATTCAGCAGGCGCCTGGCGAGCGTACATCGGCACAGCAATGAGGCCTTCGGCCAATATCGCAAGATCGAGCGCAGCCCAGCGGATACTGTTCGGCGCAACGAGTGCGCACCGGTCGCCTTTAACCAGGCCCGACGCCCGCAGATACGCGCGCGCTTGAGCGATCTTCCCGAGCAGATCCGGTCCAGTCGCGGTCTGATTTCCGCTCGCGTAGGATTCAGACAAGATCACGCGATCGACGGAGGCCTTCAATCGCGCGAAGATATTTTCAAGAGAGTTCATCGCCAATGTTGGGGGCGCCCGCAAGCGCGCCTATTTTTTGTGGGTCACGGCTTCAGTCGTGACATAAGACCTGAACAAACACGACGGCTTTAATGCCGCTGAACTGTGCGAATGCAAATTGTCTAATCGGATTCTGAAACACGGGATACCAACCTAATTCCCGGCCGCCGCTGCCGCCGCGCCTTCGTACGTCTCCAGCAGCCGTTCGAGGGTGGGGCTCAGAGTCGGGAGGTATTCCTCCCAACCATGCACTCCCGAGCGCACGGGGAACTCCGGGTAGCATTCATGCACGGCGCGCTCGAGGAACACGCCCATGCGCGCCATGGTTTTCAGATTCCGCACCACCGAGCGCGCAATGCCCTCTCGGATAGCGTCAGCATCCGTCGCCAGACGCTCCATCACAAGCAGAAGCTGTGCTTCCAGATCTGGATCGTCCACAGTGAGCAGCAAATGTTCGTGGCCGCGCTCGCGCAGCAGGTTGCGGATGCGTTCGTCCATTGTAATACCGGCCGAAGGGACCAGTCCCGGCATGGACGTCACCATTGCGTGGTAGCGCGAGGAGACCATCAGGCTACAGCAGCGCAGGATACTAACGAGTTCATACATGTCGTGCGCATCGGATGTAAAGACCGGCGCTCCGCCCAATTGAGGCGCAAGTGCTTCGCAAGCTTTGGCATCGAGGCGCTCCATTGCGACCAGTATTGGGAATACATTGTGCTTCTCGCGGAACGTATTTACCGCCCCTGCGATGGCTCCGAGATATTTCTTGTACGCCGCATCGACGGCGGGGCCCGAGTTATGAAAGTACACTGAACTGTAGTGGCTTTCCTTGTGTGTTCCGAAGCAATTCCGGGCGATCCATTTCGCCAACGATGGCTTTACGGGCCACCAAAAAGGATTAATCGGGCACAACGCGAGAACTGGCGTTCGTCCATCCCAGCCGGCTTCGGAGAGCGTTTTATGGCCATATTCCACGGGATGAGGTTCAAACGTCCACGCCGTGTCCGTGCCCAATTCCGTGGGGATTCCGAGCTTGCTCAGCACTGCCTGCGATTCCTGATTTCGCGTGATGATTAGCGAACGGCGGCAGTAATGCGCACACATTTTTTCCAGCATCGGGTCCATGTTTCCCGCTTCGCCGCCGTACCCAACCGAAAGTTTATTTTCGGCGGCTGCAATCCCGAGCGCACCAATGGTCATGGTCGAAAGCGCGTTCGCGAACTTGCTCTTAAACATCGATCCTTCACAGGCAATCACGCCGTCGTACTTGCGTACTTCGCGAAACAGGAAGGGCGGGAAAATCATGGGAAGCCGTACCTGCTTCGTGCCAGAAAAATAGCCTCGGGAACGCTCCGGATCGAATGTCATGACGCTAAGCGCAACATTGTTTTCACCCAGTACGCGCCGCACCTGCCGCAGCATTTCCTCGACCCGGACGTCCGAACCCGTGTTGCGAGTACCGTTGTATCCGGCAAACAAGAGCTTTAGTGGTTCGCCAGGCTGCCAAGGGCGCCCCGCGCCAAATTTCCACAGAGCGCGCGACATCTCGATCAGCGAACTCGTCCAAGCTTCCAGGACGAAATCCATCATGGGTGGGACCCTCGCGCCCCTCCGACGACTGCGGCAGCGGCATCCTCGCGAACGGGCACAGCCTGGCCGGGCAAGTCGCGGTATGGATACGCAAAACGGTGATCACGGCTAAAACGCAGCAGCGGATAGCAGTACCTGGAAAAACGTTCCGGCGCGCGTCCCATTTCCTCCACCACGCGCGTGTTATCGAAAACCGTATCCCAGACCAGGTATGGCATGAAAACTTTCAGGAGCGAGGCACTCCGGCCGATTCCATTGCGATAATTGGAAAGCCAGTTCACAACGGATGTGAACCGGTTCTCAAGTCCCGGCCAAAATAACGGTTCCATCGTTCCTGCTGCCTCGGCGAGCGCATGCGTCAACTGACCGAACGTCTCGGAACCTTTGCCCGAAGAGAGGTGGTATATCTCATGCATCGGATTTTGTTTCTGATGAAGCAGCACCACGGATTCCGCCACATAGTCGACGGGAACTATATCGATACGGTCGGTCGCGCGAAACGGAAGAAACGGCAGGCCGGCCAAGAATACAAAAGCGCGAACCATGTCGAATTGCGTTGTTTCCGGGCGGCGGCTATCGCCAAGTACAATGCTCGGACGAAACACCGTGCGGGAAATATCTGGAAGCAACTCACGTACCATGTGCTCGCAGAATTTTTTCGTGCGCGCATACGGATCGTAATCGGAACGGTTCCAGTCGATCGAAGCGTCTTCGGTAACAACTTCATGGCTGCGCGCGCCCGCCACCGCAACGGTCGATACCTGGCTGAAGCGGCGCAGTCCATGCGCGTCGTGCGCCCGTCGGACCAATTGCGCGACTTCCAACGTGCCGCGCAGATTCACGTTGAGGCAGCTCTTTTCCGATTTGCGGTTCAGCGAAGCGGCGCAGTGAATGACGGACTCGGTCGTTCCCACCAGCCGGGAGTATTCAGCATTGTCCAGACCGAACCGCGAATCCGTGAGGTCACCACGAAATATGGAGATGCGATTGTGGAGGGCATCTTCAAACCGTGGAAAATCCAGATGGAGTTGCAGGGCATGCCATAGACGTTCGCTGGCTTCCTGATCCGACTTCGCCCGCACCAGAAGGTTCAGGCGGTCGGTGTGGCGATCGAGCAGAATCGCGCTAATATGCGCGCCGATGTAGCCGGTCGATCCGGTTAGAAAGATGGCCATGATTTAAACTTGGTTCCCCGAACCGGACGTCGTTCCGGCGTGCGGCAAGTCTTCGCGGCGTTCTGTGCCATTTCCTGAATACCGCGGGGAAAAAACGCGCCGCGAGCGCGATTCCGGAGGGCGTCCTTCAATCAGTGGATACACCCACCGCCGCAGCGCCGGAATATGAATGTTAATCCAATATTCCCACCAGTCAATCTCAGAAGGATCATAACCGAAGGCCGCGCGCTCGTCCTCGGGAAGAACCGCTGAAAGCAGTTGGACGTTCTCGGACTCAAATACCTGTTCGTTATGCAGAATGAATGGTTCATAGAGTTCGATCAATTTTTCGACTCGGGCAAGGTCGCGCTCCTGCCGGGCCAGAGGAGGCTTCTTCATCTGCAAGGCGGAGGCTGCTCGGTTGATGCCTTGGACGACGGCTTTCTGCGCGGGAACCGAGAATTTTTCATACCGCGATTTGGACACGGGAATCGTATCGAACTGCATGCGCATCCAGTTTTCCATGCTCTGTTGTGCGCGGAAATGTTTGCGGTGAGCGAGTCCGGTTAGTTCAATCGACCTGCCCATGTTGCACGGATTGCTTGCGGACGTAGCAAGCTGATAGATCGGTTTCTGGCGGCGAGCAATGATGGCCGCCGTAATCAGCGTCATCCCCCGGCAAACCATATCGACGGGAATCACGTCGAGGCATTTGCGTTCGTTGGTCGGCAACTGACGGAAGTACGTCCCGAGCAGATAGGAAAGCGGAGCCGAGGTGTTGATGCCCTCATTCCATCCCTG
Source organism: Candidatus Acidiferrales bacterium (assembly GCA_050014735.1). Lineage (GTDB taxonomy): Bacteria > Acidobacteriota > Terriglobia > Acidiferrales > UBA7541 > Palsa-360. Next base: position 610 of record JBEKCU010000106.1, on the reverse strand, counting down.
GAAAGGCTGGTCAGTGGACGTTTCGACAATGGAGGGCCGCACAATGGAAATCGGCAGCCCGGCGCCATATTTTGCGATCAGGGATTCGGCCAGCGATTTTGTCAGGGTATAGGTGTTTGGCCAGCCCAACCGCCGCGCTCGCCGCGTTCCGGCCCGCGTCAGCCGATTGCGCAGCCAGCGCATTCGATTCTTCCGGATCAAGTTTTCAAGCTCAGGACCGGATGGCTCCTCGCTGCCGCGATGTCTGCCGAGAGCTTGCCGGTGTAGCGCAGCCGTGATCTCGGGGCTTTCCGCGCGAACCTCGGCATTGGTGACAACTTCCAGCAGCGATTTCCATTCGTGCTCAGCGTCAAAATCAGCGATACCGATAGGCGTGTAATTTGGATTGACCTCTTCGGTCACCCGGCCATCCCGGGACCCCACGACGTAGCAGGTTGAGAGATGCAATAAGCCCGCATGGTCGCAGGCCCGCAGAAACTCAATCAGGTGAAAAACCGGGGCCACATTGCTGGCGAGCGCCTCGCGAAGGTCCGGATTGAAATCCGTCAAACCGGAACTATTTACTACCACGTCCAGCGTCCGCTCCAGACGTTCACGAATCTCTGGAGCC
>JBEKCU010000105.1:0-13093 GCA_050014735.1 Candidatus Acidiferrales bacterium | reverse complement strand
CTCGTGCGGTCGAGCACCCATGCGCCCGGGACGCCGCCCACGGCGTCGACCAAGGCATCGACCTTGGAGGGGTCACGCCCTTCGGAGAAATTCGGCACACATTCAATCAGGCGTTTCATGAGGCCCTGAGGAAATGCGCAGGGACGTTTCCTTCGCGGGATTTGGGCCCGGCCACGCGCCAACGCCCATTAGATATAGCTAACACTCAGATAATACAGCATATCTCAATGAGGCTCCAGATCGAAGATTGTGTTATCGGCGTATATGCCAACGAATGATTTTAGGAAGGACAGGCTTTAGCCCGTCGGGTTTGGCTCTTTCTATCGGCTGCGAAAAGCGACAGACTGAAGCCGGTCCTACTTAAAAGCGAAGAACTGCCGTTGCAAGCTCGGAGAGTCGTGCTGTAATGTTCTCATTCGCCATGGCCTACGCGACTCTCACAGAAAAGCTCCTGCATGCGGTGGACCGGCTCCCGAACGATCGGGCAGCCATGCTTCGAGTTAATGGCCGTTGGGAGCCTATTTCCTCCGCTGAATTCCTTCGGCGCATTGCGGGGCTTTCGAATGCGCTGGAGCAGCTCGGCGTTAAGCCCGGTGACCGCGTGGGATTGTTCGCACCGAACCGTCCCGAATGGCATGTAGCCGATTTTGCCATTCTGGGGCTGGGGGCTGCCGATGTTCCGATCTACTTCAATGAATCGCCCGAACGAATTGCTTACATCCTGAATCATGCTGGCGCCGAGGTTGTGTTCGTCGCGGGAGAGATGCAGGCGCGCCGGTTGCTGGAATGCCGTGATCGATTGAGGTCGGTGAAACACATCATTTGCGGAGCCGTTCCAGCGGATCTGGGGGATGAAGTTCTGCGCTATGAAAACTTCGCGGCTGCCACCGGCGACGATGCCGTCGCGGAATACCGCTTGCGCGCGGCGAGGGTCAGTGCCGACCGACTCGCCACGATTATCTACACTTCCGGCACCACGGGCGAGCCAAAGGGCGTCATGTTGACGCACAATAATCTGAGTTCCAACGAAGAGACCTCGGTCGATCCGTACAAAATGACGCCTGTCGACAGGGCCGTCAGCTTTCTGCCGCTTTCACACGTGTATGAACGTGTCACGGCGTACGCGTATCTGTTCCGTGGCGTTCCCGTGGCCTATGTCGAAAGGATGGACGATCTTCCGCAGGCCCTGTTGGAGGTTCACCCCACTATTGCGGCTGCCGTGCCACGGGTGTTCGAAAAGCTCTATGCAAACATCATGCAGAAAGGCTATGAGAACACCGGATTGAAACGGCGACTGTTCGATTGGGCGACCGCGTTGGCGCGCGAGTCGGTGCGCTGGCGGGCCTACGGCGACCGCGCTCCTCTTGGGTTACGTTTGCGGTGGCGAATCGCTGACCGGATCGTCTATTCGAAGATCCGTGAAGGCATTGGCGGTAATTTCCGTGCGTTCATCTCCGGCGGAGGGCCTCTTTCCCGTGGACTCGCCGAGTTCTTTTGGGCCGTGGGCGTGCCGGTCTATCAGGGCTATGGCTTGACCGAAACTTCGCCGGTCGTGAGCGCGAATTATCCGGGCGCCAACAAAGTTGGAACCGTTGGACGGCCGATCCCTCACGTCGAGGTACGGATCGCGGAGGACGGTGAAATTTTCGTGCACGGCCCATGCGTGATGAAGGGCTACTATTTGAAACCAGCGGAGACGAGCGAAGTGCTCTCGCCCGATGGATGGCTCGCGACCGGTGACATTGGACGCCTGGATGACGAAGGCTATCTCTACGTCACGGACCGCAAGAAGGATTTGTTCAAGACGGCGGCGGGAAAATTTGTTGCGCCGCAACCGATTGAAAACCAACTGAAGACGAGCCCGCTGATCCTGAACGCGGTGCTGGTTGGCGACACACATAAATTTATTTCGGCGCTGATCGTGCCGAATTTCGCGAACGTCGAAGCAGCGGCACGAGTGCAGGGGCACACGTTCGGGTCGCGCGAGCAGCTAGCCGCCGATCCGTGGGTGCACGAATTGATCGCCAAGGAGGTCGAGCGGCTGAATGCGACACTTGCGCAGTATGAAACGATCAAGCGATTTGCGCTGCTCGATCATGATTTTACATTCGATGGCGGGCAGCTTACCTACACGCTGAAGCTCAAGCGCCGGGTGATCGAGGAACGCTACGCGAAAGTCATCGAAGGCTTGTACGCGGGCACGTAGATGGATTCAATGCGGGCCCTTGGTCTCAAATCTGTGCCACGCAACGCTCTCGCGATACAATATTTGGGGGAGATCTGAAATGAGTGACGAACTGGTGATCGCAGGGCGCGCGTTTCGTTCGCGCTTGATCGTGGGTACGGGGAAGTATCGCAGCCTTCAGGAGATGGCTCGCGCGCATGCGGCTTCGGGTGCGGACATGGTAACCGTCGCGGTGCGCCGCGTGAATCTCTCCGACCGCACGAAGGAGTCGCTGCTCGACTACATCGACCGCGAGAAGATTTTTATTCTGCCAAATACGGCGGGCTGCTACACCGCCGATGAAGCGATACGCGCCGCTCGCCTTGGGCGCGAGGTGGGATTGTCGAACTGGGTAAAACTAGAAGTGATCGGCGACCAGCAGACTTTGTTCCCAGACACCGAGGAGCTTGTTCGGGCGACGCGCATCCTGGTGGGCGAGGGCTTCGTCGTGCTGCCCTATACGAACGACGACCTCGTTGTGGCTCGCAAGCTGATCGATGCGGGCGCCGCGGCGGTGATGCCGCTGGGAGCGCCGATCGGCTCCGGCATGGGCATTCAGAATCACGCGAACTTGCGCATCCTCCGCGAACGCATCACTGAAGTGCCGATGATCGTGGACGCGGGCGTGGGCACGGCATCCGATGCCGCCGTCGCGATGGAGCTGGGCGCGGACGGCGTCCTGATGAACACTGCAATCGCCGAAGCGCAAGATGCAGTCCTGATGGCGGATGCGATGCGCGATGCCGTCTCCGCCGGACGCAAAGCATTTCTTGCAGGACGGATGCCCAAGAAACTTTACGCTTCGGCGTCGAGCCCGTTGTCTGGCGTGGTGCGGTAGTAGGAGCCTTAAGTAGGTCGGGCTTCAGCATGTATGTTTTTGAATTTCCCTTAGACCATCGAAAGTCAGAACCAGACAGGCTGAAGCCTGTCCTACTTAAACATGCCCGAACCTTCACGACGAATCGCCTATATCGACTGGCTCCGAGGATTTGCGTGTCTGGTGATGTTTCAGACGCATTGCTATGACTCCTGGCTCGGCGGCAAAGCGCGCGAAGGGGGATTCATTAAGTTGTCGCAACTCGGGGGAACGCTTCCGGCGCCGCTGTTTTTGTTTCTCGCCGGAGTTTCCTTCGCGATGGTTACGGACAAGCTACGACAGAAGGGAGTCTCCGCAAATGAAATCGCGCGTACCACGATTCTGCGCGGCGGAGAAATCTTTTGCCTGGCGCTGCTTTTTCGCTTGCAGGAATTTTTGCTTGGCCAGCCTTTTTCGCCGTGGACCGATCTGCTTCGCGTCGATATTCTCAATGTAATTGGTATCTCGCTAATCATGATGGGAATCGCGTGCCGGATCGCAGCCGTTGGAACGCCGGGTAGCGGCACCGGGCAAGAAGCGATGGAATGGCCGATGTATGCCCCGCGGCTGCGGAAGATTACGATTGTCACGGCGGTGGCGTGCGCGGCGGCGATTGCGATTGTGACGCCGCAGATGTGGACCACGTGGCGTCCACATTGGCATATGTGGTGGCTCGAGTCCTACATCGACGGAGTGCATACGTTTGCGCAGCCGCAGCCCTGGATGTTTCCGATCTTCCCGTGGGCGGCGTTCGCGTTTGCGGGATTGGCGATTGGTTCGTTGTTGCTATCGGAGTGGGCGCGCCGAAATCAGACCGCGAGCCTTGCCGTCGCGGGTGCTGCAGGAGTAGCGCTATTCGAGTTGGGACTGTGGCTCGATGTGCGCCCGGTGCAACTGTACACGGTCCACGATTTCTGGCACACGAGCCCAAACTTTTTTCTGGTCCGTCTGGGACTCCTCCTGGTGACGACGTTCGCGGGTTACGCGTGGTGTAAGTGGGGGCCGGGAGAGCGTGGTTTCAGTCCGCTGATTGAAATGGGTAAATGCTCGTTATTGGTCTACTGGGTGCACATCGAATTTGTGTACGGCGGACTTTCGATCGTGCCCAGGCGAAGCGTGGGCGTTGGAACGGCGACGTTGGGTTTGGTAGCAATATTCTGTGCGATGACATTGCTGGCGGTGGCACGAAACAGATTTCCGGACCGAAAAGAGGAAATCATGGCGTATTTTCGCCGCGCCGCGAGCACCTAGGTTTTTGTGCTGCCGGCGTGTCGCTCGTCCCGATGCAAGAGGGACCGGTGGTTTTTGAATTTTGCCGCTGAAACTTAATCGAGCCGGGATTAAACCCGCCGGCGAGATGCCGGCGCTACCTGCGAAGAGCTACTTATGTATGTCGTGTTCTGGCGCATCGCCAGGTTTGCTTGAATCGGGAAGTTTGTAAATCATTTCTCCGGGGCGCGCCAGGCCCATTTCTTCGCGGGCGATGCGCTCGATGGCCTTCGGATCGGTCTTGAGCGAATTGACCTGGTCGGTCATGGATTTGTTTTCGTCGTTGAGTTTGCCGATCTGCTCGCGCATCTGTTCGATTTCGCGCTGTGTGCGGCGCATCGCGATGAAACCATGCGAGCCAAAGACGTCATGTACCAAGAGGGTAATCAGCGCCAGGCCCAAAATCCGCCACGAGTTTTTTCGGACATACGCCGCGGCCTCGCTCGGGGAAATGTTCCGCATTTGTTCCAAGTTCATCCTGCCTTCGCTTCCTGCGCCGCGCCCATGACCCAGGCCTGGGTTTCGCTAGCGATGTGTGACGATTCTTTCAGCGTCGCCGCTTCCGTATAAATTCTCACCAGCGGCTCGGTGCCGGAAAGCCGCAACAACACCCACGATCCACCCTCGAATTCGAGCTTCAGGCCATCGGTGCGATCCATGTTCTTGACGCGCCGTCCGAGAAAACTCGTGAAATTGGATTTCAGTCGCTCGACCGTTCTCATCTTTATTTCGTCAGCCAGATGCAGATTGGTCCGCAACGGCCAGAATTCAGCGCCAACTCGTTTGAAAAGGGCGCGCAGCTGTTCACCGAGAGTCGCTCGGCGCACGGCCAACATCTCCGCGACGAGCAGGCATGCGAGGATGCCGTCCTTTTCCGGAACGTGGCCGCGAATCGACATTCCCGCGCTTTCCTCGCCGCCCAGGGCGATTTTGTCCTGCTGAATGAATTCACCGATATACTTGAACCCGACGCGCGTTTGAAAAACGGTTGTGCCGTAATGGCGGGCGACCGCGTCCATCAAGTGCGAAGTGGCAACGCTACGCGCCGCGGGCATTTTCCATCCGCGCGATTCCACAAGGTAGTCATAGATTAGCGCCAGAATGTGATTGGGCTGCATCCATGTTCCATCAGCATCCAGAATGCCAAACCGGTCGGCATCGCCGTCGGTCGCGAGTCCAACGGCGGCATTTTTCGCGAGCACCACGTCGCGCAGCGGACCCAAATGTTCCTCGGAGACATCGGGACCGGCGCCGTCGAAGAGAACGTCGCGATCGACTCGAATGGCTTGCACATCGATGCCGTGCTCGGCAAGCGCGCGATCGAGATATCCAGCCCCGCAGCCGTGCAGGGCGTCAACGACAACGCTCAAATTAGCGTCCGAGATGGCCTCGAAATTTACGAGCTGTTCGAGACGATCAAGATATAATTCTCGCGAATCGATCTCCTCGAACGGTTTCTCATCTGGTTTGGCTGGGCCGCGCTGTCCAAGTTTCTCCGCGTGCGCTTCGATCTCTCGCGTCACTTCGGGCAGGGCAGGGCCGCCATCCGGCCCGGAAAATTTCAGTCCCTGATACTCGGCCGGATTGTGACTGGCGGTAAAATTGATCGCGCCGTCGAGATTGCGCCGCCGGATTTCATACGCAATGGCGGGAGTCGGAGTCGAACCCTGGCAAAGCAGAACATGGATGCCGTATTCTCGCAGGATTCCCGCGGCTGTGCGCGAGAATTCCTCGCCAAAAAATCGCGAGTCATGGCCGATTGTCAGCGTGGGCTTTGCGTTTCGACTGAGGACATGCTCCGCTATGGCGGCGGTGGCGAGCCGGACGTTGGCGAAAGTAAAATCGTCCGCGACGATCGCGCGCCAACCGGAAGTCCCGAATTTAATCGTCGAGGTCATGGTACGAGCAAATATGTTTGTTCTCCGGCGATGTATTGTAGCGTAGAGAGCGAATTACAAACACAATGGAAACTTGCCGCGCGAGAAAGAGTAACGGCTTGGAGGTTCGCTTGAAGGACAAACTTGTGGTTCTGGTGACCTGTTCGGGAGTGGCGGAGGCTCGGCGGATCGGTCGCGCCGTTGTCGACGCGCGGCTGGCCGCTTGCGTCAACATTCTTCCTGGCGCGGTGATGTCAATTTATCGCTGGAAAGGAAAGGTCGAATCGGCAAAGGAGCGGCTGCTGCTGATAAAAACTTCACGGAAACGTCTCGCGAGGCTGCAGGCGGAGGTCGAACGGCTTCATTCGTACGATGTGCCCGAGTTCATCGCGCTGCCGCTTGCGGCTGGATCGCGCGCGTATCTCGACTGGATCGACGATAGTCTCTCGGGAGAGTAATAATCACATCTTCCGCAGGGCCTGATCCAGATCGTTCATCAAATCCTCGACATCCTCGATTCCCACCGAGATGCGAATGAGTCCATCGGTGATTCCGATCCGCTCGCGAACTTCGGCAGGCACGGAGGAATGAGTCATCGTGGCGGGATGCGAGATTAGCGTTTCCACTCCTCCCAGACTTTCCGCGAGAGAGCAAAGTTTTACATGATTGAGCAGTGTTCGCGCGTTCTCCAGCGTTACGACATCGAATGAAATCATCGCGCCGAATCCGCGTTGTTGCCGGACTGCGACGTCATGATGTGGATGCGAAGGCAAGCCGGGGTAGAGCACGCGCATCACGCAGGGATGATCCTCGAGGAAACGCGCGATGGTTCTGCCGTTCGCGTCGTGCTGCTGCATGCGAACCGCCAGCGTCTTGATCCCGCGCGAGATGAGAAAGCAATCCATCGGCGCGAGGCCCGCCCCGGTGGAGCGCTGCAAGAAATAAAGTTTTTCCGCATCGGAGGGATTCGTGAGGATCGCCGCGCCTCCCACCGAATCGCTGTGCCCGTTCAGATATTTTGTCATCGAGTGAACAACGATGTTCGCGCCCAGGGCGATCGGCGATTGCAGGTACGGGCTCAGAAATGTGTTGTCCACTACGAGCGTGGTCTTGTGCGCCTCCGAAATTTTGGCGATCGCGGCAATGTCGGTCACGCACATGGTTGGATTCGTCGGCGTCTCCACGTAGATCATTTTCGTGTTCGGCCTGATCGCACGCTCCACGTGCTCGGGTGAAGAGGTGTCCACGAAGCTGAACTCAAGTCCCCACTGGACCAGAAACTGCGTCGTGAGCCGGATCACGCCGCCGTATACGGCTTCCGAAATGATGGCGTGATCGCCTGGACGCAGCAAACGGAATACCGAGTCGATGGCCGCCATGCCCGATGTGAAGACGTATGCCCCGGTGCCGCCTTCGAGTTTTGCCACTGTCCGCTCGAGTGCCCGGCGATTCGGATGTGAAGTCCTGGCGTAGTCATAGCCCTTGGTTTTTCCCAGTTCCTCCTGGAGGTACGTCGAAGTCTGATAGATCGGCGCGACGATGGCACCGGTTGACGGGTCGGGCTCTTGTCCTACGTGTATGGCGTCGGTTGCGAATCCCATTCGACAATCTCCTTGGGGTCTTAGCGTTACTTTGGCTGCGGGCTCAGCTTGGAACCATTCGAATATACTACCTGCTTGCGTCATCCGTTAAAAAGGGGAAGAATGAGGAACAGGCGGTCGGAGGCTGTTCCCAGGGTGTGGTTTATGAAGATCAAGTCGAATCATATAAAGAACTCAGTCCTAATTGTGTCGTCGCTGGTATTTCTTTTCGCCATCGCTCTCCACGGTCAGGATAAAGACGCGGACGCCAAGGGAAAATCCGATTCCACTTCCAAGGAAGTTCGGTTAACGATTGTGGTTACCGGCGGAGACGAAAAGGCGCCGATCGATAGCGCCAGCGTCTATGTGAGGTACGTCGAAGAGCGCAAGCTGTACAAAGACAAGAAGATCGAAATGAATCTGAAGACGAACTTGTCCGGCGTGTGTCACGTTCCCGCGATTCCTCCGGGGAAATTTCTCATTCAGGTGATTGCGCCTGGTTGGAAGACGTTCGGAGAATATTACGACGTCAACCAGGCGGAGCAGACGATTAATGTCGCGCTTGTACGGCCTCCCAAGTGGTATTGAAAGGCGAACAGTCAATTTAGTCTCGCTGCTTTTCACTCGATCGCAGCTATGCGGAAGGTAATGTTTTCATTTTCGTTCGCTTTGCGGATTCCAAGATGAAAAGAGAGATAGGTTTGCGATTGAACGCCGCGCTGAAATGCTTCATCGTTGTGCAAACTGCATCAAAGTCTTTGTTTCACGAGCGATAGACATCCGTCCAAAGTGTTTTCCACAAACTTTTGAACAGAACTGTTGATAACTTCGCGCAAAAGGAAAAATTTGGCAGCGCCCAGATTTACGTGAAGCATGATTTTAAGGATCGGTTTTGGTGGCGCCGTCTCGTCGGCCGTTCCTTCGTTTGCCGAGGTGCAAAACCCGCATTCGAGGTGCTACCGAAAAATTTATACGCTTTTGACCGCTGTATCGTGTGGTGTTAGATTGTCGTCTTGAAATTTGAAGTTCGGAATTCCGCGGATGGATGAGAAACCCTACAAAGGCTTTATGATCTGGCATCTCCTGTGGAGCAACCTGGGAGTTCGCCCGCTGCGCTCGGCGCTCAGCGTGCTCGCGTTGTCGCTTCAAGTGTTTCTGGTTCTGCTGATTGTGGGCCTCACGTCTGGCGCCCTGGCGGACTGGCGGACTCGCGCCGAAGGAGTCGGCGCCGACATCATCGTGCAGCCGCCGAACTCCTCAATCTTCTTTGCATTTTCCAGCGCCGTAATGCCGGAAACGCTGGTTTCAAAAATTGAAAGCCTTCCCGGAGTCGATGAAGTGGCGCCGGTGCTGATCGTTGTGGACCAGCACAATTTTGGGGTCGTCTATGGCGTTGATTACGACCGGTTTGCCGGACTCAGCAATGGGTTCAATTTTTTATCGGGCGGCCGGTTCCGGGAAGCCAATCAAGCCATTGCGGATGACCTCGCCGCTCAATCGAGGAAGCTGCACGTGGGGCAAACCACAACCCTGCTCGGTCATCCATTTACGATTTCGGGGATCGTCGTGCACGGAAAGGGCGCGCGATTTTTTGTTCCGATAAAAACGGCGCAGGATATCGCCGGCGCCGACAAGCGTGTCTCGATGTTTTTTGTTCGCAGTAAGGGCGACACAGAAGGTGTGCGCAACGAATTGGTCAAGCTGCTTCCCACGTATAAGATCCGGTCGATGGCGGAGTTCAGCACGCTGATGACGTCATCCAACTTGCCGGAATTGAAGCCCTTTATCCGCTCGTTTGTGCTGCTTGGAATGGTGATTAGCTTCCTGGTAGTGCTGCTAACGATGCACACGATGGTGCTTGAGCGCACACGCGACATCGGCGTTCTCAAGGCGCTTGGATCTTCCCGGCTGGAAATCTGTGGGATGATCGTCGGCGAAACCCTAGTGATGGTTGCACTCGGTGTTGCTTTTGGATTGCTCTGCACCTATAGCGTTGTAGGTATTTTGCATCGCACATCTCCGACGCTTCAAATTGCCATTGAGGGCGGATGGATTGTCAGGGCGATCCTTCTGACCATTGTCGGCGCAATTGCCGGCGCGCTGTATCCGGCGCTTCGAGCCGCCCAAAGCGATCCCGTGGATGCCCTGGCATACGAGTGACTTGCCCGCGCCGTTTCCAGAACTGTTCTTTCAGTCAAGAAAACATGCGATTCTCCCCACGAATCCGATTGCACGCCTGGAATCAAATCTGATACAAGAAGGGGCCGGGACGGTTGTCGGAATCCTCTAAACAATTCGATTCGGAATTTTGCTCGCACGGAACATGGAGATACTTCTCTACACGGAGCCTGGGTGTATTGCGTGCCTGGACGCGAAGCGGTTCCTGGCATCGCGCGGTATCTCGTTTGAGGAGCGGGACATTCGTGCAAATCCGGACTATCTGCGGATTCTCACCGAGGACTTGGATAGTTGCACGACGCCAACTCTCGTCACGGGTGATACCATAGTTATCGGATTTGACCCGGATGAGTACCAACTGCTGGCAGAGACTCAGAAAGTGAAAAACTCATGAAGACCAAACAGATCGTCATTGTTCTTGCAATGTTCGGATTAGCGTTGCCGCTGGCTGCGCAAATGGGCATGGGATCGCGTCCCAATTTGAGCGGTATTTTCCACCCCGTAGTGGGCGCAGGCGCTGCTTATGAAGTGACGAGACCGGATGGGATGAAGACCCAAATGGAAATTACGATTGTGGGACAAGAGGAGGTCGGTGGTAAGCCTGCTTACTGGATGGAAATGGCGATGTCGAATCCACGCATGGGTGGCGATATGTACATGAAGACCCTGTTGTCCGTGGGCGATAGCGGGATGACTTCCACGAAAATGATCATGCAGATGCCAGGCCGCGACCCCATGGAAATGGACAGCACGAATCCGGCCGGTCGCGCGATGGGGCAGAACACGGCCAGCGATATTCGCGACAAGGCCGATTTCGTTGGCACGGACACAATTACGGTCCCTGCGGGAACGTTCAGCTGCCAGCACTACCACATGAAGGATGGATCGGGAGACGGCTGGGTCTCGGATAAAGTCGCGCCGTGGGGCCTGGTGAAAATGCAAGGTAAAGATCAAACGATCGTGCTGACGAAGGTGATTACCGACGCCAAGGATCACATCACTGGCACACCGAAGAAATTCGATCCGATGCAAATGATGCGGGATCGTCAGGGGCAATAAGGCCAGCAGGGTGGTTCGTTCTGGACCGGTCGCTGGTCAATAGCCGGTAGCGTTCACGGACGAATTTTTCCTCGTAGCCGCCAACATCTGTAATCGCTCGATGGGCAGAATTTCCTCAGCGTCCGCTTGTTCGAAGACTTTGAGAAATTTGTAAGTAGTGGCGCGCTCGACCGGGACACGCCCGATGGTTCGGATCATGGCGCGGAACTCCCCGGGACTCACATACTCTCCGAAATTTGCGCCGGCTGCTTTCGAAATACTTTCCTCCATCAACGTTCCGCCGAAGTCGTTCGCTCCCGCCTCGAGACAAGCCAGGGATTGGTCAAAACCAAGCTTGACCCAGGAAACCTGGATGTTAGGGATATACCGATGCAGAAGCACACGAGCGAGCGCGTGAACCAGGAGATCCTCCCGCTCTGAATGTCCAGCACGGGCGCCACCGATCTGAAACAGATTTGTATGGGAATGGATGAATCCCAGAGGCACAAATTCGGTAAAACCGCGCGTCTCTTTCTGAATTTCGCGGATCAGCAGCATATGTCTCACCCAATCTTCGGGCGCCTCTGTGTGGCCGTACATCATCGTGGAGGTCGAGGGAATGCCGAGACTGTGGGCGGTGCGAATCACGTCAATCCATTGCTGCACTTTCAACTTATTCGGACTTAGGGACTTGCGCACGCGGTCGTCGAGAATTTCCGCGGCCGTTCCCGGAATGCTGTTCAAACCCGCTTCCTTTAGCATGAACAGATATTCGCGCAAGGGCAGCCGCGTCTTCTCTGTGCCGTAAGTAATCTCCATCGGGGAATAGGCGTGCACATGAAGCTGAGGCAGGCGCGCCTTAATGGCCTTCAGCAGTTCGAGGTAATAATAACCGTTGAGATCTTTCGGCAGCCCGCCCTGGATGCACACTTCCGTCGCGCCAAGCTCAACTGCCTCGACCGACTTGGCTACCAGCGTATCCGTCGAGTGAAAATACGCATCCGGTGAATCAGCCCCCCGGCTGAACCCGCAAAACGCACAGCCGACGATGCAAACGTTGGTAAAGTTCAAATTCCTGTTCACTACGTACGTGACGCGGTCGCCAACTGCGCGCCGACGAAGTTCGTCCGCGACTTTCACCAATGCCCGAAGGTCGTTCCCCTCAACGCGGGCCAGCGTGAGCCCTTCTTCGAATCCCAGGTCGTTTCCGGCAAGAACTTTTTCGAGGGCGACCGCGACGTTAGGGATCGCTGCCGCAAGCGCGCGATCCCAGGAAATTTCTTTCCATTCCGGACTCATTGTTTTCAGCATGATTGGTCCCCCCGAGCGTATCCGTCCTCGCCCCGCAGTTTCTGAACTTTCGGCTGAAGACGCTCGTTAATGAATTCAGGCCGCGCGGAAAATTCCGGATAGATCGCCAACCGTTCGCGCAGCACAAAGCCTGCGGAGGCGGTTCTCGCTGCCAGCGATGAAATCTGCGGCCAGGCAGCCTCCGGGTTGATGAAGTCCTTGGTCACCGGCGAAACTCCGCCCCAATCGTTGATGCCGGCCTTGAGCAATTCCGGATAATCCTCCGAAAGAAGATTGGGCGGGGATTGTATATTCACCTCGCCGCCAAGAATCAAGCGGGCCACTGCGATCGTACGTTGTAAATCTTCCAGCGAGGGCTCGGGCGCCTGCGCCATGCGAATATCCGGCTTCGCCCGAAACGGCTGCACGATTACTTCCTGAATGTGACCGTAGGTTTCGTGGGCGGACCGAATCTCGAAGAGCGCATCCACGCGTTCCTCCAAAGTCTCGCCAATCCCAATCAGGATGCCGGTGGTAAACGCCATCGACAATTTCCCCGCATCCTTAATGGTCCGCAACCGAAGAGACGGCACTTTGTCCGGAGCCTTCCAGTGTGCCCCGCCGATGCGGCTCAGCCGAGGACTCGCGCTTTCAAGCATGAGTCCCACGCTGACGTTGGTCTCGCGCAGGCGTCGAAGATCCTCGGTGCCCATTACTCCCGGATTCGAATGAGGGAGAAGGCCGGTTTTATCGAGCACCAATTCGCTCATGGCCGCAAGGT
>JBEKCU010000104.1:0-13125 GCA_050014735.1 Candidatus Acidiferrales bacterium | reverse complement strand
AAACGTCGGGGTGTCCGCAATACCTGAAACGATAGTCGCCATGTTTGTCGTGGACGGCGGTGGGCAAACCGTGGCCGGCGGAGTTCCAGCGGTGCAAGCCCCGCTTACGCGAGTGCCAGACGGAGGAAGCGAAGCCAGCGCGCTGGACTCAATGAGAATCCAGCCGGAGCAAACCTTGTTGGGTATGGTGAAATTGCCGGTGTAGGTTGAACCAGCCACGACAACGATCGTGTCTCCGCAGGTAGCCGCGTTGATCGCGGCCTGGAATCCAGCCGCGTTGCCGGCTGCCACGTTCCGGACAGTCCCGGATTGGACGGGCATGGTGATGTCCACAGAAGCCTGCGGAAGCGTGGGCAGAACGGGTCCGGCTTTTGCGGACGAAACGATCGTCGAATTGGCAGCACCCGATTTGGTCTGATCGGCCGCGCTGGTCGCTGTAATAGTGACACTGGCAGGGGATGGAACCGACGCCGGGGCCGTGTAGAGCCCGCTGCTGCCGATCGTTCCGCAAGCCGCGCCGCTGCATCCGGTTCCCGCAACGCTCCACGCCACCGCTGTGTTTGAGGTTCCCGTCACGGATGCGGTGAACTGTTGCGTCGTTCCCGTGGGAACGGACGCGCCGGTCGGACCGACCGTGACGGCAACCACCGGAACGATGGTCGCACTTGCTGAAGCTGATTTAGTTGGGTCGGCGACGCTGGTTGCGGTTACGTTGACGCTTGCCGGCGAAGGCGCCACAGTAGGGGCCGAATAGACCGCTGACGATGCGCTGGTTGCAATCGTCCCGCAGGATGAGCCGCTGCAGCCGGCACCGGTTACGGTCCAGTTGACCGCTGTGTTTGAAGTGCCCGTCACGCTTGCGTTGAAAAGTTGTGTTCCAGAGGTAGGGACAGACGCACTCGCTGGGCTGATGCTTAACAAGACCGCCACCGCTGCGACAATTGCCACGCTGGCCGAAGCCGATTTGGTGGGGTCCGCCACGCTGATCGCTGTTACAGTAACCGCCGCTGGTGAGGGCACGCTCGACGGCGGAATATACAGGCCGCTGCTAGAAATTGTACCACACGCCGCACCGGTGCAGCCGGCGCCTTTCAGCGTCCATGCGACCGCCGTATTCGAGGACCCGGTTACGGTTCCTACAAACTGCTGAGTATTTCCCACCGTGACTGTTACGTTGCTCGGGCTTACCGTGATCGCTACCGGAGTGGCGTTGACCGTAAGGGTGGCGGCGTTGCTCGTGACGCTGCCCGTTGAGTTGCTGACAATTACGGCGAACTGGCTTCCACTATCGGAGGTCACTGTGGGCGGAGTGGTGTAGCTCGCCGAAGTGGCGCCGCTGATGGCTGCATTGTTCTTTTGCCACTGATAGCTGAGTGGTGCAGTACCCGTAGTTGTCACCAAGAATGTTGCTGTCTGCCCGACCGTGACCGTCTGGCTGGCAGGCTGGGTGGTGATCGAAGGTGCCACCGCAGCTGCAGTGACGGTAAGAGTGGCAGTGTTGCTCGTCACGCTGCCGGTCGAATTGCTGATCACCACGCTGAACTGGCTTCCACTGTCGGAGGTCACCGTGGGCGGGGTGGTATAGCTCGCCGAAGTGGCGCCGCTGATGGCTGCATTGTTCTTTTGCCACTGATAGCTGAGCGGTGCAGTACCCGTAGTTGTCACCAAGAATGTTGCTGTCTGCCCGACCGTGACCGTCTGGCTGGCAGGCTGAGTGGTGATCGAGGGTGCCACTGCGGCTGCAGTGACTGTAAGAGTGGCAGTGTTGCTCGTCACGCTGCCGGTCGAATTGCTGACCACCACGCTGAACTGGCTTCCACTGTCAGAGATTGCCGTTGCTGGAGTCGTGTAAGTTGTTGCGGTCGCGCCGCTGATTGCCGTTCCATTCTTCTGCCACTGGTAGCTGAGTGGCGACTCACTTGAGGCTGCCACCGAGAATGTCGCTGTCTGCCCGACCGTGACCGTCTGGCTGGCCACCTGGGTAGTAATTGACGGTCCGACCGGCACTCCCGTGCCGCTCATCGAGACAGTTTCCATATGAGTTGTGGTGGACTGCCCCACTGGCATACTCCCATCCGTGAACTGAGGTGAGCTTGTCTGGCTAGTCGTGATCGAGAGGCTTCCCGAAGCATTCCCCATTGCAGTTGGCGCGAAACTCGTTGTGAAGGTTATGCTCTGTCCGGCAGCTAACGTCATCGGAAGCGATGGCCCCTTGAAGTTAAAACCCGCGCCGGACGCGGCAGCTTGGGTAACCGTGGACGGCGCAGTGCCAGAATTCGTGAGTGTCAGAGTCTGATGGCTATTGGAGCCTAGCACCACGTTTCCGAAACTGAGGCTGGTGGGACTTGCAGCGAGGTTTCCAGACGATGGGGCACATCCCGATTGCGTCAGAGCCGCCAACAGCACCGTAGGTAGCAGTAGGAAAATAGTACGAAAGCCCGACATTTTACGAACAGGAAGTCGACTTGGAGGGCAGTATGTCACACCGCAAACATTCTAAGAATCTTCTGCCAACACACACGACTGGTCAGAAGACCAACTTAAGGACAGGTATTTATACCTGTTCGAAAGGACGAGCCAGACCTGTCCTCACGATCAAAACAAACAACTTGTTTCACAAGACATCTGGGATCTTTCATGGGGTCCAGGAATGTGGAAATAATAGTCCGAACTCAGAGAAATCTAACTGAGGGCATCACGGCGGATTCGCCTTAGGGCAGGGCGACGGGATGAAATCTGCCTGCGTAAGCGGCTAGAATCGTGCGTTCTGTTGTAAGGATGAGAAGAGAAAGACCTGTAATATCGGATAAAGGTGAAGAGGTATAAGGCCGAGCCGGCTTAGGACTGTCGATGGGCTTTTTGGTGGCACAACGCGCAGAGGGCGATCAGATTCTCGGCAGCGTCATCACCCAGACGGCTTCGCGGCCGAATGTGATGGACTTGAAGGCCCTCGATGCAGCCGCACGATTGGCAACGCCAACCATCTCGCTCCAAGACCTCGCGGCAGAGCCGGCGATAGGCTTCAGGATCAAGCCTCAATCGTGGTCGTTTCGCGCGCATCCCAGTCACGGCGTCACTTGGACATTTTCGATAAGCTGCTTCCTCTGGGGCTTTGGAAGACCAACTACCAGCCGTGTGAGTGAAAGCAATAAAGCGTCTTGGTTTCCAGCTTCCAAGCTCACGCCCGACAGAAAATCCGCGCAGATCATTTCCAAGCAGTAGCCTCTCGACTTATCGCTCCCGAGCATTAGACCCGCTGTTTCAAGCGCCTGCTCAATGACAGGCAATTGGCTCTTGTAGGCCTTGAAATAGAGGATCTCCCACGATTCAACAGGGAGCAAGGATGAGTATGTCCCCTCAGCTTCTGCAAACCGGGCGTACGACTAAAGTAACGGAAGGCGAGGTTGTCGCGATTGTGCCTACCCAGTCCCGATGCGTAGTTATGTAGATCGAAGATCTACGCACAGAATTCGGTGGGCTAGCGCGATTGAGCTTGCCTTTTTTTATTTTATGGAGACTTCTATGCCCGATAAGAATAAACAATTAGACTCCAATGTAACCGACGCAAAGGTCAGGAAGGTCCGTTTTGGTGCGCCCCCTAGACTGCGGCGAAAGCGCCGAGAAAATTATGATGGCGTGGAACGGCTTGAATTTGCCGGTCACGAAGCAATCGCGTGGTTTCTTGCCGTTCCGAAGGAACTGCGAGAGTTCAAGTTCCTCGAAGATCTCGCGCGGCATTTCAACGTTTCGAGGATGACAACGTACAGGTGGACTCGAGATGTGGAGGTGATGAAGCGAGCTGATTTTCTTTCGAAGCAGAACAAGATGGCTGGGAATCTCGTCGCGCGCCGCGAATATGAATCGATCATGGAAAAAGCAGTCGAAATGGCAAAACAAGGAAATATCGCGGCTATGAAATTCTGCATAGAGCGCGCTTTCCCGGAGGACAAGCAACAGGCAAAATCGCCTTTAAGCCCATTGTCACTTGAAGAATCCATGTATCAGGCTGAGAAAACGTACCTCAAGTGGTCGAAATCTATGCTGCCCACTTTTGTGAAGGAACGAGGCGATCCACTGGCGGAGGAGGGACCCGATCCGTTCGCAACGGTGTTGGGAGAAGAAGTCGAACCGGAAACCGGCAACGTGAACACGTGCGACGCAGAAGGGGAATTGCCCTAGGAAGTTGGCCAGCTCTGCAGAGCTGGCCGACCTACCTGATTCCGTCAACTTGATTTGGTCCCTCTGGTGCATCCTCTCTCTGCCCCCGGCCTGCGCTACACGCTAAACGCGTCGCCCTTCGGGCGCCGCAGGGCTTCGCTCCAGCCGGGGGCAGAGAGAAACTCTTACCTACCTCCGCTTTTCTTCTGCAACGTCCTCCGAAACCGATACGACTCGTTCCCAGTCTCGACGATCTGCGCCTGATCGGTCAATCGGTCCAACATGGCCTTGCACAACCGGGCATTCGGGAACATCGCGGAGATCGCTGGTCTACCGGTTGAGAAGCGGCATTCGCACGTGCTGAAGCACTCGCTTGCATCTCATCTGGTCGCAGGCAACGCCAATCTCGCATTAATTCGGAAGGCGTTAGGGCATCGCTCGATCGGCAGCACGATGGCCTACGTAGGCACAAGCGATGGTCAGGCCACAGAGTCCCTACAGAGGGATCTCATGGGCCTGTTTAGAGACGGAACGAAGCTTCCGTTTTGTGGCGCTTTCAGCTGGGCTGAACTGAAATGGGCTGATATTTACTACGGCTCGCCCATATATTCCGATAAGACGGGCCTGTTCCCACCGCTGTGCACAACATGGAATGACCCGCAACGGAAACGGTTCGTTGGGGAATGAGTCATTTAGCATGTTATATTTCAGCAAATGAAAGGTCGGAAACGCACAACATTCGGAATTCCGCATTGGCGGACACGGTGCTGTTACGTGGGGCAGCTTGGATCCGGATTATCGCCGCAAAAAGAACCAAACCCGCAATACGCCAGGTTATCATCGCGGATCTTGAATTCAATTTCGTGATTGCGTTCGACTCTTAACGATTCTGAGACGACTTGAGGAACTGATCTTCACAAGCCTTTTAACATAACCAACGATTTATTTGGCAAGCGGATCGGGCCGAATCTGGAAATGCGCGAGGGAGGTCTTATTGCCTTTTCCCCCTTCTAGATGCCAGATCACTCGGTCCTCATTGCCGGTCCACAACCCCCGTCCCTTCCATCCGGCATTCGGATCGTCAATGCGGAAATCCACGTTCCGGGTATAGAAATCCAACGGATACGGTACCCTCATCGTGACAAACTTCTTCTGGTCTTCGAGAAACGCGATCAGCGAATCGTCGCCGTTTGAGCATATGATCGTCACATTCTTGCCTAGTCCAAGAGCGTCATAGCGGTCCATCCAGTTGTGATACCAAGTGTCCGCCAGAATCTCGGTTCCCTTGAACTTCGGGCCCGGCGCCGGATAGAGCGTCCAGCCCTCGGGGCAGTGTTGTCCTGTCGCTGTCGGACCGTTCAGGGGCCCCTTGCACTTGCTCCGGTCGAAGCTAGCAAGATCGCCGCTCCCCGTCAGGGCCGCCCACACCAAGCCGTTGGTGTCGACAGCGATTCCCTCGGTCTGGAAAGCTTCGACGCCCGGCCGCTTGGGATTCTCAAACGGCGGCTCATAAGCTTCAGTCTTGCATGTTGCCGGCGGATTATCGCCCGCCACCATGCGGATGATTTTTCCGGGCACAATAACTCCACCCCGGCCGTGGCCCGCATACCACAAGCTCTTGTCCACCGGATTAAATGCGATCCCGTAACCATTGCCATCGTCAACTGCGCGATCCAGTTTCGGATCGATCGGCTCGTCTGGCTTCGTATAGGCGCCGGTCTTTCCGTCGCCGTTGTAATCGATCACGGCGGGGCACCACCCCATGGCTTTTTGTGGGTCGTGCGTCGCGTCCCAGACCTTCGTCTTCACCCAACCGATGCCGCCCATCCTTGGGGGCACGGCAGGGCTATCCGTGTAATATAGAGTTTCGTCTTTATCGTCAGCAAATGCCATATGGCCTGCTGACAAGCAGAGATCGATCAGTTCAAATTTGCCCGTCTTGGGATCGAAAACATCCATGCCGCGGGGAATGTACGATTCTGGTATCGGGAAATTCTCCGCAAAGGGATTGCCTGAACCTTTCTTGCAGTACGGGGCCCTGTCAGGAATGGTCTGTGCGTGAAACCATATGCGGCCCTTGCTGTCCATGTGCGGCATGGCGATATAGTTCGGATCCGTCCAAACGAGTTCATTTCCCCAGTATGGCGATGGCATCGCCACGGTCTGCGGAGTCGCCGTTTTAAAAAGTTTTCGGTCACTTTCGTTGCGTATCGGAACACTTGCTACCAACGAACTCGTGTTCTCTCGCGGGTCCACAGCCCATATCTGGGATCCTGGAAAATCGAGGGCATACACCATCCCGTAGGCATTTGCAGTGACTTTCCGCTCGTTCGAGGCGATCACGTCATGAATGAAAGACTTGTCCGTATCGGTTTCCCACAAAGTCACGACCACGTTTCGCTCGACGCCTTGTGGCCGCGGCGGCGCTGGTGGAACTTCACCAGCGGAAATTCGATTGGTCCAGTCCGCGAACATTGTCAAGCCGCGATCATGCCCCAATTCGTTGAGCTGGTTTATCATCGACGGACCTACTTGACCCGTCATGAGCCGCCGTTCCCAAGCATCTTTGGGCGATTTGAACGTGCCCAGGGCTGGCTCCAGATCGCGCGTCGCCTTGTTGCCCATCTGATGGCAATCATTACAGCCCCTCTTCAAGACTGCCAGATAATCGGCGCGCGAATGCGCATCTGGAAAGGCAGTCTTGGGAGGGAGATTCATAATAGAAACCCAATAATCGGCCGGGTAATACTGCGCAGCAGCCTGGGCATTCGGAGCGATGACTGCGGTTAATGCCAATGTCTTGCCCGGCGTCGCTGTGACGGTCTTCGAGTCCACAAGGCCATAGCCTCTCACCCAGATCTTGTAATTGGCTTTGGGCAGTTCTGGCAGCAGGTATCGGCCCGCATCATCGGTGACAACAATCTTGCGAAACTTGGTCGGCAAGTCCGTCGTTTCTGCAATCACCCACACACCTGCTTCCGGCCCCTTCGAACTGGTCACTACGCCGCCAATATTATCCGGGCCCACATTCACGCCACTCGCCTCAGCCTGCGCCGCTACGGTGCGGCTCCGTGGGGCGGCCTGTATCCGGACCATCGCGAGAAACAGAACCAAGCAAAAAATGAACCCAGTTGGCATCATGGATCTCGAATGCAATTTCGTCATAACGTCCCCCTATTACTGCCTTCAACGACTAGCCGTACCATCAACCGGAACCGATCATTAATCTTTGTCGTAGCTGTTCTTTCAACTCTAAAACACATACTTCAGTGCCAATTGGATCAGGCGCGGATTCACCGACGTGCTGGTAATCTGTCCAAAGTTTGACTTGGAGACGTCCAACTGATTTCCTGATGGGGCGCTAAACTGCGCATGGTTGAATGCGTTAAAAAATTCTGCACGGAATAGCAGCGTGGCACCTTCCGTGATCCCCCCGACCTTGGTCACCTTCGCTAAGGAGGCATCCCAGTTGAATTGTCCGGGGCCAAGAATAGCGCCCACGGGGCTATTGCCATAACCAGTTGCCGCCGAGTCGCCCCCAATCACAGGAGTGGCGCAAAATGCGGCCTTGTTGAAATAATCGTTCAGCCGGGCTTCCACCCCTCCTGCAGTTCCCGCGTTCGCAGGTCCCATTCCTGGGCAGAACTGAGCTCGGGAAACTACTGAAGAGCCGGGACCGAAGCCGTAGACTCCCCCGCCCCTGCTATCGTTTATCGTCAGAGGAATTCCGCCTTGAGCGATCGTCACTCCAGACAGATTCCAGCCATTCATCAGCTTGCCCTTCAATCCCTCTGGTTTGCCGAACGGCAGATCCCAACTATAGTTCACGGTTAACCGCTGAGGATGGTTGTAAGAATTCGGTCCGTATTGTTGTTGCAGATTATTGGGGTCGCCGCTGTCCTGGTTAGAGGCGACAATGCTGTAGTCTGCGAGGGCCTTGCTCCAGGTATAGTTAGCCTGAAGTGACAGGCCATGGGACAGTGCTTTCCGTACTGTCGCCTGCAGGCTATTGAATTTTTCGTCTCCGGTCCACACGTCGGTGTCCAGACCGGCTGGCGCGAAGCCAAGATAGGGAACACGGAAGACCGCGTTGGTACTTAGATTCTGTGTGATGCCGTTGATGGGTTGGGCCGGGCTCGCCAGTTGGGCCTCGTTGATCTGCCGAATGGCGGCAATTTGATGGATACCATGCATCCCGACATAACCGATCTCGATCACCCAGGTGGGCAGGAATTCATATTGGACATTCAGATTCCATTCATCCGCCAACGGCATAGGGACATTTTGCTGTATCAACACTGCGTTCAAGTCCGAGCTTTGCCCAGTCGCTAAGTTCATCCAGCGAGGCGTCCACCCCAGAGACGGATGGCCATAGGGTAGCCCGATCGTCGAGAAGTAGTTTGCTTGTCCAGATTGGAAGATTGAGACCGTGTACGGCTCGCCAAATGTTGCACCGGACTGGTAACTGCCGATGTCTACCCGGTCATAGAAATAGCCGAACCCGCCGCGGACGACAAGCTGACGGCTTGGGATCGGCTGCCAGGCAAACCCGACACGCGGAGCAAAGCCTGTCTTCGGTGTGTCATTCTGACTTCCGACTGTATGGTTGCTCTGAAAAAGGCCCCCGACCGGCGGAGGAATGTTAGCCGCAAAGTTATAATTGGAAGGTACCACCCACCCCGCCAGCGTTCCTGTGGCGGGCGTGGTTCCCAGTTGTGCAGGTGTGTTGACCGTTGCGATCAGACTCGGCCAAAGATTGGTGTTGTTCCCATACACATCGTGAATGAGACTGTTATATTCCCATCGCAGCCCCAGGTTCAGCGTGAACCGCGAATTGATCTTGAAATCGTCCTGTGCAAAGGCGCTCGCGCCAGGCCACCGAAAGCCGTGAACCGCGCCGCTTGGACCAGTCACGTTTGTGCTCACGCCTGTATTGGCAAGGTTGCTGAAGAATGTACCGTTGGTCTGCCCTGGGCCCGGTAGTCCGCTGCCGTTCGCGCTGCTTGCCGCGGTGGCCGTGCAGGCCGCCTGCGCCTGTGCCGGAGTCAAGGTCGGGGGAGGAGGAGGACAGCCAGGCAGGCCCAGCAGGAAATCCTGGAAGCTTTGGAAAGTCATCACTCCCGTCGCGGTGCCAGGGTTAACCCAATTCACCCGGTCGCGCTCGTATTCAAAGCCCGCCCGAAACGTGTGCTTCCCGTGCGTCCAGGAAATCTGGTCCGCAAGCTCCCATGCGGTTACCCGTTTGACGTCATTCGAATTGGCTGCGCCGATTGTAAAATTCGCGCCGCCTCCACTGACTACTATCTGGTTGAGAATGTCCTCTGTTGGAACTACGGGCAAAATGCCAACCTGTGAATCTGTGAACTGCACCGTTGGATATTGGTCCGTAAGGGAGCGCTGGAGCGAAAATCGCGCTTCATTCACCAGGTTGTTGGTTAGAACCGACGTAAGCCGCACGACATAATCCCGGTTACCATAATGGTTATCGAGGCCGGTGCCAGGCAGGCAACTGCCGCCGGCTGCGCAGGAGAAATTAAGGATGTATGGATCGTCGGCATAGAACCATCGGCCCGACAAGGTGTTCTTGCCGTCGATTACGTAATCGATGTTGCCGATGGCTTGGTGCTCCGAAAACCGAGCGGGAATACTGAAGGTGGCATTTTGGTATTTCGCAGTGCCCGAACTGGGAATGTAGGGGCTGCCATCGAGCGTCAGTTGGAGCAGACTGATGGCCTGCTGACTGATGTTCGATCCATCGCAGGCGACTTGCGTCCCACCAAGTGCAGTCTTACCGGGCGTCGTCCCTGTTGGGCAGAATACTCCTCCCAGCGCCTGCCGGAAAGCGGCGGTGTTCGTACGGTCGACATTCGGTATTGGAACCAGAGTAGGAGCAGTGTAGCCTCCACCCGCAATCCCGTTTTTCTGCCAGGTCTGCTGGTAGGAGGCGAAAAAGAAAAGCTTGTCCTTCTTGACCGGGCCGCCCAACACGCCGCCGTACTGGTTCTGGTTCAATACTTGCCTCGAGTTATTGGGAACGCCATTGACGGCTGGGGATGAATTGCGAAAGAAGTCGTTGGCGTTGAGGTCCGTGTTGCGGAAAAACTCAAACGCGGTCCCGTGAAATGCGTTCGTGCCGGACTTGGTCACGACATTCACATTGGCGCCCGGTTTGCGCCCGTAGCCGGCGTCGTACAGCGAGGTCTGAATCTTGAATTCTTGAATCGCATCCGGGTTTGCAATCCCAATGCCCGGGTCGCTGGAGGAATCAACAGCAGTTCCATGGCTAGCCAAACTCACGATCGAGGCCCCGTCCATTTGGAAGTTGTTTTGGTTGGCAGAGCTGCCATTGACGGCAATGTCCTGCGTGCCTTTTCCCAGATTGGCGGCGTCGAAGACGCCGGCGGCGGCCCCTGTGGCAAGGCCCAGAAGGTTCGTATAATTGCGCGTGGTCAGGGGAAGATCCTTGATGGTTTCAGAGCTCATCACCGTGCCCACAGTGGCGTTCGAGGTCTGAACCGTTTCCACTTCACCCTCAACCGTGACTTGCTGGGTTTGGACGCCCACCTCAAGCCGTTGATCCAAAGTCCCTGTCTCTGTCACGGCGACCGTGACCGAAGGGGCCTCGGCCACCTTGAACCCAGGCGCCTCAAACTTCACCCGATACGTGCCCGGCGGCAGAAAGCCAAACTTGTAAGAACCGTCCGCCCCCGTCGTTGTGGTTCGCACCTGGCTTGTGTCTGTATTCGTCACAGTGACTGTCACATTCGGAACCACACCACCCGTCTGATCGCTCACCGTGCCTGTCAAAGCGCTTGTCGCAGCCGTCTGTGCCATAAGAGACGGAGCGACCACCATGAATAGAGGAACTACAACCACCCAGGCATACCGCAATACCGTATTTTTGAACATCTGCCCCCCGTCTAGACTTATGGCCTCGTCCCAAGCGCCAGATCATGCACGATGACAAGATTAGCCGGTAACTTAAGAGGATCACCTAATTTGGAAAACTCGGCGAGCTTTACTCTCTAAATTGGGAGATGTCAAGGACAAAAAAGGCAGGACATTCCTCATTTTTTTTGCCGATCAAGACCAACCTCTCAGTATTTCCGCCGTGATTGGAGAGTGGCGCTAAGCCGTGTTCGAGTAATTTCCGCAGAAAATGGCAGAAAATGATAAAAATCAGAAGCAATGGTTCTCAATCAAAGTAGGACTAACGCATGATTCAAGCTGCTGGTGGGTCGATTTGAAAGATTTGACCCATCCCACTTCTTCGCGGTGACATGTCCACGCTCTTTTATCTTGACATTGGATTTGCATTAAGCTATAGCCGGGGCCATTAGTTACCTTCCACCTCAAAGAGGCGTAGCCACTAACTAAGACGGTCGGGGTGGGGCATTCGGGCCTGTACGGAAAATCAGGATCTTAAAATCGGCGTTAAAGGGGGGTGGGGGATGAAAGGACGTTTCACGTTCTCAGGAAAATCCATTTTTGCCTTGAACTGTTTTGGACTGGCGTTTCTCTACTTGGTTCTGAGTCCCTTAGTTTTCGGCCAGACCTCTGGAACGGGCGCATTGACGGGGACGATACGAGATAGTTCGGGTGGGGTGGTGCCGAATGCAACCGTCACTGCCACCAGTTTAGGTACGAATCAGACGCGCACTGCAACGACGAGCGCCGACGGCACTTACAAGTTTGGATTTCTACCTCCGGGCGATTATAGCCTGGCCGTTGAAGCTACCGGGTTTAAATCGGCGATGGTAGGGTCGGTCACAATCACTGTGACCGAGACGGCTGTTGTCGATCAAAACCTGCAAGTGGGTGCCCAGAGTCAGCAAATTGAGGTTAACGCAGAAGCGGAAGCGGCGGTTCAGACGACTGGTGCGGCCCAAGGTACGGTGCTCAACAGCCAGACCGTCACGGATGTGCCCTTGACCGTGCGCAACTATACTTCCTTGCTGGGTCTTTCGGCGGGCGCTAATGCCACGGTGGCGAACGCTGGCGCTTTTGGCAGAGCGACGCAGGAGATCGCTACCAACGGCCTTTCCACCGCGCAGAACAATTACTCGATGGATGGCGCCTCAGTGGTGAATCCTAGCGGAAGCGGAACCACGGCCGACGCGGGTGGAAGCGCCGGAATGGGTGTTGTGAATCCGGATGCCATTCAAGAGTTCAAGATTCAGACCTCGCTATACGATGCCGGCTATGGACGCAATCCGGGTGCCAGCGTCAATGTGGTGACCAAATCGGGCACCAACCAGTTCCATGGCTCGGCTTTTGAATTTTTCCGCAACACCGCGCTCAACGCCAACGATTTCTTTCGCAACCAGGGCGTGGCCCCCAACAACTCGAGGTTGTTATTGAACGAGAACCAGTACGGCGGCACCATCGGTGGCCCAATCAAGAAAGATAAACTGTTTTTCTTCGCGTCTTACCAGGAGACTCAGCAGAAGAACGGGGCTACCATTTATGCTTCCGGTAATCCTGTATTGGTTCCACTCCCGTCGGGTCCCCGCAACACCGCTGCGTTCCAGACAGCGCTGGGGGCGACATTTTGCCCCGCCAACACCGCCACCGGTGGCTCGACCTTCGAAGGCGGGACTCAGGTTTCATGTACTGGGGCAAACATCAATCCCGTAGCTCTCAATCTTCTCAACTTGAAGAACCCAGACGGTAGCTACTTCATCCCCGGTTCAACCACAGGAGCGAACCAGAGCGTGCTCCTCAGCAGTCCAGCGTTGTTCGAGGAACACCAGGCAGTAGGCAACTTGGATTATGTGATAAACGGCAAGAACACGCTGTCGGCCCGGTGGTTCATCGCGTTGCTCCCGCAGAGCGTGTCGTTCGGTTGCGGCGTTACTGCAGCCGTCGGGGTGGTAATCCTGCCATGCCTGCCCGATGACCCTGGGACCATCTATTATCACGACCAGTATGCGAACCTGAAGCTGACAACAATTCTTACAAATAATT